>JAZDHW010000001.1:0-6025 GCA_043805555.1 Pseudomonadota bacterium
GGAAACCATACGTGCAGGCGGCTCGGCGCGATTGCCGCGCCGCTGACGCTCCTCGCCATGACCAGGGGGGGCGGGGCTCTTCGCAACGACCGTAAAAGGGGCCCCCCTCGCCCCTGCCCCTCTCCCCGGCGGGGAGGGCACTTGAGAGGGCTGATGGACGCGCGGCCGGCGAGAGAGGCTTGGCCGGGCGGATCGGGCGGATCGGGCGGGCCGGGGCTAGCGGGCGACCCGCAGCGGCCGGGCGTCCAGCACCCGGCGCATCTCCACGGCCAGGCGGGCCAGGGAGGCGGGCTTGAGCACCAGCCCGGCCACGCAGGCCTCGGCCAGGCTCTGGCTGTGCACCTGCTCGCTGTGGCCGGTGGTGAGGATGACCGGCAGGTCCGGGCGCAGCTCGTGCAGGCGGCGGGCCAGGTCCAGGCCGGTCATGCCGGGCATGGTCTGGTCGCTGACGACCAGGTCGAAGCCATCCGGGTCGTCCTGCACGGCCTGCAAGGCCTCCAGGGCGTTGGGCAGGGTGGTCACCCGGTAGCCCAGGCGGCCCAGGCCCAGGGCGGCGGTGCGGCGCAGGGCCGGCTCGTCGTCCACCACCAGCACCCGCTCCTTGCCGCCGGCCACGTCCGGCTCCACCGCCAGAGGGCCCGGCTCGGCCGGCTGGTCCAGGCGCGGCAGATAGACCTCGAACTGGGCCCCGAGCTGGCCGCCGGGCACCAGACGGACCCCGCCGCCGCAGTCGCGGGCCACCCCGTGCACCACGGCCAGGCCCAGACCGGTGCCGCGGCCCACCTCCTTGGTGGTGAAAAAGGGGTCGAAGATGCGCTCGGCGATGAGCGGGTCCACGCCGGGGCCGTTGTCGCCCACCACCAGCACCGCGTACTCGCCCGGCCTGAGGTCCAGCCCCTCGGGCGCGGCCTCCAGGCGGCGGGCCTCCACCGCCACGTTCACCGCGCCCGCCCCATGCAGGGCCTGGGCCGCGTTGGTGCATAGGTTCATCACCACCTGGCCCAACTGGCTGGGATCGGCCAGCACCACCGCCGGCTGGGGGGGCGGGGCGTAGGTCAGCCTGATGGTGGCGGGCAGGGTGGCCTTGAGCAGGCGCAGGCATTCGCGCGCCACCTGGTCCAGGTCGGTGGGCCGGGCGGCCTGCTCGGCCTGGCGGCTGAAGGCCAGGATCTGCTGCACCAGGTCGCGGGCCCGCTCGCCGGCTTTGAGCACCTCGCTCAAATGGGCGGCCGGGTCGCCGCCCTCGCGGGTCTCGGCCAGGGCCAGCTCGGTGTAGCCCATGATGGCGGCCAGGATGTTGTTGAAGTCGTGGGCCACCCCGCCGGCCAGGGTGCCGATGGCCTCCATCTTCTGCGAGCGCCGGAGCTGCTCCTCCAGGGCCACCTGGTCGGTGACGTCGCGCTCCACCCGCACGTAGTTGACCAACTGCCCCCGGTCGTCGCGCACCGGGCTCACCGTGGCCTCGGACAGGTACTGGCCGCCGTCCTTGCGGCGGTGGCTCAGGCGGCCGTGCCAGATGCCGCCCTCCACGATGACCCGCTCCACGATCTCCTGGTCGCGGTCGCTGAGGAACTCGTTGATGGGCCGGCCCAGCATCTCGGCCCGCCCGCGGCCGGTGATGCGCTCGAAGGCGGGGTTAAGGTAGACCAGGCGGCGCTGGCGGTCGCTGATGGCCAGGGCCTCGCCGGCCTGCTCCATGGCCGCGGCCAGGCGCTGACGCTCCAGCTCGCCCTGGCGCTGCTCGGTCAAATCGCGGGCCACCACGCTCACCCCGCCCTCGGCCGGGTAGGCGGCCAGCTCCAGGTGGCGGCGGCCCCGCCCGGCGATCTCAAGCTCGGCGCTCAGGGTCTCGGGCCGGCGCAGCTCCATGACCCGCAGCAGCATCCGCGCCACCGGGCCCTGGTCCGGCTCGGGGAAAACGCTTCTAAAAGGCTGGCCCAGCGCCTCGCGCTGGCTGCGGCCGGTCAGCTCCTCGCAGGCGCGGTTCCAGTGGGTGAGGCGCAGGTTCTGGTCCAGGGCCAGGAAGGAGTCGCTGATGCTCTCGGCCAGGCGGCGGTAGCGCATCAGCCCGCGGCGCCGGGAGGATTCGATGTCGCGCCAGCGGGCCTGGGCGCGCTCCACCAGTAGGTAGATCAGCCCGGCGTTGAGCAGCACGTAGAACCAGCCCTTGAAGGTCTGCAACCGGCTGGCCATCAGGGGGCTCAGGGAAAGGCTGTCCACCGCCCGGTCCGAAAGCAGGATCCACAACCCGCCCAGCACCAGGTAGATCAGGGCGATGCGCGCCGGGGTCGGCAGCCATCCTTCCCGCGGCGCGGCGTCCGGCTCTGGTTCGTGATTGGACACTCCCCCCCTCGCGTCCTCCTCAGCGATAGCCGCGGAAAGGCTCCACCAGCAGGCGCCCCCCCGCCGGCAGGTCCAGGGCCTGCCGCTCCTTCCAGGTCAGGATGTAGGCGTATTCCTCAGTGGGGAAGGGGCCTTCGAAGGACAGGTAGCGCACCGAGCATTCCAGCAGGAAGACCACCTCCTGGCTGCCGGCCGGGGCCAGGAACTCGGCCGTGGCCGCGAACTGGTCGCCCTGCTGATTCAGCACCGGCTTGACCGGCTTGAGCGGGGTGAGGCTGCCGTCGGGCTGGGGCGCGAAGGCGCGCAGGTCCCACAGGGGCGCGGAGATCTCGCCCCGGGTGGCAAAGGCCAGGGGCGAAAGGCGCACCCGGGCCTCCAGGGTGTCGCGCACCTGCCGGGGGGTCACCGCCGCAGCGGCCTTGACCGCCAGGGTGGCGGGGCGGGCGCCGGGATCCACATAGACTCCGGCGCAGCCAAAGGCGGCCAGCACGAGTGCCAGGGTCAGGACCGCCCCCAGCCGGGGGCGAAACGGCGAAACGGACCAGGACATGCTGTCACCTCATGGCTGCGGGCCGGGCGGCTAGATGCGGTGGGGGTTGACCGTCAGCACGGGCACCGGGCTGAATTTAACCACTTTTTCGGCCACGCTGCCGAAAATGGCGTGCTCCAGGCCGCGCCTTCCGTGGGTGCCCATGATAATCAGGTCGATGAGGTTCTCGCGGGCGTAGGCCACGATGCCATCGGCCGCGTCGCCCACCAGGACCTTGGCGGTGATGTCAAGGCCAGGGAAATGGGCCGCGCAGAACTCCTCCATCTTGCGCTGGGCTCCCTCGCTGACGTCCTTGACCATGCCGTCCAGGTTGGGATGGGGTACATAGAAGCCCGCGAAGTGCGACAGGTCGCGCACCACGTAGAGCAGGTGCAGCGTGGAGCCATGGGCGGCGGTCATGTCTTGCACATAAGGCACCACCCGGCGGTTGTTTTCGGAAAAATCCACGGGGAACAGGATGTTCTGGAACATAGGCACCTCCAGCGGCTTGGCCAGGAGGACCCGCCGTCCGAGGCGTCGGCGTGGCCCGGGTTCGTGCGAAGCTTCGGGTTTCGTTATATTATAGATCGACTATCCGGTCTCTAGAATTTTTTCCCGCCGGCCGGGGGAGACTTTGCGATGAAAAGCTTGGTGTTGGCTTTAGCCGCCCTGGCCTTGGGGGGCCTGGCCGCCGTCTGCCTGGCCCAGGATTACCAGCCCGACCGCCAGGGCTGGGGTGCGGTGCGCGGCCGGGTGCAGACGCCGGCGGTGACCGGCCTGGCCGAGGCCGAGGCCCGCCAGGTGTTGCAGCAGGCCGGGCTCCAGGCCCGCCTGCGCCGGCTCAAGGCCGACCCCGACTGCGACGACCCCGCCCTGGTGGGCCTGGTGCTGCGCCAGAGCCCGGCCCCGGAGACCCTGCTGCGGCGGGGGGCCTGGGTGGACCTGGGCGTCTGCCCCGGCCAACGCGCCGGCCGCCGTCTGACCATGCCCGCGGTGGTGGGACTGACCGTGGCCGAGGCCCGCGCCGCCCTGGCCCGCCTGGGCCTCAAGCCCCGCCTCCAGCGGCGCAGCATCTGCCCCGGCCCGGAGCTGACGGGCCGGGTGACCGGCCAGCGCCCCGCCCCCGGCCAGCAGGTGCGGCCGGGCCTGGTGGTGGTGCTCACCCATTGCCCGGAGCGCTGAACCCGCCGGACCGCGGCCCGATCAGCCCCGTGGATGCCGTCGGAAGCATCGCGGGCACAGTTGTGCGATAATATCCAAAGCCGCCGACACAGCCCCATCCGCGGTTTCTTTTGGTGCCCCGGACGTTAATTTCTCTTGGAAAACTACCGACAGACCGAGTATTTTTTTAACAGGCTCCTTGTTCAACTTTGTATTTCAACTCCGGCCCGCAAGGCCGCCGGCAGCGAAACCACGCACACCCGCCGGGATCCCCGGCTGGGCGAAATTTGCGTTCCGCCAACACGAGGAAGCAGTCATGAAGAATCTAAAGCTAGGCGCTAAGATCGGCGGCGGCTTCGGCATGTTGATTGTGATCGCCATGATCCTGGGAGGTCTGGCCGTCATCAACATGAGCAAGGCCTCCTTCAACGCCGAACTGATGGCCGTCGAATACGCGCCCGAGGTGCGCCTGGCCAACGAGATCGAACGCACCTACCTGCTGGCCATGCTGGCCATCCGCAGCTACGCCCTGGTCGCCGATCCCGCCTACCTGCAGGAGGGGCGCGGCCATTTCAAGACCATGCACAAACTGCTGGAGGACGCCAAGGTCCTGGCGACCAAGTCCGGGCACCTGATCAAACTGCGGGCCTCGGTGGACAAGATCGAGGCCGGCCTGGTCCAGTATGAGAAGTTCACCGGCGAGACCGAGACTCAGAACAACAAGGACAACCAGAACCGCCAAAACATGGACGCTGCCGCCAAGCAGTTCATGGACAACGCATACGCCTTCCAGAAGTCCCAGATCCAGGCCCTGGACCGCGAAACCGTGCAGGGCGCGGACCCGGCCAAGCTGCGCGAGCGCCAGGTCAAGATCAACGCCATCAACGACATCATCGACCAGGGCAACGTCATCCGGGTGGCCAACTTCAAGGCCCAGGCCGTCAATGACATGAAGATCGCCAGCGAGGCCCTGGTCAACTTCGACGCCATCGACAAGAAGGTCGCCGACATCACCAACCTGGTGCACGTGGAGGCGAACCAGCGCCAGCTCAAGAACATCCAGGCCGCCGGCCAGGCCTATCGCAAGGCCATCAACGAGTTCATGAGCGGCATCAAGGCCATGGATGAGATCAGCAAGGTTCGCAACCAGGTGGCCAGGGACGTCCTGGTCCTGATCCAGGAGACCTCCAAGTCCGGCATCGCCAACACCCAGGACCTGGCCACCGAGTCCGAGGACGGCCTGCGCCTTTCAATGTGGGTGATGGTGGTGGGGCTCGTCATCGCCCTGCTCCTGGGCGTGATCGTGGCCATCCTCATCACCAAGAACATCACCACCCCGGTGCGCATCACGGTGGACGCTGTGGGCCAGGCGGCCAAGGGCGATTTCTCCTTCAGCGTGGATGAGAAACTGCTCCGCCGCGGCGACGAGCTGGGCGAGATGATGCGGGATGTCGACAAGATGGCCGAGAATCTCTCGGTGGTGGTCACCGAGTCCATGGCCGCGGCCGAGACCGTGGCCACCAGCGCCGGCGAGATCAGCCAGGGCAACCAGGACCTCTCCGAGCGCACCCAGCAGCAGGCCAGCGCCATCGAGGAGACGGCCAGCTCCATCGAGGAGATGACCAGCAGCGTCAAGCAGAACGCCGGCAACAGCCAGCAGGCCAACGACCTGGCCCGGCGCACCTCGACCATGTCCGTGCAGGGCGGCCAGGTGGTGGAACGCACGGTGGGCGCCATGGGCGCGGTCACTGAATCCAGCCGCAAGATCAGCGACATCATCAACGTGGTCAACGAGATCGCCTTCCAGACCAACCTGCTGGCCCTGAACGCGGCCGTGGAGGCGGCCCGGGCCGGCGAGGCCGGCCGGGGGTTCGCGGTGGTGGCCGGGGAGGTGCGCAACCTGGCCGGGCGCAGCGCGGCGGCGGCCAAGGAGATCCAGGCCTTGATCACCGACAGCGTGGCCAAGGTGGAGCAGGGCAACGAGCTGGTGGC
>JAZDHW010000002.1:0-27351 GCA_043805555.1 Pseudomonadota bacterium
AATTAATTTTTGGCGCCATTCCGAGAACTTGCAAAAATTCACTTTTGGCAAGTTCCAAGAGGAGAAAGCCATGGATGGCTTTCTCCGACACGCACCGAGATCAGGCCCGCCAGCCGGCCGGGTCCTGCCATTGGGGCCGGCCCTGCTTGAAGGTGCGGCTGGGCAACTGCGCGGCCAGCTCGGCCGCGATGAGGGCCGCGGCCTCACGCAGGCCCGCGAAGTCCACCCCGGTGCTCACGCCCATTTCCTCGAACAGGTTCACCAGGTCCAGGGTGTCCACGTTGCCCGCGGCCCCGATGGCCGTGGGGCAGCCGCCCACCCCGCCCACCGAGGCGTCAAAGATGAGGATGCCGGCCTGATAGGCGGCCGCCACGTTGGCCAGGCCCAGGCCGCGGCTGTCGTGGAAGTGGAAGGCGATGTCCAAAGGCCAGCCGCCGGCAATGAGCCAGGCGGCCTGCTCGGCCACCAGCACCGGGTTGGCCATGCCGGTGGTGTCGCCCAGGGAGACCTCGGCCACGCCCATGGCCGCGTAGGCCTCCAGGATGGCGGTCAGCCGCGCGCGGGGGATGCGGCCCTCGTAGGGGCAGCCGAAGGCGGTGACGATGTAGCCGCGCAGGCGGCGGCCAGCCTCGCGCCCCAGGCGGGCCACCTCGGCCAGGCCGGCCAGGGACTCGGCCACGCTCTGGTTGACGTTCTTCTGGTTGTGGGTCTCGCTGGCCGAGACGAACAGGGCCAGCTCGTCCACCGGGGTGGCCAGGGCGGCCTGGCAGCCCTTGATATTGGGCACCAGGGCGGAGTAGGTCACGCCGGCGCGCTTGGTGATGCCCGATAAGACCTGGGCGGCGTCGGCCAGTTGGGGCACGGCCTTGGGGTGGACGAAAGAGGTGACCTCGATGCGCTTGAGGCCGGTGCGCGAGAGCAGGTCCACCAGCGCGATCTTGCGCTGGGTGGGGAAAAAGCCGGACTCGTATTGCAGGCCGTCGCGCGGCCCCACCTCCACCAGGATGACGTCGCTCGCCTGCGCCATGGGTCCATCCGGCTTGCGGGGTTGGGTTGCGGCCCGGTGCTGGGCCTGGTCCAAGTAAGTAATTTTACCAGAGCTTGGCCAACCCGCCCCCGGCCGGATGCGAGCCCCGGTCGGGGACGGGCGGAAGGACGGCGGCCTCAGCCGGCCAGGGCCAGGGCCCGGCCGCGGGCCTCGCCCAGCTCGGCCAGGGGCCGGGCGCACTCGCCCGGGCCGCGGTTGGCGATGTCACGATAGAGCAGCGGCCGGCGGTGGGGGAAGACCGGCTCCGCCTCGCGCCAGGCCTCGGCCGCCTCCAAATCCACCGCGCCGTGCAGGATCTCCTCGCTGGTCCCGGCGCTGGCGGTCACCTCGCCGGTGGCGTCGAACATGGCGCTGCGGCCGCCAAAGTAAGCCCCCGGCCGGTTGGCGTAGATCACCGGCCGCTGGTTGAAGATGGCCGCGCCCTGCATGCGCCGCCGCATGAAGCGCGGGGCGAAGCTGGCCGGCACCGCGGCGATGTTCACCATGAGGTCCGCGCCCAACAGCGCCAGCATCCGCCAGGTCTCCGAGAATGCCGCGTCAAAGCAGATGTTGATGCCGATCCTGCCCAGGGGGGTATGGAAGACCTTGAGCCGCCGGCCGGGCACGAAGTTCTCGGTCCAGTGCACGTGGCACTTGCTGTAGCTCTGCACCCCGTGGGCGTCCACGTAGGTGGCCAGGTTGTGGTAGTAGTCGCCGCTGCGCTTGAGTTCGCCAAAGATCACCCGCGCGCCCCTGGCCTGGATGAAGCGGTAGAGGTCGCTGGAGATGGGCCCGTAGACCGCCTTCATCTTGCGGTAAAGGAAGCCCTCGGGCTTCTCCAACGAGGGGTGGCCGTGCAGGATCAGCTCCGGGAAGACAATGAGGTCCGCCGCGCGATTTTGGGTGATGATGCCCTTGATCCGCTCCACGTGGGCCTTGATGTGGGCGGAGTCGTAGTTGATCTGCGCGATGCAGACGTTCAGGGTCCGGCTCATGCCGCTCCTTTCGTGCAGTCCTGTCACGGGGCCGCGGGGTTAGCGGGCGTTTGGAGAACCGCCCGCGCGGGCCCTGGATGGCCCGCCGAAAAGCGCAGGCCTTGGCACAAGGCCGAGCTTTTCGCCAGGCGGGCCGAATTCACTTCGGCCAGCCTGGGTTGAAAAAGCCATGGATGGACTTTTTCAACATCCTACCTTAGTGATTCAGGAAATCCGGGATGTACTGGCGCTGGATGTCCTGCTCGATGCTCTGCAAATAGAAACGGGCCATGTCGTCGCCGTAGACTTCTTCGCCGTAGCGATATAGGCTGCCCTTGTCCCGGGCCAGGTTCTCGCCCACCAGGGCGGCGTCCACCGGCGTGGTAGTGTGGTGGGCGATGCGCATGATGATGTCGTGGATGCCCGAGCCGGACTGGGCCGGATCCTTGGCGCGGTAGGCCAAGTAGGGCGGCACGCCCAGCTCCACCGCGGCCTGGCGGTGCACCCGCTTGCGCAGGTTGTCGCGCTCGCCTTCGATCTTCAGCCGAGGGCTGATGCGCATGGCCGTGTTGATCACGTCGCGGTCCAGGTAGGGCGCGCGCAGTTCGATGGAGTGGGCCATGGTCAGCTTGTCCTCGCGCTCCAGGGTGTCGGTGTAGAGCAGGCAGAGGTCCTCCCAAAGCTTCTCGTGCAGGCGCAGGTAGCCGTAATCGCGCATCACGTCGATGTACCAGGGGTAGCCGGCGAAAAGCTCGTCGGCGGCCTGGCCGGTGAACATCACCCGGATGCCGTCCTGGGCGGCCAGGCGCGCGGCCAGGTACATGGGGATGGCCACCTCCACCTGCAACAGGCCGGCCTCCTCCACCTGGCGCACCACCTCGGGCAAGAGCGCCTCCACCGTGGCCTCGTCGATGATGGTGTTCTTGAGCACCAGGCCCAGCTCGCGGGCCACCTCCTGGGCGGCCAGGATGTCGCCGCTGTCCTTGGTGCCGGTGCAATAGCAGATGATGTTCTTGCCCTCGCGCTGAAGGAGCTTGGCCACCAGCACCGAGTCGATGCCGCCGCTGAAGATGACGCCGATCACGGCCTCATTGAGCCCGGTCAGGCGCTTGCGCACGGCCCGGATCAGCACCTCCTTGTACTCGTCCACCGCCTCGCGGAAATCCACGATGTCGATCTGGGGGAACTGGAGGTGGAAGCCCTTGCACACCCGCGGCCCGGCGCTGCTGATGTGCAGCAGGTCGCCGGGATAAAGCCGGTGGGGGTCGTCCTGGCCGTTCCACAGCGCCTTTTTCTCACTGGCAAAGTAAGTGACGCCCTGGTTCTGGATGTAGTAGATGGGCTTCTTGCCGATGGGGTCGCGGGCCGCCACCACGTCCTTGCCGTCGGTGGCGGCCAGGGCGTACATGCCGTCCAAGAGCGGGGTCACCTTCTGCATGGCCTCCAGCAGGTCGCCTTGGTAGGCCTCCTCCAAAAGGTGCACGATCACCTCGCTGTCGCTGGTGGTCTTGATGTCGTGGGCCCGGTAGAGCAGGCTGCGGAGCTTCTGGTAGTTGTAGATCTCGCCGTTGTGGATCAGGCTCAGGCGGCCGTCGCAACTGGTGAAGGGCTGGCCGGTCTTCTCGGCGCCCACGATGGACAACCGCGAGTGGCCCATGGCGATGCGTGAAGTCTGCGCAAGCGTATCGCGCAGCTCGTCCACCCGGCGGGCCTTGTGGATCCGGCCGTCCAGGAACACCCCGTGGCTGTCCGGCCCGCGGTGCTCCATTTTCTTGAGCATGTCGTAAAGGTCGATGGACGAAATTTCACCATCCTGCACGTAATGACCGCAAATGGTGCACATGACTGAAGCGATCCTTCCCGGCCCCGGCGGGGCCTATGCGCCGGCCGCGGCCGGCAAAAAAGCGAGCCCCTCCCTTGGGGAGAGACCCGTTATGGTGATGACAGAACATTTACTACAGAACAATTTACGATACTAAATAAGTAGCACATTAAACCGTCGCGTGCAAATTTTCACTCCGGCGCCGGGCGCCTTGACCCCCGGCGCGCCCCGCCCTATCCTGAGCCGAACCCCAAGCGCGCACGCGGCCCAACCCCTTTTGGCGAGGTGACCAGCCATGCCCAAACCCAAGCTCCCGGCCGAGCAGAACGCCCTGGCCAGCGGTCCGGCCCAGGGCCAACTGGTGCTCAAGGGCCGTCTCTGGCTGGAGAAGAACGACAAGACCTTCCTCTCCTGGGGCCGGGTGGTGCTGCTGGAGCGCATCGACCGCGAGGGCTCGCTCTCGGCCGCGGCCCGCTCCATGGGCATGAGCTACAGCCACGCCTGGAACCTGGTGGAGGAGATGAACTGCACCGCCGGCGAGCCCCTGGTGGCCAAGCAGACCGGCGGCAGCGGCGGCGGCGGCGCGGTGCTCACCGAGGCCGGCCGCCAGGCCGTGGCCCGTTTCTGGGGCCTGGTGGACGAGTTCCGCCAGTGGCTGGCCCAGCGCAATGTGGGCTAGGCGCGGATAAATGGTGGCGTTATATTTTTGGTGGTATAACGTAATAGGGAACGCCTGGTGCGGGCGCACCCTGCGCGGGCCCGGCTGCGGCCCGGCCCTGAGACCACCAACGCCGCGAAAGGAATCCGCCCATGTTCACCAGGTTGTTCGCCCTGCTGGCCCTGTTGCTGGCGACCTGGTCGCCGGTCCTGGCCGCCGCCCCGGAGCCGGTGACCATCTTCGCCGCCGCCTCCACCACCAACGCCGTCAGCGACGCCGCCAAGCTCTATGAGGAGCAGGGCCTGGGCAAGGTCTCCTGCGTCTTCGCATCCAGCTCCACCCTGGCCAAGCAGATCACCCAGGCCGCCCCGGCCCAGGTCTTCCTCTCCGCCGACCTGAAATGGATGGACTTCCTGGAGGAGCAAAGGCTGGTGGAGCCCGGCACCCGGATCAACCTGCTGGGCAACCGGCTGGCCTTGATCGCCCCGGCCGCCAACACGGTGCAGGCCAAGGTGGGCCCGGGCATGGACCTGGCCGGGCTCCTTGGCGAAGGCCGCCTGGCCGTGGGCGACCCCGGCCACGTGCCGGCCGGCATCTACGCCAAACAGGCCCTGACCAAGCTGGGCCTGTGGGATTCGGTGGCCGCCAGGTTGGCCCCGGCCGCCAACGTGCGCGCGGCCCTGACCCTGGTGGAGCGCGGCGAAACGCCGTTGGGCATTGTATACTCCACTGATGCGGCCATCAGCCCCAAGGTGCGGCTGGTGGGGCTGTTCCCTGCGGACAGCCACCCGCCCATCGTCTATCCCCTGGCCCTGGTGGCGGGCAAGGCCACCCCGGCCGCGCGTAAGTTCAGTGATTTCCTGCAGAGCGCGCCGGTCAAGGCCATCTTCAACAAGTACGGGTTCGCCACCAACTAGAAAGCCCCTGGGCCGGAGGGGCGGGCAAGGAGCCTTCGGTGGCCCACTGGCTGGTCGTGCTGGGACTGAGCGAACTGGAGGCCGAGGCCCTGTCCTTGAGCCTGTGGGTCTCGCTCTGGGCCATGCTGATCAGCCTGCCCCCCGGCCTGGCCGCGGCCTGGCTCCTGGCCCGGCGGCGCTTCCCAGGCAAGACCCTCATTGACGGCCTGATCCACCTGCCCCTGGTGCTGCCGCCGGTGGTCACCGGCTATCTGCTGCTGGTGGTCCTGGGCCGGCGGGGGGTGGTGGGGGCCTGGCTGCATGAGCACCTGGGGCTGACCCTGGCCTTCAACTGGAAGGGCGCGGCCGTGGCCGCGGCGGTGCTCTCCTTCCCGCTCCTGGTGCGGGCCATCCGGTTATCCATCGAGGCCGTGGACCGCGGCCTGGAGCAGGCGGCCCGCACCCTGGGGGCCGGGCCCTGGCGGGTCTTCTTCACCGTGACCCTGCCGCTCTGCCTGCCCGGCGTGCTCAGCGGCATGGTGCTGGCCTTTGCCCGCGGCCTGGGCGAGTTCGGGGCCACCATCACCTTCGTCTCCAACATCCCCAACCAGACCCGCACCCTGCCCCTGGCCCTGTACAGCGTGTTGCAGGTGCCCGGCGGCGAGGAAGCGGCCCAGCGCCTGTGCCTGATCTCCATCGTGCTGGCCCTGCTGGCGCTGTTGGCCTCCGAGTTCATCGCCCGCCGCCTGGCGGCCCGGCTGGAGGGCTAGGGCCATGCTGGCGGTGGAGGTGCATAAGGCCCTGGGCGAGCTGACCCTGGAGGCCAGCTTCAGCCGCCAGGGTCCGGGCGTCACTGCCCTTTTTGGCCCCTCGGGCGCGGGCAAGACCTCGCTGGTCAACCTGGTGGCCGGCCTGCTGCGGCCGGACCAGGGCCGCATCGCGGTCAACGGCCTGGTGCTCTTCGATTCGGCCACGGGCGTGGACCTGCCCCCGGAGCGGCGGCGCATCGGCTATATCTTCCAGGAGGGCCGCCTGTTTCCGCACCTCAGTGTGCTGGGCAACCTGCGCTATGGCCAGCGCCTGGCCCCGGCCGGACAGGCCTGGGCCGAGATGGGCCAGGTGGTGGAGCTGTTGGGCATCGGGCGCCTGTTGCAGCGCCGGCCGGCCCGGCTCTCCGGCGGGGAAAAGCAGCGGGTGGCCATTGGCCGGGCGCTCTTGACCAGCCCGCGCCTCCTGCTCATGGACGAGCCCCTGGCCAGCCTGGACGCCGGGCGCAAGGCCGAGCTGCTGCCCTACATCGCCAAGGTGGCCCGGCAGTTCGCCATCCCCATCCTCTACGTGAGCCACCAGCCGGACGAGATCCTGGCCCTGGCCGACAGCGTGGTGCGCCTGGAGGGCGGCCGGGTGGCGGAGGTGCAGGAGGTCGAAAGCTTCCGCCGCCATCTGCTGGCCGCCTGCCCCGCCCCGGCCTGAGCCGCCGCCCCGCAAAAACCATGGACTTGCCCGTTCCGGGCGGGTAAGTTTGCCAGCCATGAGCGCCACACTGACCATCCGAAAAGGCGGGCTGCGCTCCCTGGCCCGCGGCCATCCCTGGGTCTTCGCCCGGGCCATCGAGCGGGTGCAGGGACGGCTCCGCGCCGGCCAGGTGGCGCGGCTGGAAGACGGCGAGGGCCGCTTCCTGGCCTGGGCCTGGGGCAGCCCGGAGAGCCACATCCGGGCCCGGGTGCTGGATTACGACCCCAACGTGACCATCGACCCGGCCTGGCTGGGCGGCCGCCTGGAGCGCGCGGTGGCCAAGCGGGCCGGCCTGGAGCCGGCCGGATGCAGCGCCTACCGCCTGGTCAACGCCGAGAGCGACGGCCTGCCAGGCCTGATCGTGGACCGCCTGGGACCGGGCCTGGTGGTGCAGGCGCTCTCGGCCGGGGCCGAGGTGGTCAAGCGCGACGTGGCCGACTGGCTGGTGCAGCGTCTCGCGCCGGAGTGGATCTGGGAGCGCTCGGACCAGGAAGTCCGCCGCCTGGAGGGCCTGGAGCCCCTGCAAGGCGCCTTGCACGGCCCCCAGCCGGGCCGGGTGCAGTTTGCCGAGCCGGGCTGCCAATACTGGGTGGAGCCGGCCGGCGGCCAGAAGACCGGGTTCTACCTGGACCAGCGCGAGAACCGCGCCCTGGTGGCCGCCCACGCCCCTGGCCGCAGCGTGCTGGACTGCTTCTGCTACAGCGGCGGCTTCGCCATCCACGCCATGGCCGCCGGCGCAACCCAGGCCGTACTGGCCGACTCCTCGGCCCAGGCCCTGGAGCTGGCCGGCGAGAACCTGGCCCTGAACGATGTGGCCGGGCGCGCCGAGCTGGTGCGGGCCAACGTCTTCGAGCTGCTGCGCGCCTATCGAGACCAGGGCCGCCGCTTCGGGCTGATCATCCTGGACCCGCCCAAGCTGGCCCCCAGCAAGGCCGTGGTGGACAAGGCGGCCCGGGCCTACAAGGACCTGAACATGATGGCCCTGCGCCTCTTGGAGCCCGACGGCGTCCTGGCCACCTTCTCCTGCTCGGCCGGCATGGACCGCGAATATTTCGGCGAGGTGCTCACCTGGGCGGCCGAGGACGCCCGCCTGCGCCTGCAGGTGGTCCAGGCCCTGGGCCAGCCCAGCGACCATCCCGTGCGCCTGGGCTTCCCGGAAAGCCAATACCTCAAGGGCCTGATCCTGCGTCCGCTCTAGGCCGGCCCCGGCCCCCGGCCTCTCCCTTGTCTTTCCCATGGGATTAATGTAAATATATGACGCCTTTTGCAGGGCCGGACGCCCACGGCCGCCGGAGCCTGATTCTCCCCAGGAGGAAGGGACCGACCATGGCCAAGAAGATCCTGATCATCGATGACGAAGTCCACATCATCAACTACCTCAAGCACGTCTTCGAGGACAACGGCTACCAGACCGTGACCGCGGCCGACGGCGAGGAGGGCTATGCGGCGCTGACCCGCGAGCGCCCGGACCTCATCACCCTGGATTTGCAGATGCCCAAGGAGGGCGGCACCAAGTTCTTCCAAAAATACCGCAAGAACGAGGAGTGCAAGCACACGCCCATCATCGTCATCACCGGCCAGGACTCCCCCCACCGCTCCCTGAAGCCGGAGAAGGTGGTGGCCATCCTGGAAAAGCCCTTCGAGCCCGAGGACCTGCTCAAGCTGGTCCGCCAGGCCATCGGCGAGGCCTGATCCCCTGCCCTTCCGCCCGCCGGCCCCGCCCGCACTCCGGGCCGGGCCGGCCGCGTCTCCCCACCCCGCGCAACAAAGCTTGGTATGACCGGGCGCGATGTCGTATGCTAGCCGGCAACGGCGAGCCGCGCCCCAGGTCCGCCCCTGCCGCGCGGAGGTGCCGCCATCCAATCCACCGCTGAATTATCCCGCGCGCAACTGGTGGCCTGCGTGGAGCTGGGCCGGGCCTTGGCCGCCGAGCTGGACCCCCAGCGCCTGCTGGAGGTGTTCCTGCAGCAGGCCGGCCGCCTGATGCCGGCGGACAACTGGTCGCTTTTACTGGTGGACGAAGAAAGCGAGGAGCTATACTTCGCCGCCAGCCCGGACCTGGACCTCAAGCTGGTCTGCCAGGTGCGCCTGAAGCCCGGCCAGGGCATCGCCGGCCAGGTCTGGGCCGAGTGCCGCTCCATCACCGTGGAAAACGTGCGCGACAGCCCCTGGTTCAACCCGGCCGTGGACCAGCTCACCGGCTTCACCACCCAGGCCATCATCGCCGCGCCCCTGGTCTTCCAGGGCCGGGTGCTGGGCGTGATCGAGGCGGTCAACCCCCACGACCTCAAGCCGCCGGCCCAGGCCATCGTCAGCGTCATCGCCGACTTCGCGGCCGTGGCGGTGGAGAACACCCGGCGGCTCAGGCGCATCCACGACCTGACCGTGCGCGACAACCTCACCGGCCTCTTTAACACCCGCCACCTTTACCGCGCCCTGGAAGAGCTCCTGGCCGTGCGGCCGCCGCTGGTCTTCTCCCTGGTCTTCATGGACATGGACGGCTTCAAGGACGTGGTGGACACCCACGGCCACCTGAACGGCAGCCGGGCCTTGCAGCAGGTGGCCCAAACCATCCGCCAGTGCCTGCCCGCGCCAGGCTTCGGGGTGGCCTATGGCGGCGACGAATTCGTGCTGGTGCTGCCCGGCCTGGGCCAGGACGCGGCCGCGGCCGTGGTGGCCGAGCTGCGCGCGGCCATGGCCGCCACCACCTACCTGGAGGACCAGGGCCTGGAGGTGAAACTCAGCGCCAGCTTCGGCCAGGCCACCTGCCCGGAGGACGCCGTTGACCTGACCAGCATCCTGGCCCTGGCCGACGCGGCCATGTTCCGGGCCAAGGGGCGCGGCAAGGCCGCGGCCGGCCGCAGCGAAAGCGCCTAGCCCCGGCCAGCCATCCGGCCCCTTAAACACGCCCGCCCCGGCCAGGCTGACCGGGGCGGGTGGTTTTTATCGGGCCGGGAGTCAGGGCAGCAGGCGGGCCTGGATCTGCTCGCGCATGTAGAGCTGCACATAGTGCTCGCCGCCGGAGTTCTTGCCGCTGGCGCCGGAGGCCTGCCAACCGCCGAATGGCTGGAAGCCGGGCCAGGCCCCGGTGGTGGCCCCGCTGGGCCGGTTGGCATAGGCCACCCCGCAGCGGATGTGGGTGAAAAACCAGTCCACCTCCTCGGGCGCGCCGTAGAACCCGGCGGTGAGGCCGTAGATGGTGTCGTTGGCCCGGGCCATGGCCTGGTCCAGGTCGTCGGCCGCCGCCACCATGGTGATGGGCGCGAACATCTCCGCCGCCCAGAGGGGATGGCCGGCCGGCGCGTCCACGGCGATGGTGGGCGCGCAGAAATAGCCCCGGGCCAGCTCGCCCTCGCCCAGCGCCTGGCCGCCGGTGACCAGGCGGCCGGCCCGGGCCAGCTCGGCGCAGGAGCGCGCGAAGGTGTCGCGGGCCTTGGCGTTGACCACCGGGCCCAGGTAGACCTCGCGCCGGGCCGGGTCGCCAATGACGATCTGGTTGGTCAGCGCGGCCAGGCGCTCCAGGAATTCGGCGTATACGGGCTTTTCCACGAACACCCGCGAGCAGGCCGAGCACTTCTGGCCCTGCAGGCCAAAGGCCGAGCGCATCACGCCCAGGGCCGCGTCGTCCAGGTTGGCCTTTTGCGAGACGAGGGTGGGGTTCTTGCCGCCCAGCTCCAGGATCGCCGGCCGCACGTAGGTGCCCTGGGCAAAGGCGCGGTGGATGTTCATGCCCACCGGGTGGGAGCCGGTGAAGGTGACCCCGGCCACGCGGGGGTCGTCGATCAGGGCCTGGCCCAGGGTCGCGCCGGGGCCGGTGACGAAGTTGAAGGCCCCGGCCGGAAGGGCCTCGGCGAAACACTCGGCGATGAGGCGCGAGGGCCAGGGGGTGTCCGAGGAGCACTTGAGCACCACGGTGTTGCCGGCCGCCAGGGCCGCGCCGGCCGGGCCGCCGCAGAGCGCGCCGGGGAAATTGAAGGGCGCCACCACCAGCCACACACCGTGGGGCTTGAGCACCGACCAGTTGCGGGCCTGGCAGCCCGGCAGGGGGTCGCGCCCCATCTCCACGCTAAAGCCCTGGGCCGCCTCCATGCGCTCGCAGGCATAGTCGATCAGGTCGGCCGTCTCGGCGATGTCGCCCAGGGACTCCATGCGGTTCTTGCCCACCGACAGACACGCGGCCACCGAGATGAAAAAGATGCGCTCGCGGATCAGGGCCGCCGCACGGCGCAGGCGCGCCACCCGCTCTTGCCACGGCGTGGCGCTCCAGGCCGGGAAGGCGCCGGCCGCGGCGGCGATGGCCTCGCCCGCGTGGGCGGCCACGCCTTGCTGCATCAGCGCCACCACCTGGCCGGTGTCGGCCGGGTTGCGGTCCTCCAGCTTGTCCACGGCCATCACCTCGCGACCGTCGATGATAAGCCCGTATTCGCGGCCCAGGCCGGCGCGGGTGGCGGCGAGCGCCTCGTCGAAGCGCTGGTGCAGCTCCGGAGGCGGCGAGAACATGGTGGCATAGGTCAGCTTGAATCCGGCCTGGCCGCCTCCGGCCTGGCATTGCTCCTGGCTCATGGCTATCTCCCGCCTGGCAATAAGGCCGCGAGGGCCTGGGTTGACAATCATCCGGCCGGCCCGGCCCTACATGCCCAGGTAGGCCTCCTTGAGGCTGGCGTCGGCCAAAAGCTCGGCCGAGGCCCCCTGGCGCACCACCCGGCCCGTCTCCAGCAGATAGGCCTGCTGGCTGTTCTTGAGCGCCTGTTCCACGTTCTGCTCCACCAACAGCAGCGTGATGGAGCTGCTCACCTGGCGCAGGGCGCGGTAGATGTCCTGGACCACCAGCGGGGCCAGGCCCAGGGAGAGTTCGTCCACCAGGAGGAGCTGGGGCTGGCTCATCAGGGCGCGGCCCATGGCCAGCATCTGCTGCTCGCCGCCGGAGAGGGTGCCGGCCCGCTGGTGCAGGCGGGTGCCCAGCACCGGGAACATGGCCGTGATCTCCTCCAGGCGCTGGTTAAGCCCGCTGCGGTTCTGGGGCAGGTAGGCCCCCAGCTTGAGGTTGTCCAGCACGCTCATGTCCTTGAAGACCCGGCGGCCCTCGGGCACGCAGGCCACGCCCAGGCGCGCGATCTGGTGGGGCGGCTGGTTCTGGATCTCGCGGCCGTTAAGGAGCACCCGGCCCGAGGTGACTTTCATGAGGCCCAGGATGACCCGGATCAGGCTGGACTTGCCCGCGCCGTTGGCCCCCAGCACCGCCACGCTGGCCTGGGCCGGCACTTCCAGGCTGACCCCGCGCAGCACCTGGTTCTCGCCGATGAAGGCCTCCACGTTCTCCAGCCTAAGCATCCTGCTCTCCCAGATAGGCCTCGATGACCGAGCGGTCCTGGGAAACCTGGGCGGGCGTGCCCTGGCAGATCAGGCTGCCCTGGTCCAGGACCAGCACCCGCTCGCTCAGGCGCATGATGGCTCCCATTACGTGCTCGATCCAGATGATGGTGGTGCCCAGTTTTTCGCGTATCTGGCCGATCAGCTCCATGGCTTGGCCCATCTCCAGGCTGTTGAGCCCGCCCAGCACCTCGTCCAAGAGGATGAGGCGCGGGTTGGTGGCCAGGGCGCGGGCCATCTCCAGGCGCTTCTTGTCGATGAGGTTGAGCTGACCGGCCGGGGTGAGGTCCTTGCCGCCCAGGCCCACCAGGGCCAGGTACTCGGCCGCGCGTTCGTCGCGCTCCACCTTGGCCACCGGGGCCTGGCTGCCCACGAAGGCCACCAGCACGTTCTCCCGGCAGGTCAGCTTGGCAAAGGGCCGCGTGACCTGGAAGGTACGCGCGACGCCCAGGCGGCAGATCTGGTGGGCCTTCATCCGCGTGATGTCGCAGCCCTCGAAAATGATGGACCCGGCGTCGGGCAGGATGGTGCCGGCAATGACGTGAAAGAGCGTGGTCTTGCCGGCCCCGTTGGGACCGATCAGGCCCAAAATCTCGCCGTGGTTCAGCTCGAAGCTGACGCCGTTCAGGGCCTGCACCCCGCCGAAGCGCTTGCTGACACCGGCCACCTTGAGCACCGCGCTCATGCCGCACCTCCCGCCGCCGGCAGGCCGGCCCGCCTGCGGGCCCAGCCCTGCACCAGGCCCACGATGCCGCCCGGCAAAAACCGCGCGAAGACCAGGGCCACCAGGGCGAAGATCAGCACGTGGAATTCGCCCCAGACCCGGATGTACTCGGCCAAGAGCTCCAAGAACAGCGCGCCCACGATGGGGCCCACGAAGGTGCCGATGCCGCCGATGACGGTCATGGCCAGCACCAGGAACATCAGGTCCAGGCTGGGGATGTGGGGGGTGATGAGCATCAGGTAGTGCCCGTAGAGGCTGCCGGCCAGTCCGGCGATGGCCCCGCTGATCACAAACGCCGTGACCCGGATCTTCATCACCGGCACGCCCAGGCTGGCCGCGGCCACCTCGTCGTTCTGCACCGCCCGGAACATCAGGCCCAGGTCGGAGCGCAGCAGCCAGCGCACCAACAGCAGCACGCCCACCACCGCGGCCAGCATGAGATAGAAGGCCACTGGCTTGGAGTAGTCGCCCAGCAGGAAGGGCACCTTCAGCCCCATGGTGCCGCGGGTGATCTCGTACTCGTTGGTGATGACCAGGCGCACGATCTCGCTGAAGCCCAGGGTGGTCAGGCTGAGGTAGATGCCGCCCATGCGGATGCACAGCGCGCCCAGGCCCAGGCCCACCAGGGCGGACAGGGCCACGCCGATGGGCAGGCCCAAGAGCGGGTGCAGGCCGAACTGGGCGGCCAGGATGCCGGAGGTGTAGGCCCCGATGCCGGCAAAGGCCGCGTGGCCAAAGGAGACCTGGCCCGTGTAGCCGGCCAGCAGGTTCCAGCTGGAGGCCATCATCACGTAGAAAAGGCCCACGATGGCGCTGCCCAGCCAGTATTCGCCCAAAAACATGGGGAAGGTCATGAACACGGCCAGGGTGATGAACCAGGGCAGGGTCTTGCCGCCGCCGGCCGGGGAAGGTTGGTTGGTCATGGCCGGCACCTCACAGTTGCTTCTGGCCGAACAGGCCGGCCGGGCGGAAGAAGAGGACCAGAATCAGGATGACGAAGCCGAACATGTGTTTATAGCCGCTGTCCACATAGGCCGCGCCCAGGTTTTCCACGATGCCCAGGATTAGCCCGCCCACCACGCAGCCGCTGAAGGAGCCCATGCCCCCCAGCACCACCACCACGAAGGCGGTGAGGCTCACGCCCACGCCCACGGTGGGCGTGACCGGGAAGATGGGGGTGAGGATCACCCCGGCGGCGGCGGCCAGGGCGCAGCCGGCGCCAAAGGCCATCAGGTTGACCATGACCGGATTGATGCCAAAGGTGGAGGCCACCTCGCGGTCCATGCTCACCGCCCGCACCACCCGGCCGAACCAGGTCTTGTGGATGAGCAGGAAGAACAGCCCGATGACCACCACGGCCGCGGCCAGGGAGGCCAGGCGCTGGTTGCCATAGAAGAAGAGCCCGAATAGGTTGGTGGCCCCGCTCACCCAGTTGGGCGGCTTCTGCGGATAGGGCCCGAAGATGAACAGATAGGCGTTCTGCAGGATGATGGAAAAGATGAAGGTGATGATCAGCGAGTACATGTCGTCGCCGTAGGTGGGGCGGATCATGGTCCATTCGATGATCAGCCCCAGCACGAAGATGGCCGCCACCGCCAGCAGCATGGCCGGCAGCGGGCCCAGGCCCAGGGCGCTGGCAATGAGGGCGCTGAAATAGCCGGCCAGGATGTAGAGCTCGCCGTGGGCGAAGTTGACCACGTTCATGATGCCCACGATGAGCGAGACGCCCAGGGCCGAAAGGGCGTAGATGATGCCGATCACCACGCCGTTGGTCAGATACAGCAAGAGGTCGCTCATGGGGTGCCTTCCGGATGGGGCGAGGCCCGGCCGGGGCGGGCGGGGCCCCGGCCGGGGATCAGGTCACATTACTTCTTGAGCAGCTTGCCGGTGGCCGCTTCCTTGGGGAAGACCACCACCTGCTTCTTGTCCTGCCACTGGATGATGAGCATGGGCGGCTGCCACTGATGGTAGCGGTAGGTGCCCATCTCGGTGCCGAACTTCACGGTGCCGCTGGCCACCACCAGGCTGGTCTTCTCCAGGGCGTCCACCAGCTTGTCGGCGTCGGTGGCGCCGGCGCGCTGGATGGCGTCGGCCGCGATCAGGATGGTGTTGTAGATGGAGCGCGACTTGTAGTCGGTGGGCTCCTTGCCGAACTTCTTCACGTAGGCGTCCTGGAACTCCTTGGCCACCGGGGTCAGCATGACGTCCTTGTGCATGCTGCTGACAAACAGCTCCAGGTTGCCGGCGTCGCCGACGTTCTTCCAGAAGTCGGGCCACAGGCTGGGCGGACCGGCGCCTTCCAGCAAGAGGGCGCTCTGGGGCACCAGACCGACTTCGTTGGACTGGGCGATGAGGTAGTGCACGCCGAAGCCGTAGACAAAGGCCAACACCAGGTCGGGCTTGAAGTTTTTGATCTTGTTCAGCTCGGTGTAGTGGTCCTGGCTCTTGCGCTCGGTGATGAAGGTCTCGGTGGCCACGCCGGCGGCCTTGAGGCCCTGCTCGGCCAGCTCCTTGATGCCCAGGCCCCAGTCGGTGTTCTCGGCCACGATGGCCACCCGCTTGAAGCCGTAGGCCTTGACGAAGCCCATGATGGCGTCGTCCACCACGCCGCTGTTGCTGGGGCCGGCCCGGAAGACGTACTTGAAGTTCTTCTTGGTGATGTCGTCGTGCCAGGCCTCGGCGATGATCAGGGGCACCTTGTAGCGGTTGGCCACGTCGATCTCGGCCAGGGCGGCGGAGGAGTGGCTCTCGCCCAGGGCCAGGACCACCTTGTCCTTGGTGATGAGCTTCTCAAGCCCGCTGGCCGCCTTCTGGGGGTCGCCGGCGGTGTCCTCGAAAACCACTTCCAGCTTTTTGCCCAACACGCCGCCCTTGGCGTTGATGCGTTCCAGGGCCAGGGCGATGCCCTCTTCGAAGGCGGTGCCGGTGGCCGCCGCGCCGCCGGTGCGCGGGCCCACCACGCCGATCTTCACCGTGTCGTCCGCCGCGGCCAAGCCGCCTAGGCCCAGCACCAAAGCCAAACCGACCAGCAGGGCCGCCGGCTTGCGCCAACCTGATTTCTTCATGGCCAATCCTCCAAGCTATAGTTGCCAAACCCTGGGGCGGACCGCCAATGGAATTAACCCGCCCACTCTCCAACCAACAGCCCGGACCCGCTCGACCGGGCCCGGCCTTACTTGCCCAGAAGGTCCTCCACCGCCTGGCCCAGGCGGTCCACGATGAACTCCAGGTCCTCGGGGGTGGCCACGTAGGGCGGGGCCACCACCAGGGCGTCGCCGTCGATGCCGGCCAGGCCGGTGGACTTGTAGGTGATGAGTCCGGACTTGAAGAGCGCGCCCCAGAGGCGCTCGGTGATTTGCTCGGCCCGGGGATAGGGGGCCAGGCTGGCCTTGTCGGCCACGAACTCCACCCCCCACATGAAGCCCACCCCGCGCACGTCGGCCACGTGGGGATGGTCGCCCAGGCGCGCGGCCAGCAGCCGGCCCAGGTGCGGGCCCAGGTCGGCCACCCGCTCCACCAGCTTCTCGCGCTCCAGGATGCCCATGGCGGCCAGGCCGGCGGCCGCGGCCACCGGGTGGTGGGAGTAGGTGCCGCCGTGCACGAAAGAGCCGTGTTCGCAGCAGGCCTCGAAGATCTCCTCGCGGCAGCCCATTGCCGACAGGGCCACGGTGCCGCCGCTGATGCCCTTGCCAAGGGTCACGATGTCCGGCACCACGCCGTAGTGCTCGCTGGCGAACCAGCGGCCGGTGCGCCCGAGGCCGCACATCACCTCGTCCTGGATCAGCAGCACGCCGTAGCGGTCGCAGATCTCGCGTATGCGCGGCCAATAGCCGGCCGGCGGCGGCACCGCCGCGATGGTGGCCCCGGAGACCGTCTCGCCCAAAAACGCGCTGACGGTCTCCGGCCCCAGGGCCTGGATGGCGTCCTCCAGGGCCTGGGCGCAGCGCAGCTTGCATTTGGGGCGTTTCAGGCCGAAGTCGCAGCGCAGGCAGTAAGGCGCGGGGATGTGGAAGACCTCGCCCAAAAGCGGGGCGTAGGGCGCGCGGAAGGTGGTGCGGCCGGTGGCGGCCAAAGCGCCCAGGGTCAGGCCGTGATAGCTCTTCCAGCGCGCGATGAGCCGGATGCGCTGGGGTTGCTTTCGGGCCAGGTGCACCTGGCGGGCCAGCTTGATGGCCGTCTCCACCGCCTCGGCCCCGCCGGAGAGGAAATAGAAGCGGGATATCTCGGCCGGGGCGTGGCTGGCCAGCACGTCGGCCAGGCGTTCCACCGTGGGGCAGGTGAACATGGTGGGGTGGGCGTAGTGCAGGGCCATGATCTGCTCCTGCACGGCCTGGGCGATCTCGGCCCGGCCGTGGCCCAGGTTCACCACCACCGCCCCGCCGCTGGCGTCCAGGTAGCGCTTGCCCTCGGCGTCGGTGATCCACACGCCCTCGGCCTTGACCGCAACTGGCAGGGGGCCGCCCAGCTTGCGCGGGAAGTTGTGACCGCCAACCTTGTACATGGGGTTCGACTCCTAAGTTAGCGACGGTTGACGCGGCGGCCGGCGGCCGCCAGGGACCGGGGCGGGGCCTCGGCCGTGGGATCGCCGCCGTCCTCCAGCTCCATGGCCATCAGCGCCCAGCTGATCTCGGCCGCGCAGGCCACGGCCTGGGGGGCCAGGGCATTGACAGCCGCCTCGCGGGTGTAGCGCTTGGTGGGCACGGCGATGTTCAGCCCGGCCAGGGCCCAGCCCTGGGCATCCAGCACCGGCGCGGAGACCGAGCGCAGGCCCACCGAAAGCTCCTCGTCGTTCATGGCAAAGCCCTGGGCCCGCACCCGGTCCAGCTCGGCCAGGTACTCGGCCTTGCTGGTGATGGTGCGGTGGGTCAGGGCCACGAACTGCAGGCGGTCCACGATGGCCTTGGCCTTGGCCGGCGGGCTGAAAGCCAGCAGCGCCTTGCCCATGGAGGTGCAGTGCAGGGGCAGGCGCGAGCCGATCTGCAACTCATAGCTGAGGATCCGGGCCGTGTTGATGCGGCCCACGTAGATCAGCTCGGCGCCCTCCAGCACCGACAGGTTCACCGTCTCGTCGATGCGCCGGCTGAGCTGATGCATGTAGCTGAGCGCCACCTGCCGCCAGCCCATGTGGCGCACCGCGGCGTAGCCCAGGGTGAGCACCCGGGGGGTCAGGTGGAAGCGCCGGCTTTCGTCGCGGGTGACATAGCCCAGGCGGGCCAGGGTGTAGCAGCAGCGGGTGGCGGTGGCGTTGTTGATGCCGGCGGCCCGGGCGATCTGGGACAGATTCAGGGGCGACTCGGCCTCGGCCAGGCATTGCAGGACCACCAGGCCTTTGGCCAGGGATTGCATGAAGTAGCGCTGGTTTTCCCGGCTGGCGAATTCCATGCAATGCGTTACCCGAAATGTTTACGCATAGCGAACAACATTTACCTATGTAAAATATTCTACGCGCGCGCGGCTGTCAATAAAAAGGGATTATCACTGAAGGCCATTCAGTGATTGCCGGTTGAATGGATAGGCATTACGTGCAACTATGGAAGCAGGCCACGCGCCGGTCCCGGCCGGAACAGGCAATCATCGCTCCGGAGGAGTTTCATGAGTCACGCGCATTTGCCGAAGCTTTACCAGCGCCTGAACGAGCAGTATCCCGAGTTCATGGAGACGCTGAATAAGCTGGGCGAACTGGTCCAGCAGCAGGGCCCGCTGGGGGCCAAGGAACTGCACCTGATCCAGATGGCGGCCGCGGTGGCGGTTCACTCCGAGGGTTCGGTGCACAGCCACACCCGCCGCGCCCTGGCGGCCGGGGCCACGCCGGAGGAAATCCGCCACGCGGTGCTGGCCCTGACCAGCACCGTGGGCTTCCCCACCATGGCCGCGGCCATGAGCTGGGTGGAGGACGTCATCGCCAAGCAATAGGCGACGCGGGTTTTGCCAGGCGCGCGCCCGTCCCCGGCCGGGGGGGCGGGCGTTGCTTATGGCGGCGGGGCGGGCCGGTTTTTAGACCCTGCCGCGCACCCACTGCACGATCTGTTGCGCAGGCAGGGCCCCGGAGACGCGGTCGGCCTCGCGGCCGTTCTTGAACAGCACCATGGTGGGGATGGAGGAGATGGCGTAACGCGAGGCCAGGCCCGGCTCCTCCTCGGTGTTCACCTTCACCAGGCGCACGGCCGGGTGCAGGCTGGCCGCGGCCTGTTCAAAGGCCGGGGCCATCGTGCGGCAGGGCCCGCACCAGGGCGCCCAGAAGTCCACCAGGAGGGGCAGGTCGCTTTTCTCCAGTTGGCGGCCGAAGCCGGCGGCGTCCATGGGCTGGGGCCTGGGCTCGATGAGCTGGGCGTGGCATTTGCCGCATTGCGGGCCTTGGCCCAGGCGGGCGGCGGGCACCCGGTTCACGGCCTGGCAGCGGGGGCAGACCAAGTGCAGGTTTTGCTCCATGCGCTCCTCCCAGAGGGGATGGCGAAAGCGCCATGGCCAAAACATAAGACAATGCTTCGCAAGGGCAAGCGCGGTGCGGGCTGAAAAACCCCAGCGGGCGCAATCCGCGCCTGCGGCCCGCCCGCCGGGGGGTGCAATAAATAAACGCCCGCGCCGGGCGGCGGCTCAGCCCTGGGTGGAGATGCCCTTGAGCTTCTTCACCAGGTTGATGGCCTCGAACTCGGCGTCGGCCACGTCGTCCGCGCCCAGGCGGCTCAGGGGCCCGGATTCGTCGATGGCGATCTGGGCCGCGCGCCCGCTGAGCACCTTCATCATGTGCTGGCGGGCCTCGGAGCTGGCGGCCTGCAACAGCACGCCCACCTTGAAATGGCCGATCTGGGTGAAGACCTGCTGCAGGGTGGCCGCGTCCACGTTGACCAGGTCGTCCACCACCGTCAGCTCGGCCAGGCGGCTGGTCAGCTTGCGGGTGCCCTTGAAAAACTGCTTGCCCATCTCCTGGGCAAAGGCCCGGGCCGGGCCCTCGGGCATGAACAACAGCCTGAGCGGTATCTCGCCCGCGCCCACCTTGCGGGCCAGGATCTCCGGCGTGGTCTCCACCTCCTGGGCGAAATCGCCGAAGTCCAGGTATTCGCGGCCGCTGGCCACCGCGCCGGTCTCCTGCTCCTTGACCATGTCGTTGACGCCCTTGGCCACCCGGGTCAGGGCCTCCACGTCCGCTACCTGCAAGGTGGCGTCGCGCAGTTGCGCGCCCGAGCCGCGGCCGCGCTCGATCTTGATGGCCCCCACCTTGGCCAGCTTGCGCAACTGATCCTCCACCTCCAACTGGGTCAGGTTGAGGATGTCCTTGGCCTGGCGCACGAACGCGGCCAGGCTCAGGCTGTCGCCGCCGGCCCGCACCGCCATATCCAATAGCTTCACCAGGCTCATGAAGACGTCGGGCCGGTTGTTGGCGCTCAGGCGCTGGGTGGTGGCCTTGAGGCGCTCGATCATGGCCTCCAGCATGTTGCGCACGATGATCGGCGCGGCGGCCATGGCCTGGAGCAGGTGCTCCTTTTCCAGAACCACCAGCTCGCTGAACTCGTCGCAGATGGCGTTGGAATCCCTGGCCTGGCCGGTCAGGGGGCCCATCTCGCCAAAGAGCCGGCCCTGTCCCATGCGGGCCAGCACGATGCGCTGGTCGTCCACCACCCGGAAGATGCTCACCGAGCCTTTCCTGATCAGATAGGCGCGCTCGGCGGGTTGGCCTTCCTTGAAGATCATCTGACCTTGCTGGAACTGTTTCACCATGTGCCCGTCGGCCATTTTCCCGTCCTATTCCCAGGGTGGTGGGTTCATACCGGGCAGGCGCCCGATTGGGTTGGCTAATAAATACGCACAGCTCGCTCCCAACGTCAACCATTGTCCGCGATCAGGCCGGCATACCGCCGCGCTTGCCTTTACGGGTCGGAATGATTATCAGGAATTGAGAAAGGAGCGACCATGCCCTACCTACCCATGATCTGCGACCTTTGTGGCCGCGAGGAGCTTTCCAGCCTCAGCCTTAGCGACGCCACCGCCCATATCCATGACCACGTGGAGGGCGAGTGCGCCTGCGGCGGCAAGTTGCGCCTGATCGACGGAACCTACACCCACCTGGGCGGCCCCATCAACCTGTGCCACGCCAGTCCGGCCGACCTGGAGCGCTTCCGTCAGGCCAAGGCCCATCTGGGCCTGCTCTAGGCGCGGCGGCCGGAGCCGCATGCTATGCTTGATCAGGCTGCCCAAGGCAGTCTGCGAGGAGGTTGGCCATGCGCGCCTGGATGTTGTGGCTGGTCCTGGCCGGCATGGCCGCGGCCTGGTGGTTCAGGCTGCTGCCCCTGCCGGCCTGAGTGGCCAGCCTGTGCGGACTGCCCGGCGGGCAGCCCTGAACGCCCCACCCTGCAACCACCCAGCGGAGGTCAGCATGACCGGGCCCGTCACCCTGCAAATCTTCAGTGACTACGTCTGACCGTGGTGCTACTTCGTCACCCGGCGGGTGCACCGCTTGCAAGAGGTCTATGACGTGAACCTGCAATGGCTGGCCTTTCCCCTGCACCCCGAGACCCCGCCCCAGGGCGCCACCCTGGAGGAGCTTTTCGCCGGCCGCGGCATGGACATCCCGGCCATGCTGGCCCGGCTGGAGGGCGTGGCCAAGGCCGAGGGCCTGCCCTTCGGACCCCGCGCCATGACCTTCAACTCCCGCCGCGCCCAGGAGCTGGGCAAGTGGGCCGAGGAGCAGGGCCAGGGCGAGGCCTTCCACGCCGCGGCCTTTGCCGCCTATTTCGCCCAGGGCCGCAACCTCCATGACCTGGCCGTGCTGCGCGACATCGCCCAACAGTGCGGCCTGGACCCGGACCAGGCCGAGGCAATGGTGAACCAGGGCCTCTACGCCCCGGCGGTGGACCGGGACTGGCAGCTCAGCCGGTCCATGGGCGTCACGGCCGTGCCCACCTTTGTGGCCGGCGGACGCGGCCTGGTGGGGGCCCAGGCTTACCCCGACCTGGAGCGCCTGGTCAGCGCGGCCGGGGCCGCACCGCACCAGGTTTAGCTGCCGTGCCCGGCTGGCCAGCCTTGGCCGCATTCCAACGAGGAGCCTGGCGGAGAAACAGCTCCGGCGGGCTCACGGGCGGGCCATCCCCGGACTCGCCCAACCAGCATGGCTCGCTTGGGGTGGATCCCTGGCCCGCATGGGCTTTGGCAAACTGTGGCTGACAACCGGCTATTCCCTTCCGGCACGGCCGCGCGGCTTGCTAGACTTTAGGCATGCGCAACGATCACCTCTCGCCGGCAAGGAGGGTGGCATGGCAGGGCAATCCGCAGCTTCCCCGCTGATCCGCGCCATGGACCGCGCGGACCTGGCCCGGATCGTGGAAATCGACACCAAGGTGCTGGGCAAGACCCGGCCCGGCTATTACGAGATGAAGCTGGAGCAGGCCCAGAAGCACTCACGGGCCGCCTCCCTGGTGGCCGAGCTGGACGGCCAAGTGGTGGGCTTCGTTTTTGGCGGGGCCAGCCGCTGGGAATACGGCGTGCCGGAGAACGTGGGCTGGATCGACACCCTGGGCGTGGACCCGGACTTTCAGCGCCACGGGGTGGCCAAGGCCCTGTTTGGCGAGATGGCCCGCAGCCTGAAGCAGGTGGGCGTGGACAGCATCTACACCTTCGTGAACCGGCTGGACTGGAAGCTGTTGAAGTTCTTCGACCGCCTGGGCTTCAAGAACGGCGACATGGCCGGCCTGAAGCTGGAGCTATAGGTAAAAACGCGGGAGGCCCGGTCGGGCATCCCGCCTCCCCTCCCCCTCCCTCCGGCCTTTCCGGAGCGTGGGTGCCTATTCCGCCTTTACATAGGAGCCTGTCGGGGTAATCCTCCGACAGGCTTCCGAGCGGGCCATGGACGGCCCGCCCGGAATGGCGCCAAATTAATTTTTGGCGTCATTCCGAGAACTTGCCAATATTTACTTTTGGCAAGTTCCAAGAGGAGAAAGCCATGGATGGCTTTCTCCGACACACACCTAGGCGTCCTTGAGCGGCAGCACCTGGCCCTGCCAGACCCGGTCGAAGCCGGCCGGGTCCTGGGCCGGCTTTTTCAGCATGGCCCGGTAGAGCTCCTCCTGCGCCGCTGAGTTGGCATAGTTCAGCACCATGCGCAGGGCGCCGCCACTGAAATCCCGCACCAGGAAATCGAATATCTGGCCCACCAGGTCCGCGTCCTCGTCCATCAGCCGCGCGTTCTCCAGCACCAACTGGGCATAGGCCACCAGGGTGAACAGTTCGCCGGCGGCCAGCATGTAGTCCACGTTGGCCGCCTGCTCCTGGCTGGGCGGGGCTTCTTTCAGCAGCCGGCGCAGCAGCTCGGCCTGCTCACGGAACACGGCCACGTTGGCCTGGTCAAAGCCCGCGTAGGCCTTGCGCCAGTCCGGGAAGCGCACCCGGGCCAGGCCGCCGGTGTACTGGTGGAAGAGATAGGCGTCGTCGGCCGGGTCGTCGCGCACCGGAAGGTCCGGGTAGTCCACTGGCCCGAAGAAGTAGTTCTGCACGAACTTGATGATGAGCGCCATGTTGACGTGCTCGGTGCCCTCCAGCTTGGGCAGCATGCCGATGTCGCGGATGGCCATCTCGAAGTACGTGTCCTGCTCGTAGCCCTTGGCCGCGATGACCTCGTGCAGCAGAGCGATGACCTTCTCGCCCTGGCTGGTCACCTTCATCTTGACGATGGGGTTGTAGAGCAGGTAGCGGCGGTCCTCATTGCAGGCCGCGCGCAAATAGTCCTTGGCCCGAAAGCCCACCAGGCGCATGGCCATGAGCCGGGCGTAGGCCTCGGTGAAGAGCTTCTTCACATGGGGGAAGTCGGTGACCTTGCGGCCGTAGAGCACCCGATTGGCCGCGTGGGCGATAGCCTCGTAAAAGGCGTGGGTGCACACGCCCATGGAGGCGAAGCCCAGCTCGAACTTGCCCACGTTGATGGTGGACAGCGACGACTCCCAGGCCAGCTTGCCGCGGGAGAGTATCTCGGCGTCGGTGACGGGGTAGTCGTGCAGGGCGTAGTGGGCCACGTAGGCCTGGCGCACGCCGCTGGTGTCGATCTTCTTGACGCACTCGTATTTTTCGTGGTCGGTGCGCACCACGAAGAAAACGTACTCGTCCGTGCCGGCGATCTTGGCAAAGGTGCTGACCAGGGCCGCGCAGTTGCCGTTGCCGATATAGTACTTCTCGCCCCGGGCCAGGTAAGTTCCGTCGGGCTGGGGATAGAGCGCCATCTCGGTGGAGTAGATGTCCGCGCCGTGGGCGCGCTCGGAAAGCCCGAAGGCAAAGACCCCGCCCTGGGCCAGCATCGCCGCCGCCTGGTGCTTGACCGCCTCGTTGTCGCCCATCCAGATGGGGCCCAGGCCCAGGATGGTCACCTGCCAGGCGTACCAGTAGCACAGGCCGTAGAAGGCCAGCACCTCGTTGTACTCGGCCAGGCGCGACATGTCCCAGCGCGAATCAGCCGCGCCGTAGCCGGCCGGGGTGAGCAGATGGGCGAAGGGCTTGGCCTCCTTGAGGAAGGCCAGGAAGTCCTCGTACCAGACCATGGCCTGGTCGTCGGCCTTGATCCGGGCCAGGCCCTTGTGCTCGAAAAAAGCAATGGTGGCGCGCACGATCTCGGTGGTGCGCGGGCCGGCGTGGCTGCCCTGGTAGGCGCGCGGATTGAAAAGATGCATGAGCTGCCTTGCATGGGTTGGGCGGTGCGGGCGCCCCTGCCCGCCCCCGGCGAGCAGGCCCAAGCATAATCCATGCGGCCTGCCCTGGTAAAGCCATGAATTTAGTTCAGCATTTTATGCGCACCCCGCGGGCCGGCCGCCGCCGGGTTGTGCTATGCTGGCCTGGTCCAACCAAGGAGGCCGCATGCACCTGTACTGGATACTGCCCCTGGCCGCGGTGCTGCTGGCGGCCCTGCTCTGGGCCGAGAAACACGACCACCGCCTGAAGCTGCCCATCAAGGCCGCGCTCTCGGGCCTCTTTGTGCTGCTGGGCTTTTTGCTGCCGCATCCCCTGCCCGGCTATGCCTGGCCCCTGCTCTACGGCCTGGTCCTGGGGCTCATCGGCGACGTCTGCCTGGCCCTGCCCCAGCCAAACGCCTTCCGCATCGGGCTGCTGGCCTTCCTGCTGGGCCACCTGGCCTATGTCAACGCCTTCGCGTCCCTGGTGGGGCCGGGCAACTGGATCAACCCCGGCTTCATGCTGCTGGTGGCGGCGGGCATCTGGATTTTCCGGTGGCTGCGGGCAGGGGTGGGCCGGCTCAAGTGGGCGGTGATCGCCTACATCGTGGTCATCAGCCTGATGCTGGCCGGGGCCTGGGCCATCTGGCTGCGCAGCTCGCTGCGGCCCACGCTGGCCTGGACTATCCTGTTGGGCTCGCTGTTCTTCTACCTGAGCGACCTGTGCGTGGCCCGCCAGCGTTTCGTCAAGGCCGAGTTCAGAAACCGCCTGGTCGGACTGCCGCTCTACTACGCGGGCCAGTTCCTCTTGGCCTGGACGGTGGGCTTCGGCGCGGTGGTCTAGGAGCCCGCGGCCCTAGTTGGCCGGCTGGCTGATGCCCACCCGCCAGCGCACGCCGTGCAAGCCCACGCTGGTCCAGCGGCTCATGCGGCGGGTCGGCAGATCGCCGTGGCCCTTGAACTCATAGGGGCCGAAGCTGCCGCTTTCCTCCGCCAAAATCTTCCAGGTCAGATCCTTCACCGCCTGGTTCTGGGCGTAGAGCTGGTCGGCCACCAGGCTGCGGCCGATCTCGGCCGATTCGCTGTTAAAGAGCATGCGGCCGTCGCCCTGGACCAGGAAGGCCTTGGCCCCGGCCGGCAGGCTGAGGCCCTGCAGGGCGCGCTCCATCAGCCGGGTGGGGTCGAAGATCAGGCTGGCCGAGCCCAGGTACTGGCCGTCGGCCCCCAGCACCGGCCGCTCCAGGTCCACCGCGCCCACGCCCTCCACGGTGTGGAAATAGGCGCTCAAGACCGGCTTGGCCGTGGCGATGACCTGGGCCACCTGGGCCTGGCCCGCTATGTTGCTGCCCTCGAAGCGCTTGTAGGCCGCCGGCTCCACCACCACCATCACACCCTTAGGGCTGATGGCGGCGCAGTCGATGGCCAGGTGCTGGCCCGCGCAGAGAAAGGCCAGGGTGCGGCTGGAGAGCGGCCCTTCCAGGCCGTCCTCGGCCAGGCGATGGGCGGCTACGGCCACGGCCTGGTCCATTTCACCCAAAATGGTCTGCACCCGCTTTTGCAGCACCACCAGAGGATCGGCGGACGCCGCACCGGCCGGGGCCGGGGCTGCCAAAGCCAGGCTGCCGCAGACCAGGCAGGTCAGGATCAGGTGCAGGGCCGGGCGAAGACAACGGCTGGGACGGGGCATGGCGCACCTCCGGACCAGGACGCAAAGCAAGCGCCCGGTCCATCCGGGCGTGGAACCATTATAGCCCCGAATAGCGCGCCGGCTGGGCGGCAATGCGGGTTTTCGGGATGCTTGCGGCCCCGCGGCCGGGCCCTGTCTGGCGCTAGGCGGCCGGTTTGCGCCCGATGGTCATGAAGATGGTGAAGTCCCGGGGTGCGCCGTTGCCGCCGGGCTTGCGCATGGTCGCCGCGGTGCGCTGGGCCTCCACCGGCAGGCCGGCCGCCTCGAACTGGCCGCGCAGCCAATCCCGGCCAAAGCCGTCGTGGAACACGCCCGCCGCGTCGCCGTGGAACTCGCCGTTGTCGAGATCCAGGTCGGTCAGGCAGACCCGGCCGCCGGGCTTCAGCGCCTGGCGCATGCGCCCCAAAAGGCCGGCCACGTCCTGAACGTGGTGCAGGGTCATGTTGCTCACGATGAGGTCATAGGCTCCCGGCAGGGGCGCGGCCGGGTCCTCGTCCAGGAGCAGGGTGCTGACGTTGGCGATGCCCTGGTCCTGGAGCTTGGCCACCAGGGCCTCCAGCATGCCGCGGGAGGTGTCGGCCCCGGTGATGCGGCCCACCAGGGGGTGTAAATGCAGGGTGAGCAGGCCGGTGCCGCAGCCGAAGTCCAGCACCTCCATCTCCGGGCTCAGGGCCAGCTCGGCCGCCATGGCCTGGGCCACGTCGGCCACCATCTGGATGCGGCGGGGCTCCAGGTCCCAGGTGGAGGCGGCCTTGTCAAAATCGATGGGCTTGCTCATGGGGGCGGCTCCTTTGCCGGGGGGCGGGCCGGAGATCGGCGCTCGTTTGGCCTGGTTAAAGATCATACTGCAACCCGTCCGGCCCGGCCAGTTCTGTACCGCCCGGCCCCGCCCCGGCCAGGCCCGGCTTGCCATCAGCCCCGGCTTGCCCTAAGCTTCTGGCCTGGGGAGGAAACGCCATGGAATGCTCCGCCGAACCGACCGGCTTCCACTACGTGGGCAACCTGATCCGGCCGCCCAGCGAGGCCGACAGCA
>JAZDHW010000003.1:0-13693 GCA_043805555.1 Pseudomonadota bacterium
GCTTGGAATAATTCTCATCATTGTCGTTGTGGCTCTTCTGGTGGGCACACTTCCCAGTTGGCCGCACAGCCGGGGTTGGGGATACTACCCAAGCTCTGGTCTGGGATTGGTGCTGCTGATTGTGATAGTGCTGCTTTTGATAGGACGCATTTGACCGGCAACTCAGGGCAGCGCGGGGCCAGGCGCCACGCTTTTCTGTCAATGAGCATGGCCGGCAACCAAAAACGCCAAGCCTCGATCTGGAGGCCGAAAGACCATCGCGCAGCGGATTGAGCGTGGCAAACGCGACCCAATCACTCAGGCTGCAACCTTGAAAGAGATGGCCATGAAAGTCCTGCTTATCTACCCCCAAAGCCCGGACACCTTCTGGAGCTTCAAGCACGCCCTCAAGTTTATCGCCAAGAAGGCCGTGCACCCGCCGTTGGGCTTGCTGACCGTGGCGGCCATGCTCCCCGAGACATGGGACAAGCGGCTGGTTGACGAAAACGTGGAGCCCTTGCTGGACGCGCATCTGGAATGGGCCGACTTTGCCTTCATCAGCGCCATGGACATCCAAAGGAAGTCGGCGCAGGTCGCGGTGGACCGCTGCCGGGAAAAAGGGGTGAAGGTCGTGGCCGGCGGGCCCCTGTTCACCACCGATCATCAGGGGTTCCAAGGCATCGACCACTTTGTGCTGGGCGAGGCGGAGATCACCCTGCCCCGGTTCCTGCGCGACCTGGCGGCTGGCGAGGCCCAGGCCATCTACACCACCCACGAGTTCCCCGCGCTGGCGGAGACCCCCACGCCGCTGTGGAGCCTGATCAAGCTCAAGCGCTACGCCTCCATGAGCATCCAATACTCCCGCGGCTGCCCCTATCACTGCGAATTTTGCGACATCACCTCGCTGTTCGGCCGCAAGGTGCGCACCAAGGGCAGCGGGCAAATCCTGGCCGAGCTGGACAGCCTTTACACGGTCGGCTGGCGGGGTCCGCTGTTCATCGTTGACGACAACTTCATCGGCAACAAGGTCAAACTGAAAAAAGAGATCCTGCCGGCCATCATCGCCTGGATGAGCGCCCACAAGCATCCCTTCATCCTGTCCACCGAGGTCTCCATCGACCTGAGCGACGACGTCGAGCTGATGACCATGATGGTGCGAGCCGGTTTCGACGGGGTGTTCGTGGGCATCGAGACCCCCAGCGAGGAAAGCCTGGCCGAGTGCAGCAAGCTGCAGAACCGCAACCGCGATCTGGTGGCCTGCATCAAAAAGATTCAAAGCTTCGGCATGGAGGTGCGCGGCGGGTTCATCGTGGGGTTTGACCACGACTCTCCCGCTGTCTTCGACAAGCAGATAGAGCTCATCCAAAACAGCCGGATCATCACGGCCATGGTGGGCCTGCTCAACGCGCCCCGGGGCAGCCAGCTCTACCAGCGCATCGCCCGGGAAGGCCGTCTGCTCCGGGAGGTCACGGGCGACAACACCGACCTTTCCACCAACATCGAACCCAAGATGGGCTGGGAATCCCTGCGCCATGGCTATGGCCAAATCATCAACGGCATCTATTCACCCAAGCCTTACTACGAGAGGGTGCGGGCTTATCTGCGGGAATACAAGCCCCTGGAAAAACGCCGCAAGCATTTCCACGCGGCCTACCTGCGCCTGCACGCCGGATACGCCTGGGCCTTTCCCAAGACCATTTTCCTGCTGGGCGTCAAGGACCGGGCCCGCTTTCACTACTGGAAGCTGCTCTTCTGGTCGCTGTTTCGCCACCCCAAGAGTTTTCCCATGGCCGTGACCTTCGCCATCTATGGCTTCCACTTTCGCAAGGTGTTCCAATCCTGCCTGTAGCAGGCGGCCTGTCCAGCTTTGGTTGTTAAAACCCCATTTTGGCGATGGAGCCTTCAGGTGGACATAAAGAAACCGCTCAAGAGTTGGAACGGGCTGCTACTTATCCTATTTATCGGCCTTTATCTCATGTTCCCGGCCATCAAGAGCACTTTCGTGAACGCCGACACGCAATTTTTGGAGGTGGACCAAATCCAATTGTTCGTGGGAGGGCTGGCGGTGATTTGGGCCCTGAAAACCGCCTGGGACAAGTTTCATGAAAAGAAGGACGTGTAGTCAGCGAGGCTCGTCCTGGCAGCTGCTGTCGGCGGAGATACCAAGCGCAGCGAATAGTCCCTCAACCAACGGCCATGCGGCTAAGCGGTCTGACATGGTCTCGTCTGATCTAACCATTCCTGCTCTGGGCAATCGGGTCCACCCGCCGATATCAGATTACTAAGCCTCGGACCTTGGCGGTTGATTAAAGGCCGGCAAGGTCTTTTGGGCGAGATGCTCAAGCATGAACATACCGATCAACCCTAAGCGGGTGGTTCACCAATTCGCGGATCATCTTTGCCACCCTTACCACCAAGCGGAAGGCCGACAGGCTCGCCATATATGCATTATTCCAGCATCCTCCTGAGCTTTTTCAGCGACCGACGCGACGCTGCCGAAGTGCGCAGGCAATTAGGGGCCAGGCTAATACGGCGTTGCGCCCTCATCCACAAGGCGCCCGACGGCCGCTTGCTGATTGAAAACACGGGTCCGCTACACGGCGTGCTTTGGGGGGCGAGCCTAGGTTTGTTGGCGGGGACCGCCGTCGCACTGGTTGGGCTGGGGGCGGAGGGGCTTTGGACCGGATGGCTCGGGCCTCTGGTCTTGACTTTGGCGACCCTAGCCGGAGCTGGCAGCGGGTGGATCGTTGTCCATTCCCTGGGCCTCGGCGTGAGCCCTGGGCTGATCAACACGAACGCTTCCAGGCTGGTTGCCGGGGAGACCGCCCTGTTCGTGCAAGCGTCTCCCGCCTTGATGGGTCTGGCCATCGGAGTGCTGCGAGGCGGGCGCGAGACCCAGCCTTCGATCTTCGCCTTTCATGCCCGCCTTGGGGGATCACCGAGCCGGGGCGGGCATGGCAAGGGCCCCGAACCTGGCCGTTCACTCCCCCTGCAAGCGCGCCAATCCCACGCTCCCCAGGCTTATCCGACGCCAGGCTCCGGCGGGGATGGCAACGTCCTGCGCCATTTGAACCGGGCCGAAGGCATTATTGAAGATATCAGGCGCCAGCTCGCCGAGGCCTCTCGCCTGGAGCAGCGCATATCGTCATCCACGGAGTGGATTCTAGACAACGCCCACATCGTGCAGGCCCAGGTGGACGACGTCAGGCGCAACCTGCCTGAGAAGTTTTACCGCCAGCTTCCGGTGGTTGCGACCGATTCCAGAGAGCCGCGAGTCTACGGCCTGGCAGTGGAATTTGTTCAACGGGCCGACGGCTACCTGGACCGCCACTCCATTGGGGATTTTCTGGAGGCGCGGCAGGAGCGCACCACCCTTGGCATTGGCGAGCTGTGGGCCTTTCCCCTCATGCTCAAGATCGCCCTTATCGACCGGTTGCGCTGGCTGGCCGAGGACCTGCACCGCGACCTTTGCGACCGGCAGGACGCCGACTTCTGGGCCAATCGCCTCCTGGTGGCGGCGCAGCGCGATCCCAGTTTGATTTTCGCCGTCCTGGCCGACTTGGCGCGGGACAAGCCTGAACCGAGCCCGCATTTCGCCTTGCAGCTCACCAGGCACCTCTACGACGAGGCGGCGGTGTTGGTTCCGGTGGCGGGTTGGCTGGAGCGAAAGCTGGCCGGCACGCTGGACGAGGCGATGCACACGGAAAAGGCCGCCCAAGCCACGGCCAACGCCTCCATCGGCAACGTGGTGACCAGCCTCCGGACACTTATATTGCTCGATTGGCGCGAGGTCTTCGATGAGCAGTCCCGGGTGGAACGCAAGCTGGCTTTGGACCCGGCCGGCGTCTACTCGGCCATGGACTTTGAAACCCGCAACCGCTATCGCGGCGCGGTGGAAGAAATCTCCCGCGCCGGGATGATGGCCGAAGATGACGTGGCGGCGGCGGCGCTGGCCTTGGCCTTCGCGGCCGCGGGAGAGGATCATGCCGCCCTGCCCAGCGGTCACGTTGGTTACTACCTGATCGGCCGGGGGCGTCCCCTGCTTATTGAGCGCTTGGGTGCGCGGGAAAAACCCAGCCGCCGCCTGCTGAATTGGGTCTACCGGCATCACACCGCGCTCTATCTGGGCTCTGTCGGAGGCCTGAGCCTGTGCGTCCTCGGCCTGGTCCTCACCTTGGGTTCGGGAATGGGGGCAGGTCCGCCAGCCATCTGGCTGCTGGCGCTGGCCTCCCTGCTGCCCTCCAGCCAGGTCGCCGTGCAACTGGTCAACTATCTGCTGACCCGCCTGCTGCCGCCCCGCCTGCTGCCCAAGATGTCCTTTGACAAGGACGGCATCCCCGACCAGTTCCGCACCCTGGTGGTGATCCCCATGCTGTTGGCCGGCGCGGGCGGCCTGCGCCGGGAGTTGGAAAAGCTGGAGATCCGCTATCTGGCCAACCAGGATCCCAACCTCATCTTTGCCCTCTTCAGCGACTATACCGACGCCGACACCCCCCAGGCCGAGGGCGACGGGCTCTTGGCCGTCGCCGTGGATGGAATCCGGGCTCTCAATCAACGCCACGGGGAGGGGCGTTTCTACCTGTTCCATCGCGAGCGGGTGTGGACCGAGTCGGAGCAATCCTTCATCGGATGGGAGCGCAAACGCGGAAAGCTGGAGGAGCTCAACCGGCTCATCAGCGGCGAAAGGCAGAACGGTGAGGAGGCCATCGTTCGCGTGGGCGAGGCGGAACGTTTGGCGGATGTCAGGTTTGTCATCACCCTGGACAGCGACACCCAGCTCTTGCGGGATACCGCCCGCCGCCTGGTGGAGACCCTGGCCCACCCCCTCAACTGCCCCTCCCCGGACACGGAGGCCAATCCCGACGCCTACACCATCATCCAGCCACGGGTGACCACCACCCCCCTTTTCGGAATCGCCACCTCCTTCCGCAGGCTTTTCACCGACCCGGTGGGAACCGATCCCTACACCAGGGCCATTTTCGATGTTTACCAGGACCTGACCGGCGAGGGCTCCTACATCGGCAAGGGCATCTACGACCCGCGCGCTTTCCACCGGGCGGTGGAGGGCCGCTTCCCGGAACAGCGCATCCTGAGCCACGACCTGCTGGAGGGCGCCCACGTGCGCGTGGGCCTGGCCAGCGACATCGAGCTGCTGGACGATTTTCCCGCCGACTATCTCACATATGCCAACCGGCAGCACCGGTGGATTCGCGGCGATTGGCAGATCGCCGGTTGGTGTCTGCCCAGAGTCCCCGGTCCAGACGGCAAAAATGCGGCCAACCCGCTGAGCCTGATGAATCGCTGGAAAATCCTGGACAATCTGCGCCGCAGCCTGGTGCCTGCCAGTCTCATCGCCCTCCTACTCTGGTCATGGTTTTCCACTCAGGCAATGGCTCTGCTGGTTTGGGCGACCGTGGGGTCCCTATTGGCCTTTCCGCTGCTGGCCAGGGTTGTCACTTGGCTGACGACCATGTCTGGACCTGCCGCGTTCTCTTGGCGGGAACTTGGACACGAAGGCTTGCGCGTGGTCGCGGAAACGGCCCTGATCCCTTACCAGGCTTTTCGGGCGACCGATGCCATGATCAAGGCCTGGTATCGCCAGACGGTCAGCGGCCGTCATCTGCTCAAGTGGGCCTCGGCCCAGGTGCCGCGGGACAAAGCCGCTGGACGGACCAGGTCCTTTCTCGCCCAGTTGGCGGTTATCAGCTTGGCGGCGGCCGGGGTGGGTGTGGGGCTCTATCTGCTGCGGCCGGGCAGCCTGCTGGCGGCGACGCCGTTCATCGTGCTCTGGATGCTCTGCCCCCTGGCCGGATGGTGGTTGGACAGGGAGCCGGACGCAGGCGCTGAAAGCCTCGATATCCCCCCCCAGGACCAGGCCATGCTCAGGGAGGTGGCTCGGCAGACCTGGCGCTACTTCGATGATTTCGTGGAGCCCCGGACTGCATGGCTGCCGCCCGACAACTTCCAGGTCGCGCCTCCCACCGGCTTGGCCCTGCGCACCAGCCCCACCAATATCGGCCTGGGCCTGCTCGGCATCCAGGCCGCCTTTGATTTCGGTTTTCTGGCCATCGACGAGGTGATCGAGAGGACCGGTCACACCCTGGCCACCCTGGAGGAGCTGGAGCGCTACAACGGCCACCTTCTCAACTGGTACGACATCGCGACGCTGAGACCCCTGGAGCCGCGCTACGTCTCCACCGTCGACAGCGGCAATCTCCTGGCCAGTCTCTGGACGCACGCGACAGGCCTGGCCGAAATCATGGACCGGCCGCTCATCGGGCCTCAATCCCTGGCGGGCCTGGATGACGCCTTGCGCCTGCTGGTCAAGGCCCTGCCCGCGGCCGCGGGCACCCGGCCAGGCAACCAAAGCATCCAGGCACTGGCCCAGCTCTTTCGCCATCCCCCGCTGCGACAGGACGAGATCATTGGGCGTCTGCGCGCGGCGGTCGATCCGGCTCGGTCGCTGATCGAGGAGTTGGGAATAGAGAAAAGCACCCCAGGCGAAGCGGTCTATTGGGCGGGACAAGTCCAGGCGCAGACGGCGGCCTGGCTCACGCTGGTGGAACGCTACCTGGCCTGGATCGAGTTGCCGGGCCGGGAGGAATTCGCCGGCCTGGTCAGTCCCGAGATGATGCAAACCTGCCAACGAGCCTTGGCTAAAGCGCCCTCGCTGCGGGAGCTGGCCTCCGGCGGCGCCCAGGCGCTGAACGAACTATGGGCCTGCCTCCAGGGCGCGGGAGATTCTTCCGAAGCACTGGGCAGCCAGCTCAGCCTTCTTCGCGAGAACATGGATAAATCGCAGTGGTACGCCGGGGAGATATTGGCCCAGGCGGAGGAGGTCATTGGCCGGGTGCGCGCGCTCAGCGAGTCCATGGGAATGGGTTTCTTATACAACGCCGAGCGACGGCTTTTCACCATCGGCTACAACGTGAGCGAACAGCGGCTGGACTCCTCCTACTATGACCTTTTGGCAAGTGAGGCGCGTCTGGCCAGCTTTGTGGCCATTGCCCGCGGCGACGTTCCCAACGACCACTGGCTGGCCATGTCGCGCCCGTTCGGGTCGGTGCGCGGGCAGCGCGTCCTGCTCAGTTGGAGCGGCACCATGTTCGAATACCTGATGCCGCTCCTGCTCCAACGCGGGTTTCCCCATTCCCTGCTGGAAAACGCCTGCCGCCAAACGGTCTCGGCCCAAAGGGAGTACGCCGACAGCCGCGGGGTGCCCTGGGGCATATCCGAGGCCGCCTTCAGCGACCTGGACGCCAACGGCACCTATCAATACCAGGCCTTCGGCGTTCCGGGCCTGGGTCTCAAGCGCGGCTTGGAGAACCATTTGGTGGTCTCGCCTTACTCGACCTTGCTGGCCCTTGCTGTCGATCCGGCGGCGGCGGTGGACAACCTCAAGGCCCTGGCGCGGCTGGGTTTGCACGGCGACTACGGTTTTATGGAGGCCGTGGACTTTGGCCGGCCGGAGCGCCGCTCGGGAGCGTCGGGCGTGATCGTGCAGGCCTACATGGCCCACCACCAGGCCACGGGCCTGTTGGCTCTGGACAACCAACTCAACGACCGCCCCCTGCAACGGCGCTTTCATGCCGATCCCCGGGTCCAGGCTACCCAGCCGCTGCTCTACGAGCGGATTCCAGTCTCGCCACCGGTTTACAAGGCCCCCCCGCAGGAGGGGAGTCCGACCCGCGGCATCATGGTCGAGCCGGCCCCGCCGGCCTCCACCTTCAACACCCCCCACACGCCTACTCCCAAGGTCCAACTTCTTTCCAATGGAAGCTACGCCCTGATGGTGACCAATGCCGGCGGCGGGTACAGCCGTCTGGGCGATGTGGACCTGACCCGATGGCGCGCCGACGGCACCTGCGACGGCTGGGGGATCTTTTGCTACCTGCGGGACCTGGAGAGCAACCGGGTCTGGAGCAACGCCTACCAGCCCATCGGCGGGCGTTTCGGCAATTACGCCGTCAGCTTTCCGGGCGACCGGGCCGAGATACGGCGCACGGACGACGGTATGGAGACCGAAACCGAGATCGTGGTGGCGCCCGAGGACGACGTGGAGATCCGCCGCGTCACCCTCATCAACCGTTCGGGACGCCCCCGCGATGTGGAGATCACAAGCTACGTCGAGCTGGCCCTGGCCCTGCACAACGCGGACCGTCAGCACCCGGCCTTCAACAAGCTCTTCATCCAGACCGAGGCGCTGGACCAGGGCAGGGCCCTGCTGGCCACGCGGAGGCGGCGCGATGAGACGGAGCCGCCCATCTGGGCTGTGCACCTGCTGACCGCCAAGGACGCCAGCCAGGTTGCGCCGCAATTCGAGACCGACCGCGGCCGCTTCATCGGCCGGGGGCGGACCGTGGGCTCTCCGGCTGCCCTGTACCAGGCGCTCTCCAACACAGCCGGTCCGGTGCTGGACCCCGTCTTCAGCCTGCGCCTGACCTTCCACCTGAAGCCGGGTCAGCGCACCCAATTTTCCCTGGTCCTGGGCGCGGCCCAGACTCGCGACGGCGCCTTGAGCCTGGTGGCCAAATACGGCGATCCCCTGGCCATTGAGCGCCAGATCGATCTGGCCTGGAACCAGGCCCAGTTGTCCCTGCGCCGCCTGCGCATCCAGCCGGACGAGGCGCGCAGGTTCCAGCAGATGGCCGGGTCCATGATCTATCCCGGTTGGCAGCTCAGGACGACGGGCGAACTGATCGCCAAGAACCGCTTCGGCCAATCCCGGCTCTGGTCCCAGGGCATCTCCGGCGATTTGCCGATGGCCGTGGTGACCATCGCCCAGTCACGGGACCTGGGCCTGGTGCGCCAGACGCTCCAGGCCCATGCCTATTGGCGGATCATGGGCTTGAAATCCGACCTGGTGATCCTGAACGAGGAGGCCAGCAGCTATCAGCAGCCCCTGAATGAGGAACTCAAGCGTCTGATCCAGGGCTTTGTCGAGCATACGGACCTGGACCTACCCGGCGGAATCTTTCTGCGCCAGGCGGATCAGATGCCGGGCGAGGACCTCACCTTGCTGTTGGCGGCGGCACGGGTGGTCCTGGTGGCCGCGCGGGGCACGCTGCCCCAACAACTGGCCGCCATGCCCGACCCTGTTTGGGATTTCCCCCCTTTGTTGAAGACGCGCTCCATGGCGCAGGAGCCGTCGGCGCCCTTGCCCTTCATGGAACTGGACTATTTCAACGGCCTGGGAGGGTTTTCCCCCGACGGCCGGGAGTATGTCATCTACCTGGGGCCTGATGCCAACACCCCGGCGCCTTGGGTGAACGTCATCGCCAATCCCGCCTTCGGGACCCTGGTGAGCGAGGCGGGTTCGGGCTTCACCTGGGCCGGCAACAGCCAGCAGAACCGGCTCACGGCCTGGGCCAACGACCCTCTGCTGGACCCGCCTTCCGAGGCGGTCTACATCCGTGACGAGGAAAGCGGCGGTTTCTGGTCGCCCACCCCTCACCCCATCCGCGAGTTGGATGCTTACCGGGCCCGGCACGGGGCGGGCTACACGGTCTTTGAGCACAACAGCCACGCCATCGAGCAGGAGATGACCGTGCTGGTGCCCCAGGACGACGCCGGCGGCGATCCCCTGTGCCTCAAACGCCTGCGGCTGCGCAACGATGGTTCGCGGCGGCGGCGCCTGTCCGTCACCTTCTACGCTGAATGGACCATGGGCGAGCACCGCGATAACACCCAGATGCACATCGTCACCCAGTTTGACAGCCAGGCGCGGGCGATATTGGCCTTCAACCGCTACCACCCGGACCGCTCCGATCATGTCTCCTTCGCTGCGCTCACTCCTTCCGCCCACTCCGCCTGCGCCGACCGCCTGGAATTCCTGGGCCGCAACGGAAGCATGGGCGGTCCGGCCGCCCTGCGCCGGGCCTGGCTTTCCGGGCGCACCGGCGCCAGGCTGGATCCCTGCGCGGCCTTGCAGATCAAGCTGGAGCTCGCCCCCGGGGAGTCCAGGGAAGTGACCTTCATGTTGGGCCAGGCCGCGACGGTGCCACAGGCGCGGGCGTTGATTGCCAAGTACCGCCAAGAGGCGGCCATGGACGAGGCGCTGGAGCGCACCCGGGCCTGGTGGGACGGCGCTCTCCAGGCCGTACAACTGACAACCCCGGACCTAGCCACCAATTTGATGGTCAACCGCTGGCTGCTCTACCAGACCTTGAGCTGTCGCTTATGGGGGCGGTCTGCGCTTTATCAGTCCGGCGGCGCATTCGGGTTTCGCGACCAGCTGCAGGACGTACTGGCGCTGCTCTACAGCATGCCGCAGATGGCGCGAGAGCATATCCTGCTGGCCTGCGGGCGGCAGTTCCCGGAAGGTGATGTGCAGCATTGGTGGCATCCCGCCAGCGGGGTGGGCGTGCGCACCCGCTGCTCCGACGACCTGCTCTGGCTACCCTATGCCGTGGCCCACTATGTGCGGGTCACCGGAGACATCGAGTTGCTGGAGGCGCAGGCGCCCTTCCTCGACGCCAAGGTCCTGGAGGAAGGCGAGCATGAGGTTTTCGTGTCGCCCACCGTAAGCAGTCAGCGCGCCTCGGTGTATGAACATTGCCGGCTGGCCATTCAGCGCGGGCTGACCCGGGGCCCCCACGGACTGCCCCTCATGGGCACCGGCGATTGGAACGACGGCATGAACCGCATCGGTCAGGCCGGCCGGGGGGAGAGCGTCTGGCTGGCCTGGTTCCTGGTGGAAGTTCTCAACTCCTTCGGCGACTGCGCCGATATGTCCGGACGCAACGATGACGCCGAACGCTTTCGCGCCGACGCCCAGGCCCTGGCCGCCACGGTGGAGGCCCAGGCCTGGGACGGGGCCTGGTATCTGCGCGCCTATGATGATGACGGCGTCCCGGTGGGCTCGGCGGCCAACGCGGAGGCGCGCATCGATTCCATTCCCCAATCCTGGGCTGCCATCTGCGGCCAGGCGGACTCCGACCGCACCGCCCGCGCCCTCCAGTCGGCCGGAGAGCATTTGGTGCGCCCGGATGAAAAACTGGTGCTGCTCTTCACTCCCCCCTTTGAGTCCTCGGCCATAGACCCCGGCTACATCAAGGGATACCCGCCGGGAGTGCGCGAAAACGGCGGCCAGTACACCCATGCCGCGCTCTGGCTAGCCCTGGGCCTGGTCCGACGCGGGGACGGCGAAGGAGCCGCCGCGCTTTTGCACCTGCTCAACCCCATCCAACACGCCCGCGAACCGGAAGACGTGGCCCGCTACAAGGTGGAGCCCTACGTCATCGCCGCGGATGTCTACAGCCTGCGAGGACACGTGGGGCAGGGTGGTTGGACCTGGTACACCGGCGCAGCCGGGTGGATGTACCGCATATTGATAGAGGAGATGTTCGGCTTGAAGGTGCGCAGCAACAGCTTGGCCATTGATCCGACCCTGCCCTCGGCGTGGGAGAGCGTCTCGCTGCGTTGGGCCCGGGGACAGGCGGTCTATGAGATCACGGTGGACAACCACCAGCGGGTGTCACGCGGGGTGGCCTGGATCGAAAGGGACGGCCGCAGGCTGGAGAAGGATGAAGTCATCCAGCTTGAAGAAGGGCCGGTGAAACACAAGATCACGGTCCACATGGGGTCCGTACATGCTTGACCAGATGAAAGACACCTTCAGAGCCACGTTACCCCCGGTCGCGTTTTTTTTGTCGGTATTAGGCCTGATCTTGCTGGTGACCTCGGCCGGATCTCCACGCTAACGCCTGGCACGTCGTCTCCTTCTCCATCCACGGTTCAGCCATGGTGCGCCCCAGGATATCCGGTGGCCTCCACCCTGCCTCGCGCCTGGGCGAGCACGGTAAGCGCATCATGCGCCAGTCGGATCACATCATGATCCATGTGCTTATCGCTGGGTGCCTACACCCCTCTTCGCCTGGTTCCCCTCTGTGGCTCCTGGGGCTCATACCCTCTGGGTGGCGTCTGAGGGCTGGCCCTGGCGGGAATGATCGCCACGTTGTTCTGGTTGCAGGCTCACCGCAGGCTATACACCGGCATATATCTGTTGGTGGGGTGGCTGCTGGTGGCTGCCATCTCGCCCCTCTGGACCGGAACGCCTCGGGGGGGGGAGTTGCTCTGGCTGGGCCTGGGAGGGCTTTTCTACTGTGGAGGAGCGGTGATTCACGCCCTAAAGCGACCAGCCCACTGGCCAGGGCGTTTCGGTTTTCACGAGGTTTGTGCCTCATTATCTTGGCAGGCGAGTTCTGCCATTTCTGGACCATGCAGCCATCTATTTTGGCCCTGGATTGATGCAAAGTTGACCGGAAGCCCCAGACGGTACTCTGCGTTAGTTTCAACCTACCGGCCTGAATCGCTAAACAACAATTGTTGGAGCCCATGTAGTTTTTTATCGGGTCGATTAGCGAAACGATGGAGGAAAATGTGGGAAAGGAAAACTGCCTGGCCTTGTTTCTCTTTTGTGCGGCTGTGCTATTTTTGGTTGCCAGCAGTAGTGAGGTTGATATAACCAGCGATAAAGAGAAAATGCAGCATAAAAGGCAGGTTAAACAGGCGATTAAAGACAAGCAGCAAAAAGAACGCGACGATTTGAACAAGTCGGAAATGGATGCGATACGAAAGGATAATCAAAAAATACACGATAGGTGGCGAAGGGATTCCGGCTACTAGTAACGGGTGCACCGGTGGCACCGGTTAGAGTGCGGATTCCGGAGCAAGTCGGCCGGCGATTCCACGCGAAGCCGGCCACCCATTCCACGGGAAGTCGGCCACCGATTCCAGAGCAAGCCGGCCGCATTGTGACCTAGTGCCTGGCAAAGGGTATGACGCTGGATAACCGTTAAGGGTATAGCCTACGGCCTTCCATCAAGTGGGGCTTGTCGGATCATATCCCTCCTCCCCCTGCGCCTTCTGGGGTGAAATTTTTCCATCCTGGGTCGGCAGGCTCTGAAGCCCTCTTGAATGGCAATAGCCTTGAGTTATCGAGGTGCGCGCTGCCTCCCAGTTTCACGCACGCGCCCACCGTCAGAACCTCTTAATTGCCTCCAAGTTGCCTCCAATATTTGCACAAAACGGGCTGCCAAGCCTTTAGCCTAACAGCCCGTTTTTTCGTATATTTTTGACTACTACCGGAATAACCAAGCCCCCGCCGGAAGGAAGAAGGCACTTCTGATTAGGTGCGACCAGCTGGGTTATCTGATCTGCCGGAACAGCCTGAAACCGGAAACGGTTTGGGAAACGGTTTTTCTAGGTTTATTCGCTTAATGCCAGCATAACAGCTTGAATTTCAAACAAGTCAGGTGCCACAATCGGCCTTTCACGCCGGGTTAGAGTCCAAAGGCGTGGTGTATGAGTTGGTCCCCGTGATGGGGGTTGATAATAGAGACCATCGCGGCCATCCTCGGTTTGGCAAAACAGACCGACGGTAGTCGGCAACGAGGAGGCAGCGATGGTCAAGGACAGAGTAGAAGGTTTGGCATGGCTGCGCAAGCAGCTTGAAACGGCGGACGTGGACCTGCTTCGGGAGATGGTGGGGGCCATGGCCGAGACGTTGATGGGCGCCGAGGCGGACAGCCTTTGCGGAGCGGCTTACGGCCAGAGCGGGCCGGAGCGGGTGAGTAAGGTTCCACCCCCAGAGGGGGTGGCCTTGATTTGCCCCCCAGAGGGGGGCGTTTGCGTAACATGGGAGAGCCCCGTTGGGGCTGTTTCTACTCAAGCTCCAACGCCATCTGATCCTTTTGGAGCTTTTCCTGATCCC
>JAZDHW010000004.1:0-2240 GCA_043805555.1 Pseudomonadota bacterium
GCGGTGCCTCAGATGGCCAGGACGGCCATCTGAGGCAAGAAAATAGGAGAGGTACCGAAGTGGTCGTAACGGGCCCGACTCGAAATCGGGTTAGCGGCTAATCCCCGCTACGTGGGTTCGAATCCCACCCTCTCCGCCATATACAAAAGGCCGCCGGACGTCGCGCGACGTCCGGCGGCTGGTTTTTGGGTGCGGGGCAGGCGGCGGCGGTCACTCCTTCTTCATGCCGGTGAAGTCGAAACGCAGGTACCCCGCCTCGTCGCAGGTCCAGCCGCAATTGGTGTACTGGCTGCCCTTCTTCATGCCCCAAAGGCTGGTGGCGGTGACCTCGTAGTCGATGGGAGTTTTATCAGGTTGCTTGCAGCACATTAAGTACACCTGGCAGATGCCGCTGCTGGCGGTGACGCAGCGGTAGCCATAGGGCGCGTTCCGCCCCCTGAACGAGACCTCGCAGGGGCTGACCGGTTGCCCGTCGCGCAGGCAGGCCACGGTGATTTTCTTGTAGTCGCCGCGCTCACCGCCGGCGGGTTTTTCCTCGGCCCAGGCCGGGGCCAGGCCCAGCAGCAACAGCAACCCGATAATGCAGCCACAGCCTGGCTTGCTTCCCATTTTCGGCCGCTCCATCTATTGGACGAAATGCCCCACCAGCTTGGCGCCCTTGGCGCCGAAGCGGATGTCGGGCTTGTCGCTGGTGAAGTTGCCGTTGGCGGTCCAGTGGGAGAACTTGTAGCCTGGGGCGGGCTTGGCATGGCAACTGGCCGGCTGGCCCACCTCGATCCACAGGCTCCCGCAGCCGCCCGAGGTGTAGCAGGTGTTGCAGTTGACCACGCCCATGCCGTCGGTGCCGATGAAGAAGCGCACCCAGGCCGGCCGGCCCTGCTCGCCGGGCTTTTCGTTGGGATCCGCGCCGGGGTTGTCGGCCGCCCAGGCCGCACCGGCCAGGCACAGGGCGCTGATGATAAGGGCCAGGATCAGGATCAACTTGCGCGGCATGATTCACCTCCCGTGGGTATGGAATGACGGCAACCCCGGCCGGGCCGGGGTCAGTTCATCTTCTGGCACCAGACCTTCAGGTTGAGCTTGATGCGGGCGTAGAACTTGAAGCCGCTGATGCCCCACTTGGTCTTGACGTCCTGCTGGGGCGGCGGCGGGTCCACCGGGGCGTAGCCCTGCTGGCCCAGTTGGTTCATCCAGGCGTCCATGCCGGCCTGCACTTCGCGCTGGGCCTCCTTGAAGGCGCGGCTCAGGCTGCTGCTCTTGCCGCTGCCGCTGAAATTGCCCTCGAACATCGTCGGGGCGCCGGTCATCCCGCTGCGGCTGCGGGACTTGAGATACTGGGCCAGCTCAGCCTGGAAGCCGGCCAGCTCGGCCTTGAAGGCGGCTTCCTCCTCGGCGGTCAGGGGGCGGTCATCGGTTTCGGCCAGGGCCGGGACCACCGGCCAGATCAGGGCCAAGCCCAGGAGCAGGGCCAAGATGAACCTGGTTTTTGACATGGTCATCCTCCTTGTCCTCATGGTTTGGCTGTGCTGGCCTAACCGGGCCGGGGCCGGGCCATCTCCTATTGCGGGTTGCAGACCGCCGCCTTGACGTGGTCGTGCACGCAGACGCCGTTCTGGGTGATGGTCTTGGACATCAGGCGGGTGTAGCCGCCGGGTCCGGGGCTGTCGTCGCCCCAGGCCTTGACCACCACGAAGTTGAGCATCTCGGTGAAGCCGGTCTGCCGGTAGCCGCTCTTGCAGGTGGGGTTGCCGGTGCAGACATGGCAGCCGGGATAGCCGGCCGGCGGCACCGGCTCCAGCTTGGCCCCGGCCGGCGGCGTGGTGGCCTTGGCCTTGAACTGCTGCCATTGCTGGGCGTTCATCTCGCCGTCGAAATCCGCGGCCAGGGCCGGCTGAGCCAGGGCCAACACCGCCGCCAAGGCGGCTAAAACGAATAAGGCTTTGCGCATTTTCAACCCCCGATTCTTGTGTCGCAGATGTCCGGCGATGCAAACGTGAGCGGGTCCGGCGCTCAGCGGGGCTGAGGCGCGGACCCGGGGCAGGCGGGTCTCTGGGGCAAGGTGCGGGGTGGCCGGCCGCTCGCCATGGGCGCTCAGCTTACTTTTTCATAAGCAAAAAACAGTCAAAAGTCTAGTGACAATTCTCCGATTTAGCGCGGCGCGGCGCTGGGGGGCGGGGCCGCGGGGGCCGTGGCCGGCGGCGTCGATGGCGACGGCGTGGCCGGGGCCGGGGCGGCGGGGG
>JAZDHW010000005.1:0-5317 GCA_043805555.1 Pseudomonadota bacterium
CGCTTTCGCGCCGCCGGGCCAGCGGTTCATCCCCGCGCGAGCGGGGAACACGCCTTGCCGCAGCCGCTAAACATTTCGGCCAGCGGTTCATCCCCGCGCGAGCGGGGAACACGCGGGCGCGGCGGCCCGGATCAGGCATTCCAGCGGTTCATCCCCGCGCGAGCGGGGAACACGCCTGGCGGCCGGGCCGGCGCATACCCATGGCCGGTTCATCCCCGCGCGAGCGGGGAACACCCGCCGGTGGGCGTTGGGGGGGCGGATTCGGCCGGTTCATCCCCGCGCGAGCGGGGAACACGCTATGAATCCTGGCATGCCCAACACACGGTGCGGTTCATCCCCGCGCGAGCGGGGAACACGCTTGGGTGGCCTCGGCGATCTCGGCCAAGGCCGGTTCATCCCCGCGCGAGCGGGGAACACTTTGAGGCTCGCGTGGATCCCAAGCGCGAGGGCGGTTCATCCCCGCGCGAGCGGGGAACACCGCTCCAGGTAGGCCGCCTCGGCAGAGTCGGGCGGTTCATCCCCGCGCGAGCGGGGAACACACCATCTCCAACACCCGGATAACTCTGGGTTATTACTCCTCGGTTTCGGCTACCGACTGGCCCGATTCTTGCAAATCGACTTTTTCGTCCGGCGGCAGGAAGGACACCAGCTTCACTCCGTCCAACTCCACCGGCACCCGCCGGTTGCGGCCCAGGGTCAGGAAATCAAACCCCTGCTCGTTGTTGCTGGCCCAAACCATCACCGCGTTGCCCTCGGCGATGCCCACCTGAACATTATGCCAGACCATCTCCCGCGCCTTGCGCGAAAGGCTGCCCACGTAGACCCCCGCCCGCACCTCCAACAGCCACAGGGCCAGCCGCCCCCGCAGGCGCGGCGGCGCGTTCTCAACTACGATGACCAACATCGCCGATGCCCTCCGGTTCGGGAAAGGCCGGGCCGATGGCGTCCGGCGGCGGTTGGGGCCGCTCCAGGCCGCCGGCCGCCAGCACCTGCTCGATGGTGGGGATGATGCGCTTGAGCAGGCCGCTCTGGCGGAAACTGTCGCGGCAGGCGTGGCGCACCGCGCGTTCGGTCTCGGGCGGATTCTGGGCGGCGATGCGGAAGGCCACCGGCGCCACGGTCTCGAACTTGAAGATGTCGGCGATGTCGTAGACGAAGGAGAGGGGCTTGCCGGTGTGGATGAAACCCACCGCCGGGGAATAGCCGGCGGCCAGCACCGCCGCCTCGGACAGGCCGTAGAGGCAGGCCGTGGCGGCGCTCAGGCAGCGGTTGGGCAGATCGCCCGAGCCCCAGTCGGTGGGGTCATAGTCGCGCCGCCGCCACTTTACGCCGGCGCGCTGGGCCAAAAGCTCGTACATGCGCCGCACCCGCGCGCCCTCGATGCCGCGAAGCTGTTCCACGCTCCGGCGCGAGGGCGGCTCCTCGCCGAAACGCAGGGCATACATCTTGCGCACCACCTTGAGCCGGGCCTCGTCGTCGCCGGCCAGGCGCACCTGCCAGAGCAGACGGTCGCTGCGCGCCCCGCCGGGCTGACCGGCGGCATACAGGCGCACCCCGGCCTCGCCCACCCAGACCAAAAGGCAGCCCACCCGCGCGGCCAGGGCCACGGCGGCGTGGGATATCCGCGCCCCCGGCTCCAGCATCAGGCAACTGACCGCGCCCACCGGGATGTGGGTGCGCACCCCGGTGACGTCCACCACCACGAAGGACCCGTCCAGCACGTCCACCTGGCCCCGCTCGATGAACATCACCGAGAGGCGGTCCTTGATGGCCAGGGGGGAGAGACGGGGCAGCATCACCCCGCCCCTTTTATCAGCATCAGGCCGCAACCAAAGCCCTTGGCCGGCCCCAGGCCGCTAATCAGCAGCTCGCCGAAGCGGGCGGGGTCGGTCACGCTGAGCAGGCCGTCGAAATCCAGCGAGGACACCTTGACGGTCTCCTGCCGGCCCCGCTTGACGAACTGGTGCTGGCGATAGCCATCCACCCGCACCGCGGCGGGCTCGAAGCTGAAACCGTTGGGCTCGGCCCGGGCCTCCAGCCAGGCCAGGCCGGCCCGGCGCACCAGTTCGGCCTGGGGCGGCCATTCGTTCTTGTCCACGCCCTGGCGCGCCAGCTTTTTCTTCTCCTCCATCACCACGTCGTGGCGCTGCTGGCGGCGGTTTGCGTCCTTGCGGCTTACCACCGGATTGACGCGCAGGCTGAATACCAGGCGCTGGCCGGCGCTGAGTCGGGGCGCATAGGGTTTGCATTTCAGGGCCGGGCCGGTCCAGGAGTCGTCCGGCGGCCGCCGGGACACGGCGTAGATGAAGCCCGGCTCGTGGCGATAGAGGAAATCGCGGCGGCGCTGGGGGCCATCGCTGAACAGTGTCCACACCAGGTGGTGCAGGGCGTAGGCGTCGCCCTGGGTCTGCCAAAGCTGGGGGGCCTCGGCCGGCAGGGCGTCCAGGATCAAACGGCTCATGAACATGGCTACTCCTCCTGGGTGGCCGGCTCGCTCCAGGGCGCGCGGGCCTCCCGGCGAGGGCTGAACTGCCAGCGACTCCGGCTCAGGAGCCGGTCGCGGCGGGTGAAGACGTCGTCGGCCGTCTCGGCCAGGCCCGCCCCCGCCCCGCCGTCGTCGGCGTCCCAGAAAAGATCGCCAAGCCCGCCGGATTGGGGCAGGCGCGCCAGCACGGCGGCCTCCAGGGTGGCGGAGCGGTCAACGGCCAGGGCCTGGCGGGCGTCGGCGGCCTCGACCAATTGCGGCGCGAAGGGCAGGGCCGGCGGGCAGGACTTGCGCCCCAGGTAGGGCGTGAAGACCGGGCGCTCCAGGGCCGGGAGGATGGCCTCCAGCGGCCAGGGCGGCCGGGGCCGGGTTTCCCACAGGCAGGCCAGGTGGAGGGAGTCCACGCGGTATTCGCGGAAGGAAAGCATGGGATTGTCGTTTTGGGCCTTGGCCGCGATGAGCTCCGCGCGGCGGGTGGCGTGGCGCACGCCGCCCCGTTTCTTGGTGCTGGGCATCTCCACGGTGTGGTAGTCGGTGAGCGGCCGGCCGGGGCGAAGCACCCGCAGCGCCAAGCCCAGGGAGGCGTCCAGGGCCAGGAGGTCGTCCTCCTGCTCGCGCCGCAGCCCCAAGGCCCCGGCCACCAGGCCCAGCACCGCGCTGCGGGTGGGGTGGGCCTGGCTCATGCGCAGCTCGCCCACGGCCACCCCGCCCCAGGAACACAGGGGGCCATGGAGGCAGAAGACGAGGAACTGGCTCATGAGCAGGCCTCCCCCACGAAGTCCAGGACCTCGGCCAGGGTGCCTTCCCTGGTGGGCACGCTCATCTCGCGGAAGTCATCGGCCAAGGCCCCGTAGGCCCGGTCCATGTCCGCCCGGCAGGCGCGCAGCCGGCCGATGGCCTCGCCCGCCTGGTCCGCGCCGGCCACGGGCTTCAGGAACGCTGCCGCCAGGGAGCGGGGCTGGCGGTCGCCCTTCTCAGCCAGCAGGTAAAGGGCATTGGCGCGGGAGGCGAAGGAGTTCTGTTTGCCGGTGGGGGCCACGGTGGCCGCGGCCGCGGTCAGCGCCCGCATGGCCGGCCCCACCAGATCCTGGCGGCCGGCCAGGTTTTCCCTGAGCCGGTCGCAATCCACGCAGATGTAGAGGTAGAACACGCCGGAGCCGAACTCCACCTCGCCCATGTGGCCCGCGCCCACGTCCTCCTCGCGCTTGTTCAAGTCGTCCACGGCGGTGAAGAAGTCGTCCTCCACCGTGGCCTTGTTCACGGTGAAAGCGTGGGCCACCTGCACCGCGGCGTCGCTGTTGAAGCCGGGGTTGGCGGCCAGCATGCGGCCGAACATGGCGATGTCCACGGCGGTGTCGGAGCGGCTGAGCAGTTGCAGATCCTCCGCGCTGGGAGGGCCGCCGCCGCCGGCCAGGCGCGCCACCAGGGCGTCGATGGCCGCCCGCTCCTGGGGCGTGAAATGGGCCAGTTGCTCAATCTCGGTGGGCTTTTCGGTCTTGGTCTTGCCGAAGACGCCGGCGATGGCCACAGCCCACTCCTGGGCCTTGTCCCCGGCCACTCCCTGGGCCAGGAGCTGGCTGTAGACCTGGTTGCCCATCTCCTTGGTGCGGGTGCCCAGGCTGTCGGCGAAGCGATCACGGAAGACGTCGCTGGTGCGCCAGGCGCGTTTGAGGCTCTGGGACGACACCCGCAGGCGCAGCGCGCCGCCCACGTGGGCGGTCTTGGGGCGGTTCAGGTCGTCGCGGTTGAGGTTGCTGGGGGCATAGAAGGTCAGCAGGTGAAGCTGCACGAAACGGCTCATGATATGCGCTCCTTTGCCTAGGCGGCGTGGACGTCCCCGGCGTCGGGGACGTTGGCGTAGTAATCGCGGGCCCAACTTTGGCGAATCTTTTCCCGCTGCGCGGGGTCGGCCCATTCGAGGATGTCCCTGGCCAGGGCTGTCACCGGGGCCTTGTCGCCGCAAAGGCGCACCACCCGGATCAGGGCCTGGGTCAGCTCCTCCAGGTCGTCGATGGCCAGCAGGCGACGGAAGCGCAGGCCGCTGACCCGGCCCTGCTTGGGGTTTTTGCCCGGCGCGGCCATGAGCCGGCCCAGGGTAGGTTCTTCGGACTCGCCGCGCACCTCCATCAGCACCAGGGCGGCCGCGGCCAGGCCCTGGAGGTGTTCGCCGAGCGGGACGTTTTTGGCGTGCAGGTCGCGCAAAAGGTCGTTGAAGGCCTTGTCCATGACCACCTGGCCAAGGGTGCGGCAGCGCCGCAATTGGGCGCGGTCGCCGCGCCGGGGCGACCGGCGAGGGGCGTCCTCCTCCTTGTGCCGTTCAGGGCCGTCCTCCACGAGCAGCCGCCACCACCAGGCGCGCAGCGCCTGGCGCGCGGCCGGGCCGCGCAGCCCGTATTCCCTTTCCTCGCTCACGCTTTATCCCCCTTTCCCCGTTTGGCTTGCTTGGCGGGTTTCTTCTCCAATTCCGGCAAATCCAGGGCCTGGCGCATCTTCTTGGCCCGGCGCCCCACCCAGAACCACAGGTTTTTGCGCGCCAGGACTATGCGCTTGGGGTTGGCCCGCTCCACCTGGTCGTATTGCGAGTATTCGTCGAAGATGGCCAGCGCGTGGTCTTGCAGGGTTTGCAGCCAGGCCTCCTTGAAGGCGTTCATCCGCTCGTCCTCGGTTTCCTCACCGCCATAGAAGGCATGGCCTTCCTCCAGCAACGCCTTGAGCCGGTTCACGGCGTCGTAGAAGCCGGCCTCGCTCTGGCTCCAGAAAAGCTGGCCCAGGCGCTCCAGGTCGCCCTGGTTGGACTTGACCTTGGCGCCGGAGCCGAACCAGGCCTCCTTG
>JAZDHW010000006.1:0-18543 GCA_043805555.1 Pseudomonadota bacterium
TTTTGGCGCCATTCCGAGAACTTGCCAAAATTCACTTTTGGCAAGTTCCAAGAGGAGAAAGCCATGGATGGCTTTCTCCGACACGCACCTAGGGTCAAGAGAAAAGGCCCGGGGCTTGCCGGCCGGCGCTGTCTCTTGCCCTCTCCCCCGGCTTCCGGGGGAGAGGGAGGGGTGAGGGGGCTTTACTTGTTCGGCAGCAACCTGGCATGAACGCCTGCATTCCTCGCCTTTAAATGTTATTTTATAAGGGCAACGCAGTCGGCCGGACGGTCGCCGGTCCGCCATGGGCGGGCGGGAGGAAAGTCCGAGCACCACAGGGCAGGGTGCTGGCTAACGGCCAGGGGGGGCGACCCCATGGATAGCGCCACAGAAAGCAGACCGCCGTCCGCCTTGGCGGGCGGTAAGGGTGAAACGGCGAGGCAAGAGCTCACCAGTCCGGGCGGCGACGTCCGGAGCTAGGCAAACCCCACCCGGTGCAAGACCAAATAGGGGGGCGCTTGAGGGCGGCCCGTCCGAAGCCCCCGGGTAGGTTGCTGGAGACGCCGGGCAACCGGCGTCCTAGAGGAATGACCGTCGCCCGGCCTTGATGGCCGGGAACAGAACTCGGCTTACAGGCCGGCTGCGTTGTTTTTTCCATAACTCGCACCTGGGGGGGCCTTGCCAACATCCATCGTGGCCATCGGTGCGCGCCTGCGCCGCTATCCCCAGGTGACCACCCTGGGCCTCAAGCCCAATTGGGATGACTACACCCCGGCCCAGCGCGACCTCATCCGGGCCGCGCCCAAGGTCTACTACCCCACCACCGTCTACGCCGAGCTTTTGACCACCCTGGGACGGCCCATCTTCCCCAGCCTGGAGTGCCACCTGTACGAGGGCGACAAGATCCGCCAGACCGCGTTCTTCAAGCTGGCCGGCCTGCCCCACCCCCGCACCCGGGTTTTTTACGGCCGCCAGGCGGCGGAGATACCCCGGTATTTCAGTTATCCATTCATCGCCAAAGCCCCCCGGGCCTCGGCCCTGGGCCGGGGCGTTTTTTTGGTCCAAAACGCCGCCGACCTGGCCGCCTACCTGGCCCGCCACCGGCCGGCCTACATCCAGGAATACCTGCCCGTCGACCGCGATCTCCGGGTGGTGGTCATCGACTATGAGCCGGTGACGGCCTACTGGCGGGTGGCGGCGGCCGGCGAGTTCCGCAGCAACCTGGCCCAGGGCGGGGTGGTGGATTTCAACGGCGTGCCGGCGGCGGCGGTGGAACTGGCGGTGGCCGCGGCCCGGCTGGGCCGGCTCGACGAGGTGGGCCTGGACCTGGCCTGGGTGGACGGCCAGCCGACGCTTTTGGAATTCAATGTCAAATATGGCCGGCGCGGTCCGGCCCTGGCCGGCATCGACGTGGTGGACCACGTGGCCCGGCTCATTTTCTCCGGCAGGCTGTAGGCCGGGGCAAGAAGGAAAACCATGAGCAAGTATCAGCAGATAAGAGTGCGGATCGAGCCGGTCTACCCCCAGGGCTTGGCCAAGGCCTTCCCCAAGCTGCACCGGGCCCTGGCCGGGGTGGACAACCGCCTGATTGAGGAGAGCCCGTCGCTCTTTGAACTGGCCCCGCTGCTGGTGGATCTCAGCCAGTCGCCGGCGGCAGACGCCGAGGTCAAGGCGGTGGCGCTGAAAAAGGGCCAGGCCATCATCGACCTGCACCGCAAGGTCGGCGAGGCCATCGGCGGCTGGAAGCTCTCGGCGGCCGAGACCATGCTCAACGACCTGGAGGACGCCTTCGCGGAGCTGGAGAAGGAATTGCCCAAACTGTGAGCAATCCTGATCGGATTATGCACATTTATTACGATTGACATCAGTCAGTTACGCTGATAGTTTATTAGGTGCGGAAGGCGAACGAAATGGCAAACCGTCCGAAAGGGCGGGACGCAAAGTCACCGGCCTAACGCCCCACGGCGGGCCATGGCAGCGGGACCGCCGAACCACCCCGTAGTTTGTAGCCATCCATTTCGGATCACCTCCGCCTTTGGGCAACCCCCTGCCCCGACGCGCCTGCCCCGCGCGTCAGGGGGATCCGGAGGTGATCTATGGCCGATTTGGTGGTTTGTCCCTACTGCGGCAGCGCGTGGGCCCATCTGGCCCACCGCCGCGGCCTGGCCGAGCGCTTGCGCTGCCATTTCACCGGCGTGCGGCCGGTGCGCTGCCGCGATTGCTCCACCCGCTATTTCATCACCGACGACAAGCTGGCCGCCAATCTGCCCTACAAGTACATGGTGGGCACCGTATCGGTCATCCTGGTGGTGATGGCCTGGCGGCTGCTGTAGTTCACAGGCCATAGCCATGGCCCCTGGCGCTGGACCCCAGCGCGCGCCGCGCGAGGCGCACCAGGTCCGTGCCGCCGCCTAGGAGCCTGTCGGGAAAAGCCGTCCATGGCTTTTCACGACGTCAAGTTGCCGAAAGTGAATTTCGACAACTCGCTAAAATTGCTTAGGTCTTACGGCCTGCGTAATTTGGCGGGCCGTCCATGGCCCGCCTAGGAGCCTGCCGGAGCTATTACTCCGACAGGCTCCTAGAAGCTGGCGTTGAGCTTGGGGATGCTGGCCAAAAGCGCGGCCAGCTCCGCGGGCTCCAGGGCGCTGGCCAGCTCGTGGGTGAGCTGGCGGTGCAGCTTGTGGTGCTCCCGGATATACTTGGCGCCTTCCTCGGTGAGCCCCACCCGGATGGAGCGGCGGTCCTGCTCATTGGGCTGGCGCGCCACCAGCCCGGCCCGCACCAGGCGGTCCACCAGCACGGTCAGCGCGCCGGTGGTGATGCCCATCTTGCCGGCCAGCTCCTTCATGCGCAACTGACCGGACGAGCCCAGTATTTCCAGGGTGTGCATCTGGGGCAGGCTGAGGCCGGTCTCCTTGACCACCCCCTGCTCCCAGGACGAGAAGCGCTCGTAGAACTCCACCAAGAGCCGCGCCAACTTCTCGATCTGGTCCATGCCGGCCTCCGGTCAGGCCTGGGCCGCGGCCGCGGCCGGTTTCTCCCGCATCAGCACCAGGCTGGCCGAGGTGAGCACCACGATGATGGAGCCCGCGTTGTGGAAGATCGAGGCCGCGATGGGGCTCAACAGTCCGTAGGCTCCGTCCCGGATGGCCAGGCTGACCAGCTCGTCCACGCTGACCCGGCGTTGCCACAGGCCCCGGGCCGCCTCCCAGATGATCGGCGCGCCGTTGAGCGCCGCCGCTATGAGGGCCAGGACCGCCCCCGGCCAGGCCGGCATCAGAGCGGCCCACTGCCAATAAAAGGCGGCCAGGGCCAAGGCCCCCCGCCGGCCAGGCAGAGCCTGAACTGACGCGGGATGAACAGCTTTTGATATGCGCCCGGCTTGGCGAACCTGCCGATCATGGGACGGCTCAGGTGATGATTTGAAGGTAAAGTATTTTTACAACCAAAATACTTTGCCATCAAACCAACCCGGTTAGGTCTAGCGGCCGGGCAGCGCGGCCCAGGCCGGGAAACCGGCCAGGCCTTCGGCGTGGGCCAAGGCCTTGACGATGGCCCGGCTCAGGCAATCGGCCAGGGCCTGGCCCAGCTCGTTCAGGGCCGGGGCCAGGGGCGCGCTGAAAAAGCCCTCGGCCGCGGGCAGGGGGCGCTGGCAGGTGGCCAGGCAGAAGACCGTGTCGCCGTCGAACATGGTGTGGGCCGGCCGGATGGCCCGGGCCAGGCCGTCCTGGGCCATCTGGGCCATCTTCATGGCCTGGGCCTTGTCCAGGCTGGCGTCGGTGGCCACCACCGCGATGGTGGTGTTGCGGGCCGGCTCCCCGCCGGGCGGCGGCGGCAGCGCCACCGGACGCCGCGCGGCCGGGCCGAACTCGCCGCCGATCTCCAAGCCCAGCTCCCAGGCCAGGCCGCTGGCCGGGTTGATGACGCTGCCCAGGCTGTTCACCGCCACCAGGGCCGCGGCGGTCAGTCCGTTAGCCAGCCCCAGGCTGGCCGAGCCCAGCCCGCCCTTGATCCCGCCCGAGACCGCCCCCACCCCGGCCCCGGCCAGGCCCTGGGCCACCGGTCCTGCGTTGGCCGCCGCGCAGGCGGCCCGGCCCCAGTCCGGCCCGGCCGGCGGCACGTACTGCGGGCCGCGACCCAGGTCGAAAAGGCAGGCCGCCGGCACGATGGGGGCCACCGCGCCTTGGTCCAGGGGGAAGCCCCAGCCCTTTTCCGCCAGCCAGCGCACCGCGCCGTCGGCCGCGGCCAGGCCGTATACCGAGCCGCCGCAGAGCATGACCGCGTTGACCCGCTGCACCAGGTTCTGGGGGGCCAGGAGGTCGGTCTCCCGGGTGCCGGGGGCCGAGCCGCGCACGTCCACCCCGGCCACCGCGCCCTCCGGGGCGATGATCGCCGTGCAGCCGCTGACGTTGACGAGGTCGCTGTGGTGGCCCACGATGAGGCCGGCCACGTCGGTGAGGGCGTTGAGGGGGCCGGGCTTGGCCATGGCGGCTCCTTTCGGGCGGCGGGTCAGGGGCGGGCGGCAGGGTCAAGGCCAATAAAGCACACCCCGGCCCCGGCCGCCAACGCATTTCGGCCCCGTCCGGCGGGCCGGGGTTTGCGGTTTTATTTATCGCACCAGTTGCTATAGTTGGCGCATGGGAGAGGGGCGCCAGCACAACCGGGGGCAAAAGCGGCGCGGAGGCCGGCCATGAACCTGCCGCGCGCCTGGGCCGTGCTGCGCAAGGAGCTCATCCACATCCGGCGCGACCCCACCAGCCTGATCCAGATCATCCTGATGCCGGTGATGCTGCTGCTGCTCTACGGCTACGCGCTCACCTTTGACATCAAGCACGTGCCCACCGCGGTCTGGGACCAGGACGGCACCGCCGAGGCCCGCCATTTCTGCGACCGCCTCTTTGGCTCGCCCTATTTTTCGCGCGCCGCCCTGGTGGACAGCGCCCAGCAGGCCGGCTGGCTCCTGGATCACGATCAGGCGCGGCTGGTGCTGGTGCTGCCCCACGGCTTCGGCCGCATGGTCAAGGGCGAGGGCCAGGCCAAGGTGCAGGCGCTCATCGACGGCGCCGACGCCAACACCGCCAACGTGATCCTGGGCTATTTGCAGGCCGTGGCCAACGACTACAACCTGAAGCTGATGACCGAGCGCCTGCAACGCCAGGGGTTCACCCGCCTGAAGACGCCCATCAGCCCGGAGCCCCGGGTCTGGTACAACGAGGAGCTGGAGAGCCGCAACTTCATCGTGCCGGGCCTGATCGTGGTCATCATGACCATGGTGGGCGCGATCCTGACCAGCCTGTGCGTGGTGCGCGAGCGCGAGCGCGGCTCCATGGAAGGCCTCATCGCCAGCCCGCTCAAGAAGCCCGAGCTGATCCTGGGCAAGCTGGGCCCGTACTTCCTTATTGGCATGGTGGACATGGGCATCGCCATGGGCATGGGCCAGTGGCTCTTCGAGGTGCCCATGCGCGGCTCCTGGCTCTTGATGATCGCCATGAGCGCGCTCTACCTGATCGTGATGCTGGCCCAGGGGCTTCTGATCTCCTTCGCGGCCCAGAACCAGCTCCAGGCCAACCTGCTGGCCATGCTAACCACCTTCCTGCCGGCGCTGTTGCTCTCCGGCTTCATGTTCGACATCCAGCAGATGCCCTGGGCCTTGCGCACCTTCAGCTTCATCGTGCCGGCGCGCTATTTCGTCAGCCTGACCAAGGGCGTGTACCTGAAGGGCCTGGGCCTGGCCTCGCTGTGGCCCGACGCCCTGCTGTTGGCCGGCTTCGCGCTGCTGTTCCTGCTGCTGGCGGCGCGGCGCTTCGTCAAGAAGGTGAGTTGAACGCGATGCTGCGGCGCATCCGGCGCATGCTGGTCAAGGAGTTCATCCAGGTGCTCAGGGACCGGCGCCTGCGGGTGCTGCTCTTCCTGCCCCCCCTGGTCCAGCTCATCATCTACGGCTACGCGGTCAACTTCGACATCCACCACATCCGCACCGCGGTGCTGGACCAGGACCGCTCCACCCAGAGCCGGCTCTTGCGCGAGCGCCTGACCAGCGGGCCTTACTTCGACCTGAGCCACTGGCTGGACGACGAGACCCAGGCCCGGAAGATGCTGGACGACGGCAAGGTGAGCCTGGTGCTGGTGATCCCCAACGATTTCGCCCGCAAGCTCAAGCAGGGCGACACCGCCTCGGTGCAGCTTCTGCTTGACGGCACCGACTCCAACCAGACCATCGTGGTGATGCGCTATTTCAACCAGGTGCTCTCCGACTACACCCAGGAGCTGATGCAGGACAAGCTGGACCGGCTGGGCTTGAAGCGCATCAAGCAGCCGGTGGCCATCGAGCAACAGGTCTGGTACAACGCCAACCTCACCGGGCGCTGGTCCTTCGTGCCGGGCGTCATCGCCATGGTGGTGATGCTGGTCAGCCTGATGCTCACCGCGTTGGCCGTGGTGCGCGAAAAGGAGATCGGCACCATGGAGCAGCTCCTGGTCACCCCGCTCAGGCCCCTGGAGCTGATCCTGGGCAAGACCATTCCCTTCGTGCTCATCAGCCTCATCGACGCCATGCTGGTCACCCTGGCCGGCGTGTACTGGTTCGGGGTGCCTCTGCGGGGCAGCCTAGCGGTGCTGCTGTTGGGCATCGTGCTGTTTTTGTTCAACTCGGTGGGCCTGGGGCTCCTCATCTCCACGCTTTCGCGCACCCAGCAGCAGGCCATGACCGCGGGCTCGTTCATCCTCACCCCGGCCATCCTGCTCTCGGGGCTGATCTTCCCCATCGCCAACATGCCCGAGCCGGTGCAGTGGTTCACCTACATCAACCCACTGCGCTACTTCATCATCACGGTGCGGGGGGTGTTTTTGAAGGGCGTGGGCCTGGAGGTGCTCTGGCCCGAATACCTGGGCCTGGGCGTGCTGGGGTTGTGCCTGCTCACCTTCAGCGTGCTGCGCTTCAAGAGCCGCATCGGCTAACGGGCGCCGTCCGCCCGTTCCCCGCGCCGTTCCCCACAAAAGACGTCATTGCGAGGAGCAACCCCTTGGGGTTGCGACGCGGCAATCTCTTGTCTGCGATTAGTGGAAAAGGGGATCAAGAGATTGCTTCGCTGCGCTCGCAATGACAGTTGATAGCAGGGCTTTTTCGGGGCCGGGGGTGCGGGGGAACCCTTTTTGCCGCGCAAAAAGGGTTCCCCCCGATGCCTCTCACATGGCGTCCTGGTCGGTGGCCTGCACGGCGCGGTCGATCTCGGCCTGGAGCTGGGCGGGCAGGCCGGGGATGTCCACGCTCAAAAAGCCGCGCACGATGGTGGCGGTGGCCTCGTCTTCGCTGAGTCCCCGGCTCATGAGGTAGAGGATCTCTTCCTGGGCGATCTTGCCCACGGCGGCCTCGTGGCTCATCTCCACGCCGTCCACGAAGCCGTCGAGCTGGGGCACGGCCAGCATGGCCCCGCCGCCCAACAGGAGGCCGCGGCATTCCAGGTGGGCCTTGATGTCCGGGGCGTTGCCCACCAGGTGGCCGCGGGCCATGATCTTGCCGCCGTTGGTGATGGAGCGGCTGACGATCTCGGCCCGGCAGCCGGGGTGGTTGAGGATGACGCGGCTGCCGGCGTCGATGTCGGTGGTGGGGGTGCCGACCATGATGCTGTAGAAGCGGGCCACGGCGTCGGGGCCGATGAGGTGGGCGGTGGGGTACATCTGCAACGAGCGCACCGGCTTCATGCAGATGTAGTTGCTCAGGAAAAGCCCGCCCTCCTCCACGAAGGCCGCCGAGCGCGGGCGCACCAGCATCTCCTCGGCCCAGTTGTGGATCATGGTGAAGGAGAGCTTGGCGCCCTTCTTGATGTAGAATTCGCTCACGCCGGCGTGCACGCCGGAATGCATCTTCTCGCTGGTGACGCAGCCGCTGATGATGTGCAGCTCGCTGCCCTCCTCGGCGATGATGATGTTGTGCACGTTCTGCTGGAGCTTTTCGCGCTCCATGTACAGGCAGGCCTGGATGGGGTAGATGGTGTGGCTGCCGGGCAGGGCCCGGATGACGTAGCCGTCGTGCAGGTCCAGCTCCACCGCGGCGGTGTACTTGTCGGCGTCCACCGCCACCGCCTTCCAGTAGTAATCCCAGATCCAGGGATGGTGCTCCAGGGCCTGGCGGATGGGCAGCACCTCCACCCCCTCCTGCCTGGAGGAGCAGTGCATGATGGAGGTGTCCTTCATGATGTAGGTGCCGCCGCGCTCGGGGCTGTTGACGTCCACCCCGGCCAGCAGCATGCGGTCCAGGTCGGCCTGGGGCAGGCTGCACAGCTCGGTTTCGGCCAGTTGGGGCCCGACGGTGACGGTCCGGTCGAACTGGCTCAGGTCGATGTCCGCGCCGATGGCCGCCGGTTTGTTGGCGGCGGCGGCGGCCTTCTGCCTCAGTTGCTCTCTACTAGGGTGCATCGCACGCACTCCTCATAGCCGTATTGCCCCACGCAGCGCAGGATTTCGCGGGGATTGTTGCCGCAGGAGAGGACGCCGTGATAGAGCACGTAGCCCTTGTCGGCCTCCAGGTAATCCAGGATGTAGCCGGTGTGGGTGATGATCAGCCCCATCTTGGTGCGCTCGCGACGGGTCTGGCGGATGGACTTGCCGGCGGGTAAAGCCAGGTCGCCGTCCTTTTGCAGCAGCTCGGCGATGGTGTGGCCCACCAGGGCGATGTTCTCCAGGTCCACCCCGCTCTCCGGCTCGTCAAAGAGCATCAGGTCGGGCTCCTGGGCCATGAGCTGCAAAAGTTCGCTGCGCTTGATCTCCCCGCCCGAAAGCCCGGCGTTGACGTCGCGCTCCAGGAAATCGACGAAGTTGACCTTCTCGGCCAGGGCGTCCACGTCCACCTCGGCCTTGGCGCAGAGCTTCACCATCTGGCGGGCCTTGAGGCCGTTGATGGTGGGCGGGCGCTGGAAGGACATGCCCACGCCCAGCGCGGCCCGCTCGTTGATGGGCGCGTGGGTGATGTCCACGCCCTTGAAGGTGATCTTGCCCCCCACCACCTTGTATTGGGGGTAGCCCATGATGGTCATGAGCAGCGAGGTCTTGCCCGAGCCGTTGGGCCCGAACAGGATGTGGGTCTCCCCGGCCGGTATGGCCAGGTCGATATGCTTCAATAGGAGCCGGCCGGCCAGCTCCACCGCCAGGTCTTCCACCACCAGCATGATGCCACCCCCGGACAGGTCCGGCCAAGGGGGGCCGGACAGGTAGAATATGCAATTCTGACGCCTTCAGTTTAGAAGCGGGGGGCGGGGGCGTCAAGCGACAGGCTGCCCTGGCCGGCGCGAACCTGGTAACATAGCCGCAACCGACTGAGTTGGCCGGGCGGCGGCCCGGCGCTGGAGGAGGGGGCCATGCGCAGAGCGGTGATATGGATGCTGGCCTGGGCGCTGGCGGGCGTCAGCGCCACCGGGCTGGCCGCGGAGCCGGCGAAGGCCCAGCGCGAGCTGGTGGTGGGCACCACCCTCATCGAGCCTTTTGTCCTGCGCGACCAGGACGGCGTCTACCGCGGCCTGGCCATGGACCTCTGGGACGGGATCGCCGAGGACCTGGGGCTCAAGTACAAGGTGGTGGAGTTCGGCCTGGAGGACCTGATCAAGGCGGTGCAGGCCGGGGTGGTGGACGTGGCGGCCACCGCGCTGACCGTGACCTCCTACCGCGAGCAGATCATCGACTTCTCCCATCCCTACTATCACAACGGGCTGTCCATCGCCGTGCCCGCCAACGAGGTGGGCGGCTGGGAGGAGGTGGTCCACCACCTGTTCTCTAGCCGGCCGGTTATGGTCATGGGCCTCATCCTGGTGGGCCTGGTCATCATGGGGCTGTTGCTCTGGCTGGTGGAGCGCCGGGCCCGCCACACCCAGTTGGGCGACGGGGCCAAGGGCGTGGGCGAGTCCCTGTGGTGGGCGGCCCAGACCTTATCCTCGGTGGGCTATGGCGACGTGACCCCGGTGACGCTCGCCGGCCGCATCCTGGCCTTCATCTGGATGCTGGTGTCCCTGGTGCTGGTCAGCCTGTTCACCGCGGTGATCACCACCGCGCTGACCGTGACCAACCTGAGCAACGTGGTGCGCGACGTGCAGGACCTGGCCTCGGTGCGGGTGGGCACCGTGGCCGGCTCCACCAGCGACGTCTACCTGACCAGCCACCGCATCGATTTCTTCCGCTACAGCACCCCCCTGGAAGGCATGCGGGCCTTGGCGGACCGCAAGATCGACGCCTTTGTCTTTGACGAGCCGGTGCTGCAATACATCATCAAGCACGAGCTGCCGGTGGGGCTCAGGATGCTGCCGCGGCGCTTCGATCCCCAGGACTACGCCTTTGCGGTGCCCAACAAAAGCCCGCTGCGCAAGGAGATCAACCAGGCCCTGCTGCGGCGCATCCACAGTGATTCCTGGAAGAACATCCTCTATCATTACCTGGGAGACGACGCGGTGCCGCGCGGCCCGGTGCCGCAAGAGTGATCGGTCGTTGAAAAAACGCTCGCTTGCGTCCCGGCCGACCCGGCCGCAGCAACGCCCCCAAGGGGGCCAGCCCGAGGGAGATGCCATGCATGCCACACCATCCCCGGCCGGCGGTCTGAGCCGGCGGGGCTTCCTGTTGGCCGCCGGCGCGGCGGCGCTCATGCCGGCCTGGCTGGGCCTGGAGCGCCAGGCCCAGGCCGCGGCCATCCACGCGGCCCTGCCGGCCGGGGGCGATTATTTCGGCCAGGCCTTTGGCATCGGCCCGGCCGAGCTTGACCGGGTCATGCGCGAGGCCCTGGCCGGCGGCGGCGACTACTGCGACCTATACTTCCAGCACAGCCAGGGCACCTGGATCGTGATGGAGGACGGCTCGGTGAACCGGGCCTTCACCTCGGTCAGCCTGGGCATGGGCGTGCGGGTCCTGCGCGGCGAGCAGACCGGCTACGCCTTCAGCCAGGTGCTGGAGCTGCCGGCCATGCTGGAGGCGGCCCGGGCCGCGGCCAGCCTGGCCGCCGCCGGCGGCCAGGCCCCCGCCGCGCGGGGGGTGGAGGTGCGGCCCTTGAAGGCCAAGGCCGGCCTGGACCTCTACCCCATGGCCAAGCCCTGGTCCGCTGTGCCGGTGGACGCGCGCATCGCCATGCTGCGCCGGGCCGGCGACCGCATGGCCGCGGCCGACGGGCGCATCAAAAAGACCCTGCTGCAATTCCACGACGGCACCAGCCGCATCCTGGTGGCCAACAGCGAGGGCGCCCTGCGCGCCGATTTGCGGCCGCGCACCAGCCTCTACACCTCCTGCGTGGCCGAGCAGGACGGCAAGCGCGAGAACAACTACCGCGACCTGACCACCCGGGCCGGCCTGGAGGTCTACGGCAATGAATTGATCGACCGCCAGGCCGACCAGACCGTGGCCGCCACCCTGGAGCTTTTTGACGCCCGGCCGGTCAATGCCGGCGAGATGCCGGTGGTGCTGGCCCCCGGCTCCTCGGGCATCCTCTTGCACGAGGCCATCGGCCACGGCCTGGAGGCGGACTTCAACCGCCGGCGCATCAGCACCTATGCCGAGCGCATGGGCCAGATGGTGGCCGACGCCCAGGTGACGGTGGTGGACGATGGCGCCATCGCCCACTCCCACGGGGCCATCAACTTCGACGACGAGGCCGGCGACAGCCGCCGCACGGTCTTGGTGGAAAAGGGCCGCCTGGTCAGCTACCTGCAAGACCGGCTCAGCGCGGGCTGGTACCAGACCCAGAGCACCGGCAGCGGCCGCCGCCAGAGTTTCGAGTACGCACCCATGCCGCGCATGCGGGCCACCTTCATGGAGGCCGGGGCCTATGCGCCCGAGGAGATCATCGCCAGCGTGAAAAAGGGCCTCTACGCGGTGCAGTTCAGCAACGGCCAGGTCAACATCGGCGCGGGCGATTTCAGCTTCTACGTGAAAACCGGCTATGCCATCGAGGACGGCCGCCTGGCCCACCCGGTCAAGGACATAAACGTGGTGGGCAACGGGCCCGAGGCCCTGGCCCGCATCACCATGGTGGGCAACGACCCCGCCCTGGCCACGGCCGGCTACATGTGCGGCAAGAACGGCCAGAGCGTGCCGGTGAGCCAGGGCCTGCCCACGACCCTGGTCAGCAGCCTGAACGTGGGAGGCAGCCGTGGCTAAGAGCAGCCTGGACAACATGGCCACCGTGGTCGAGGCCGCCCTCATGGCCGCCCAAAAGGCCGGTGCGCAGGCCGCTGCGGCGCACGTGAGCCGCGCGCGCTTCGTAGACGTGGCCTTCCGCGACAACGCCCTGGAAAAGGCCCAGGCCTCCACCAAGCAGGACCTGTCGCTGCGCTTGTTCGTGGACGGCCGCTTCGCCGTGCACTCCACCAGCGATCTGCGCCCGGCGGCCATGGCCGAGTTCGTGGGCCAGGCCGCGGCGCTGACCCGCCTGCTGGAGCCCGACCCCCTGCGCTCCCTGGCCGACCCCGCCCGCCTGGCCAAACCGCCGGCCCCGGAGCTGGGCCTGTCCGACCAAGCCCTGCGCCAGAGCCCCACCCAGCAGTGGGTGGCGCTGGCCCGCAGCCTGGAAGAGGCCTCGCGGGCGGCCGCCACCGCGGCCGGCGGGCTGGTCAGCGCCACCGGCAACGCCTACATGGAGGTGAACCAGGATCTGCTGGCCACCAGCGACGGTTTCATGGGCAGCCAGGAGGAGACCGGCGGGTTCGCCGTCACCGGCCTGGTGCTCATGGACCCCCAGGCCGCGGGCAAGCGCCGCAGCGGCTACTGGTGGCAGGGCGGCCACGGCCTGGCCGGCCTCGATGACCCGGCCACCGGCCGCGACCTGGCCCAGGAGGCGGCCCGGCGCGCCCTGCGCCAGTTCGGCGCAAAACCCGGCCCCTCGGGGCGCTTCCCGGTGGTGGTGGAGAACCTGGCCGCCCAGCGCCTGGTGGGCGATCTGCTGGGCTGCCTGGCCGGCCCCACCCTGCAACAGGGCCGCAGCTATCTGCGCGACTCCCTGGGCAAGCCGGTGGCGGCCAAGCTGCTGACCATCCGCGACGAGCCTCTCATGCCCGGCGGGTTTGGCTCGCGCTGGTACGACGCCGAGGGCGTGGCCGCCCGGCCCCTGGCGATCATAGAGGCCGGCGACCTGGCCAACTTCTACCTGGACACCTACCACGCCAGGAAGCTGGAATTAAAGCCCACCACCGGCGGCAGCAGCAACCTGGCGCTCACCCCCAGCGGCCGCGCCGGCTTCGCCGAGTTGATGGCCGGGGTGGGGCGGGGCCTGGCCGTCACCGGGTTTTTGGGCGGCAACTTCAACTCCACCACCGGCGATTTCTCCTACGGCGTGCAAGGCCTGTGGCTGGAGAACGGGCAGGTGGCCCACGCGGTGGAGGGCATGAACCTGGCCGGCAACTTCGCCGGTCTGTGGGGCGCGCTCATTGCGGTGGGCGACGACCCCTTCCCCTATGCCAAGCTGCGCACCCCCAGCCTGCTTTTCAGCGAAGTGCAGCTCAGCGGCGGCCCGCTTGCCTAGCACCGCCCGGGGAGGGTAAGCTCTCCGGGACTTTTTACGCGCGGAGGCGACATGGGACTTTTCAAGGGCTCGGCCAGCCTGAGCCGGTATCAGGTCAAGGGCGATGCGCCGCCCGACTTCTGGGACTTCGTGGACCGGCGCATCCGGGCCAACGTGTTCCTGGACATCGAGCAGAGCACCGACGAATCGGCCGTGGGCTGGGTCTCGGCCCACGACTTCATGGACACCAATTTCGCCTACGCGGCCTACGCCCTGGATCCCTACATCGTGCTGGGCATGCGGGTGGATCAGCGCAAGGTCTCCACCAGCCTGGTGCGCAAGTACCTGCGCATCGAGGTCAAGAAGGCCCTGGACGCCCGCGACGGCCGGCCGCTGAGCCGTCATGACCGCGAGGAGCTGAAGGAAAAGGTGCGCCTGGACCTGCTGCGCCGCATCCCGCCCACCACCCAGGTCTACGAGGTCTGCTGGGACACCAGCAAGGCCGAACTCTGGCTGGGCGCGGCCGGCCGCGGCGTGCGCGACCTCTTGGAGGACCTGTTCCGCCGCAGCTTTGACCTGGCCCTCATCCCGCGCCTGCCCTACCTGGTGGCCGGCGACCTCTTGGGCCCCGGCCCCCTGGCCCAGCGCCTGGAGGCGGCGCGCCCCTTAAGCCTCTACCAAGGGGAGGCCTAGCATGGACCTCTTGAGCCTACTCAACGAGAAGATCTTCCTGGGCCAGGAGTTCCTGACCTGGCTGTGGTACCTCTGCGAGACCGAGCCGGTCCTGACCCTGCCCGACGGCCGCTCGGTGGAGCTGATGCTGGGCGACCGCCTGCTGCTGGGTCCGGCCATGGGCCAGGAGGGCACCCGGGTCAGCGTCACCGGCCGCGAGGCCTCCCTGGCCGAGGCCCGCCAGGCGCTCAAACGCGGCAAGCTGGTGGAGGCCATCCGCCTGGGGATCATGATCGACGGCGAGGAGTACATGCTCAGCCTCAACGCGGCCGAGCTGGCCATCGGCGCCCTGAAGACCCCGGCCACCGCCCCGGCCGAGGGCGGGCCCGAGGGCATCGACGGCCTGGTGCTGGAGCGGGTGGCCCTCATCGACGCGGTGGTGCGCGGCCTGGAAGGCCTCCTGGGCCTGTTCCTGCGCGGCCGCCTGGCCGATGACGCCGGCGGCGAGCTTTGGGCCAACCTGCGGGCCTGGGCCCAGGCCGGGCCGGCCGGAGCGGCCGAGGCAACGGAGGCCTAGGCCGTGAACCAGCCCCTGCGCACCCTGCTGCTGGTGGTCATGGCGGTGGCGGTGTCGCTGATGATGGTGCTGGTCTTCAAGTACCGCACCCTGTCCGAGGCGCAGTTGGGCTGGTTCTGGATCGAGATGATGCAAAAGCACATCTTCCCGGCCCCCCTGGTGCAGGGCTGGTTCGGCAACAACCCGCCCTCCCTGGCCCGGGACCTGGCCGTGACCTGGTGGCAGGCCCGGCCGCTGACCTGGTGGTGGCTGCCGGCCCTGGTGCTCATCGCCCGCTGGCTGGTGCTCAAGCTGGGCATGCGCAAGCGGGGCTAAGTCGCGTGCCGCGGTCGCGTGCCGCGACAGCCATAGCGGGGTCGCGTGCCGCGACTCCCATAGCGAGTCGGGGTCGCGTGCCGCGACAGCCATCGCGGGTCGGGTGGGGCCAGGCCCTGCACCCGCGCCCTTCGCTCCCGTAGGGCTTGGTTCCAAAAAAGCAGGGCGGGGTTTATCCCCGCCCGCATTTTGCCTCACGGGAACTTATACGGGCGCGAATTGGCTTCAGGCCGCGCTGGCGCTCCGGTGGGCCACCTTTAGCCGCGCCAGCAAATAGGCCATCTGCTCCGGGTCGTAGCCGTCCACGTCAAAGCAATAGCCGGTCTCGGCGAACAGCCCCTGGGGGATGGCGTTGCCCAGCTCCTCCGGATCGTCCACCTCGTCCTCATAGAAGCACACCGACAAAAAGCGCACCCCGGCGTCCTCCACCACGTCCACCAGGAAAAAGACCTGGCGGGCGCGGCCGGCCGGGCGGGGGGCCAGGTCATAGCGCAGGGAGTGGCTGACGCCGGGCCGGGCGATGAAGGCCTCGCTGGCCTTGGCCAGGGCCAGGGCGGCCTGGCGCAGCTCGACCAGGGCCTTTTTGAGCCCGGCCTGGTCCGCGGGCCAGGCCTCCAGATAGGCGTCCAGCGAGTCGGCGGTCATGCCGAGCCTCCGGCGAGGGTGGGATAGCGGCGGCGCAAGGCCGGCAGAAGGGATATACCCCGGCCGGCCGGGATGGCGCAACCCTGGCCCGGCGGGTTCGGCAGCAATTTTTCTTGCCTGGCGGGCGGGCCTGGGGTATACGGGAAATAAAGTACCAAAATATTAAATAACGGCGCGAGCCGAAGCCAAGGGAGGGTCGGGCATGGAGTTCTTTTGCAAGATGAGGGGTTGCGCCGCCTGCCCGCCCCGGGTCAGTTTTGGCGAAATGGCCTGGTCCTGGCTGGGGGCCTTCCTGGGCATCGCGGCGGTGGGCGGCATGCAGGGCCTGTTCCTCTCCGGCATGCCGCTCTTGTTTCTCATCGGCTCGTTCGGGGCCTCGGCGGTGCTGATCTACGGCGCGGTCATGAGCCCCCTGGCCCAGCCCCGCAACCTGGTGGGCGGCCACGTGCTCTCGGCCCTGGTGGGGGTGGCGGCCTGGCAATTCATAGGCTCCACGCCCTGGCTGGCCGGCGCGGCGGCCGTGGCCACCTCTATTTTGGTGATGCACGCCACCCGCACCCTGCACCCGCCCGGCGGGGCCACGGCCCTGATCGCGGTCATCGGCGGGCCCCAGGTGCACGACCTGGGCTATCTCTACGCCCTGGCCCCGGTGGGCGCGGGCGCGCTGGTGATGCTATTGGTGGCCCTGGTGGTCAACAACCTGCACCCCGGCCGGCGCTACCCGCAGTTCTGGCTCTAGCCGCGGGCTGACTGCGGCCCCGGCGCGGGCCGCCAGCCCGGCTCGGGCTTGCCCGGCTGGCCCGGCCTGGAGTATCAAGGGGGAGACGGCCGGCTTCCGGCCGCCCCCCCGCAAACCCAGGCTGGAGCCGCGCCGGATGTTCGCCCCCATCCTGACCACCGTCCTGCCGGTGTTTCTGCTCATCGGCCTGGGCCAGGCCCTGATGCGCCTCAAGCTGGCCGGGCCGGAATTCTTCCAGACCTCCGACCGCCTGGTCTACTACATCTTTTTTCCGGCGCTGCTCTTTTGGAAGATCGGCGCGGCCGGCCCCCGCCTGGACGCCCAGCCCGGCCTGATCGCGGCGGTGTTGGGCACGGTGCTGATCACTTGGCTGCTCTCCGTGGCCTGGTGCGCCTGGCGGCGGGTGAGCGCCTTCCAGGCCGGCAGCTTCAGCCAGGTCTGCTACCGCTTCAACACCTACGTGGGCATGGCCGTGGTGGTGGCCGGCTTTGGCGAGCCGGGCGTGGCCACCTTCGGCATCATCATCAGCCTGGCCATCCCCTTCATCAACGTGCTGGCCGTCTCCACCCTGATCTGGTTTTCCCAGGCCGAATATCCGCTCATGGCCAAGCTGCGCCTGGGCGCCAAGGCCCTGGTGGTCAACCCCCTGATCCTGGCCTGCCTGGCCGGCCTGGCCTGGGCCCGCTTCGCCCCGCCCCTGCCGGAGTTCGTCGTGCGCGCCTTCAGCCTGCTCTCGGCCATCAGCCTGCCCCTGGCGCTACTATCCATCGGCGCCGGGCTCAGCCTGGCCAAGCTGCCGGGCCGGGTGCAGCTCAGCCTGGTCTCCTGCGTCTTCAAGCTGGTGCTGATGCCGCTGGTGGGCTGGGCGCTGCTGCGCCTGGCCGGGGTGGACCGCCTGGAGATGGCGGTGGCCATGGTCTTTTTCTGCCTGCCCACGGCCACCAGCGCCTACATCCTCAGCGCCCAGATGGGCAGCGACGCCGACCTGGCCGGCGCGGCCATCGTGCTCTGCACCCTCCTGTCGTTCTTCTCGCTGTCCTGGGTGCTGGTGGTCTTTGGGGCGGGGTAGGGGCAATTCACTAATTGACCGGTGAAATTACTGCGAGGTGTCGATATGAGAGACGATTTCAAAGCCGATGTTAAAGATATTCTTGCCAGGCGTGTGGGAATGAAGTGTTCAAACCCAAACTGTCGGCGTCCAACAAGCGGTCCACAAGTAGACCCAAATGGAAGTGTAAATATTGGCGTAGCTGCACACATAACTGCTGCGGCGCCCAATGGACCACGGTACGATGAATACATGAATGGTGAAGAACGTAGTTCAGCGGCAAACGGTATTTGGTTGTGTCAAAATTGCGCTAAAATGATTGATAGTGATACCAATAAATATACCGTAGATTTGTTGCACGAGTGGAGGCGTCACTCAGAGCGGGCCGCAAACATGGAAATAGAAAATCCATCAAGAAACGCAATTGCAGGAAACATATCTGACTTAGATATTATTCGTTTTTATGCACAATGTTTTGACCGTCCTGCTTTTCAAGACCATTTTTATGGTGAACGGTCCATGGAGGACTTCGATAGAGCAATAGAAGACACAATTACTGCTATAAACACTGGCTGCCTCCGAGCCCGCGATGGTGGTTCTTTGGCCACATCAAAGGGGAAAGTGTACCTCGAAAACACGAAATGGCGTGCGCGGATGGATTTGATCGTCGACATGCTGAGGGCAATTCGTTCGCGATACGAAGAAGCAGTAAGGACTGGCGCGATATTCGCGAGAAATTATCCTGAACGTGACAGCTTTTATGATTTCCGTGATCCTGGAGTTGCAGAGTGGATGGACCAAACCCGCAACCAAGTGCTACAGGTTTTCGGGCAGGTGTGCAAGGAAGCTGGTCTTCCTGAGCCACCTTTGCTACGCCATCGTCGATTTTACAGATGAAGTCATCGGCTATGCCCAGCCAAAAAGCAGCCGCGGGAGCGATCACTCCCGCGGCTGCCGGCTTGCCTGGTGGAGATGATGGGACTCGAACCCACGACTTCCACGTTGCGAACGTGGCGCTCTCCCAACTGAGCTACATCCCCGAAGGGAACGTCGGCGGCTTGTGATGTGATTACGCCAAGCTGTGTATGTCAAGCCGGCCGGCG
>JAZDHW010000007.1:0-13333 GCA_043805555.1 Pseudomonadota bacterium
GCCAGGCGCTCGGCGGCGGCGGCCAGGGCCGCGGCGTCGCCGGGCGGGGTCAAGAGGCCCACCCGGCCGTGGGCCAGCCAGTCGGCCACCCCGCCCACGTCGGTTGCCGCCACCGGCACCGCCAGGGCCAGGGCCTCCAGGCCGCTGATGCCAAAGGGCTCGGCCCACAGGCTGGGCAGCCACAGGCTGGCGGCGTCGCGCAGGAGCGCCTGCATGCGCGTCCGGTCGGCCCAGCCGGCATAGACGATGCGCCCGGCGCTGGCGGCGGCGGCTGCGGCCACCTCGGCGGCCAGGGGCCCGTCGCCGGCCACCACCAGGGGCAGGGGGGTGCGCAACAACCGCGCCGCCGCCAGGGCCACCCGCACCCCCTTGCGCTCCACCAGGCGGCCGGCCAGCAGATGATGCCGGGCCGGGCCGCGCGTTGCGCGGGGGGTCAGGCCGTGGACCATGGGCGGCAGCACCATTATCCGTCCGGGCGCGAGCCCCACCGCGGCCAGCTCGGCGGCCATGTAGCCGGAGAGCACGATCAGCCGCCGAAAGCCGGCCAGGGCCGTGCGGCGGCCTTCGGTCAGGTCCATGAGCCGGCGGGCGTAGGCCGGCTCGCGCAGGCAGGCCGCGCAGTGGCTGCCCATGGGCCGGCGGCACTGGCCGCCGCCGGGCAAGAGCTTGCCCAGGCCGGGGCAGAAGGCGCGGTGGTCCTGCACGGTCATGACCGCCGGCGCGGCGGTTGCGGCCAGATCCAGCAGGTCCGGGTCCATGAGGTTGTGGGCGTGGATCAGGTCCGGCCTAAAATCGGCGATGACCGCGGCCAGCCGCCGCCGGGCGGCCTGGCCCCCGGCCGCGCCCAGCCCGGCCCGCATGAGCCCCTTGACCCGGACCCAGGGGCCCAGGCCGGCCCGCTCGGCCGGGGGCAGGCTGCCGTCATCGCGGCCCACCGCCAACAGGGTCTCGGCCCGGCCCCGCAGGTGGGCCAGCATTGCCACCAGGTGGCGGTCCGCCCCGCCCCGGGCCGAGAGGCGCTCGTTGAGGTGCAGCACCCGCATGGTTCACCTCCGCGCCGAAAAGCATACACCCGGCCGGCGCGGACCCGTAGCCGGCGGATGGGGCGTGCGGGGATGTCGTGGCGGGGAGGGCCGGGAATGAACTACCCCGCAGCAAGCTACGGGGTATCAAGCGGTAAAGAAAAGATTAAAAGCCGCAGCAAGCTTCGGGGTATCAGACCCATAGGGAATGAATTGATCGCGTTACCGGGTCGCAACCCGGTCGGGTTGCTCCTAGGTGTGTGTCGGAGAAAGCCATCCATGGCTTTCTCCTCTTGGAACTTGCCAAAAGTGAATTTTGGCAAGTTCTCGGAATGGCGCCAAAAATTAAGTTGGCGCCATTCCGGGCGGGCCGTCCATGGCCCGCCCGGAAGCCTGTCGGAGGATTACTCCGACAGGCTCCTCGCAAAGGCGGCTGGTTTGGCGGGATGGCTCGGGCTGTTTACGGGCCGGGCCGGCGGCGGGCGATCAGGCCACCCCCCGCGCGCCGCGCACCGGCAGCTCGATGATGATGCGGGTGCCGCGGGGCGGGTTGTCCTGCACCCGGATGTAGCCGTTGTGGTCGGCCACGATGGTGCTGACGATGGCCAGGCCCAGGCCGGTGCCACTGCTCTTGGTGGAATAGTAGGGCTCGAACATGCGCAGGCGGTCCTCGGCCGGCACGCCGGGGCCGTTGTCCTCGATCTCCAGGCGGGCGATCTTCAGGATGTCGTCGTAGCTCAGGCGCAGGATCACCTGGCGCGGCTCGGGCTGGCCCTCCAGGGCGGCCACCGCGTTGTCCAGCAGGTTGATCAGGGCCCGGGCCATCTGCTCGCGGTCCAGGTCGAAGATCGGTACGTCCGCCTCCACCTCCATTTCGAAGGCCACCTCGGCGTGGGCCTGGCGGTAGAGGGTCAGGGTCTCCTCGGCGATGGCGGCCAGGTCCTGGGGGGCCAGGCGGGCGCTGGGCAGCCGCGCGAAGTTGCTGAACTCGCTGACCAGGTTTTTCAGCTCGTCCACCTGGCTGACGATGGTGTCGGTGCACTCGCGGAAGATGCGCAGGTCGTCCTCCTCCAGGCGGCCCTCGTAGCGGCGGATCAGGCGCTGGGCGCTGAGCTTGATGGGGGTCAGCGGGTTCTTGACCTCGTGGGCGATGCGCCGGGCCACCTCGCGCCAGGCGGCCATGCGCTGGGCCTTTTCCAGCTCCGAGAGGTCCTCGAAGACCACCACCATGCCCAGGGCGCGGCCGGAGTCGTCGCGCAACTGGCTCACGTGCACCATCAGGGTCAGGGCCTCGCCGGCGATGCTCAGGCGCACCTGGCGGTCCACGCTGCCCCGGCCGCGCATGCTGAGCTCGGCCAGGAGCCGCTCCACCAACTCGCGGTTCTCGCCGGTGATGAACTGCTGCCAGTGCCCGCCAAGCACGGTGTCGGCCTGCACCTTCAAAAGGCGCTCGGCCGAGGGGTTCAGGATGGTCACCACGCCCTTAGCGTCGGCGGCCACCACGCCGGCGGCCACGTTGTTCAGCACGATCTCCATGTGCCGCCGGCGCTGGTCCAGCTCCAGGTTGGTGCGGCGCATCTCGGTCTGGGCCTCGTCCAGGCGGGCGCGGCTGGTCTTCAGGTCGGCGCTCATGCGGTTGAAGGCGTTGACCAGGGTGCCGATCTCGTCCGGGCCTTCGCGGTCGATGTACACGCCATAGTCGCCGCCGGCGATGCGCTGGGTGCCCTGGGCAATCTCCATCAAGGGCACGGTGATGGTCTTGGCCAGGTGGAAGCCGAACCAGGTGCCGGCGAAGATGATGAGCAGGGTGACGATGGACAGCGTGATGTACTGGTTGGTCTTGATGGGATCCTTCAGGGACTTGAGCTGGCGGTAGTTCTCCAGGCCCTGGCGCACGCCCTGGAGCCTGGCCAGGGAGCCCTTGGGCAGGAGCTGGTAGGCCGCCAGCACCGCCGCGGGCCGGCCCCGGCCGGGGCTGATGGGGGCCACCGCGGCCACGAAATCGCCGGTGGGCGCGGCCTGCAGGTGGGTCAGCGGCCCGCCGCCGCTCAGCGCCCGGCCGATGAGGTCCAGGGGCAGGGCCTCCAGGTGCACCAGATGGGTGCCGCTCTGGGTGGCGTGGGCCAGCTCCTTCAAGTCGGCGCCAAAAAGCCGCACGGCCGTGAGGTCGTAGAGCGCCCGGCGCGCGGTCAGGAAGTCGGTGAGCTGCCGGGCCGGGGAGCCGGGGCCCAGGCCGCGCCCGCCCATGTCCGCCGCCACCTGCTGGGCGAAGTGCCCGGTCTGCTCGCGCAAATGCCGGTGGTGGGCCTCGCCCACCTCCAGGGCCTCGATGAGCGAGTTCTCCACCTGGGCGCTGAACCAGTATTCGATGGAGGTGCCCACGAACTGGTAGACCGAGAAGAAGAGCAGGATGGTGGGGGCCAGGGACATCACCACGAAGGCGACGACCAGCTTGGTGCGCAACTGGCTGCCCCAGCCGCCGCGCTTGCGCTCCAGGGTGAGCTTGAAGATGTTGCGGAAGGTGAGGAAGAGCAGCAGGAGCAGCAGGAGGGCGTTGAGGTTGATCAGCGCGAAGACCAGGATGGAGGAGCCCAGGGGCAGTTCGCCGGGCAGGCGCACCACCTGGGTCTCGATCCAGGTGATGGCCAGCACCGCCAGCAGCAGGACCGCTATGATGATGCGCTCCCGCCGCCGCCGGGCCATCTCCCGGGCCTGTATCAGGGCCCCTTCGGACGCCACCGTTGCTCCTGCCTGGGAAAGGTGAAAGACAGGGCTATGTTACGGTAGCCGGGGCCGCAGGGCAAGCAAAGTCGGGGGGCGGGCCGGGGTTGCGGCTCATTCGCCCAGGCCGCCGGCCACCCAGGCCAGGTTCACCCGCGCCACCAGGTAGTCGCGCCGGGCGCGGGCCAGGTTGCCCAACGCCTGGCGCAGGTTGAGCTGGGCGTCGTCCACCTCCAGGCGGGTCTTCACGCCGTAGAGATAGCCCTGTTCGGCCATCTCCAAAAGCCGCCGGGCCTGGTCCACGGTGCCCGAGAGCGCGCGCACGATCTCGCTGCTTTCGGCCACCGCGTTGACGGCCTCGGTCACCTCCAGGCCGATGCGGTCCTTGAGCTGGGCCTCCTCGATGCCCAGGCGGCGCTCCTCGCTCCTGGCCTGGCTCACCTGGCCCCGGGTGCGCAGGCCGTCGAAAAAGGGCCAGGTCACGAAGACCCCGGCCATGGCCACCTCGCCGTCCTCGCGGTCGTCGCCGGCGGTCAGTTCGCGCCAGCCGTACTGGGCCTGCAAATCCAGGCGCGGCTTGTCCCCGGCGTTGTAGACCGCCACCAGCTCGCCGGCCATGAGGCGGCGGTGTTTGAGATCCTGCATCTCCGGCCGCTGCTCCAGGGCGCCGGCCAAAAGCGGATCCCGCGCCGGGGCGGGCTCCAGGGTCACGCCCAGCGCGCCCTGGGCGTCGATGGTGCGGCCGTCGGTGGCCAGCAAGAGGCCCAGGCGCTCGCGGGCGGTGCGGATCAGGTTGTCGGTGCGGATCACGTCCGGCCGGGCGTTGGCCACTCCCACCCGCGCGGCCAGCACGTCGTAGTCGGTGGCGGTGCCGGCCTCGAACTTGCGCTCGGCCTCCAACAGGTGGCGCTGGTGCTGGGTCAGGTTCTGTTGGGCGATGGCGAATAGCTCCTTGGCCAAGAGCACGTCGTAGAAGGCCTGGGTGGCGTCGCGCAGGGCGGCCTGGCGCATCAGGCGCAACTGGTCGGCGGCGGTCAGGATGCCCACCTCGGCCGCGCGGATGGCCGCGCCCACCTGGCCCCAGGTGTAGAGCGCCTGGTCCAGGGTGACCACGCTGTTGAGGGTGTCGGTCTGGATGGGCATCAGGCCCTGGGTCAGGGCGAGCTGGCTCTCGTCGCGCTGGCGGTAGGTCCCGGCGTTGAGCTTCAGGCGGGGCAGGGCCGCGGCCCGCTCCTCCACGTACTTGCCCTGCACGTAGTGGCGGTATTCCAGGGCCTTGTGGATGTCGCGGTTCTTGGTCAGCACCAGGGCCCGCACCTCATCCAACGTGAGCAGCTTGACCGGTGGCGCGGGGACCGGCGCGGTCTGCGGGACCGGCGCGGGTTCGGCGGCCGGCGCGGCGGCCCAGGCCAGGGGCGCGGCGGCCAGCATCAGCAGCCACGCGGCCGCGGGGATCAGCCGCTTCATGATTGCACCTGCGCGCCGTGGGCGCGGCGCCTGAAGACGCGCTTGGTCAGGTCGTCCAGGATGGCGTGCATCACCGGCACCACCAACAGCGTCAGCAGGGTGGAGGTGATGAGCCCGCCGATGACGGCCCGGGCCATGGGCGCGCGCATCTCGGCCCCGGCCCCCAGGCCCAGGGCCAATGGCAGCATGCCGAAGATCATGGCCAGGGTGGTCATCATGATGGGCCTGAGCCGGGTGCGGCCGGCCTCGATCAGCGCCTGGCGGCGCTCCATGCCCCCGGCCTGGAGCACCTTGGCGTAGTCGATGAGCAAAATGGCGTTCTTGGTCACCAGGCCCATGAGCATGATCAGGCCGATGAGGCTCATGATGCTGATGGTGTCGCCGGTGATCAAGAGCAGCATGGCCATGCCCACGATGGACAGCGGCAGGGAGAACATGATGGCGAAGGGATCCACGAAGGACTCGAACTGGGCGGCCAGGATCAGGTAGACGAAGACCACGGCCAGGATCAGGGCCTCGAACATGTAGCCGAAGCTCTCCACCATGTCCGAGGCCTCGCCGGCGTAGCCCACCCGGTAGCCGGGCGGGAGATCCAGGGTGGCGGCGGCGGCGTCCACCGCGGCCATGGCGTCGCCCATGGCCAGGTTGTCCAGGTTGGCGGTGATGGCCACCTGGCGGGTGAGGTCGCGGCGGTTGATCTCGCTGGGGCTCACGGCCATGGTGTAGCGGATCAGCTCGCCCAGGGGCATCAGGCCGCCGGGGTTCTCGCCCCGGCCGGCCACGGCCAGGCGCAGGCGCTCCACCTGGGCCGGGTCCATGCGCAGGTTCCCGGGCAGGCGCACCCGCACGTCCACCGCGTCGCCGTCCTCGTCCTCATAGGTGCTCACCGCCTGGCCGCCCACCAGGGCCCCCACGGTGCGGGCGATGGCGTCGGTCATCACGCCCGCGTCCACGGCCCGCTCGCGGTCGACGATGAGGCGGAACTCGGGGATGTCGTGCTCCAGGGTCATCTCCAGGTCCACGACGCCCGGCACCTGGTAGAGGTCCTGCTTCAGCCGGCCGGCGTACTTTTTCAGCGTGTCCAGGTCCTCGCCGCGCACGTCCACCTCCAGGAGCTTGGTGCCGTTGAGGCGGCCCACGTCGTTGACGCTGTAGCTGATGCCGGCGATCCTGCCCAGGCGCTCGCGCACGTCGCGCATGATCACGAACTGGTGGCGGCCGCGCTCCGCCTTGGGCGCCAGGTGCACGTAGACCATGTTGTCGCGCACGGTGCCCTGGTCGCCGGCCCCGATGGTGGCGTAGGTGCGCTCCACCTCCGGCAGCTTCTTCAGCATGTCCAGCACCGCCTGCACCCGGTCGCGGCTCTCGGCGATGGAGGCGTTGGGCGCGGTCTTGAAGTCGACCTGGAACTCGTTGCGGTCGTATTCCTCGAAAAACGTGCTGGGCAGCATGGTGAAGGCGGCGATGCCGGCCACGAAGGCCGCGGCGGCGATGCCCATCACCGGCGCGCGGTGGTCCAGGGCCCAGCCGATGACGCCGCGATAGCGCTCGCCCATGCGGTCGAACCAGGCGTTGAAGCGGTCAAGCCAGCGGGCCACCAGGTGGCGTTTGCCCTTGCGCTCGATGTCCGGGTCGTGCCAGCGGCTGCTGAGCATGGGGTCCAGGGTGAAGGAGACGAACAGGCTGATCAGCACCGCGAAGGTGACCGTGATGCCGAACTGGAAGAAGAAGCGGCCCACGATGCCCTTCATGAAGGCCACCGGCACGAAGACGGCCACGATGGAGAAGGTGGTGGCCAGCACCGCCAGGCCGATCTCGCTGGTGGCCTCGCGGGCGGCGGTGAAATGGTCCTTGCCCTTTTCCAGGTGGCGCACGATGTTCTCGCGCACCACGATGGCGTCGTCGATGAGCAACCCGATGGCCAGCGACAGGGCCATCAGGGTCATGACGTTGAGCGTCATGCCCCAGAAGTACATGATGATGAAGGCGCTGATGACCGAGATGGGCAGGGTGAGCCCGGTGATGACGGTGGAGCGCCAGGAGTTGAGGAAGACGAAGACGATGAGGATGGTGAGGATGCCGCCCTCCACCATGGTCTTCTCCACGTCCTCCACCGAGTCGCGGATCATGATGGAGCCGTCGCGCACCAGCTCGATGTCCACGCCCTGGGGCAGCTCGCCGGCCAGGTTGGCCACGACCTTCTTGACCGAGTCCACCACCGCCACGGTGTTGGCCCCGCTCTGCTTGAGGATGTCGATGCCCACCGCCGGCACCCCGTCCACCAGGGCCAGGGAGCGCTGCTCCTCCACCCCGTCCACGACCTTGGCCACCTCCTTTAGCATCACCGGCCGGCCGTTGCTGTGGCCGATGACCATGGCGTCGAACTGGTTGACCAGGTCGGGCTTGCCCGAGACCCGCAAGGGGTATTCGTGCTTGGCCCGGGTGAGCCGGCCCAGGGGGGTGTTGACGTTCTCGCTTTTGAGCCCGGCCATCACCTGGTCCACGCCCATGCCCAGGGCCTCCAGGCGGCTGGGGTCGATCTGCACCACCACCTCGCGCTTGGACTCGCCCACCAGGTCCACCTTGCCCACGCCGGGCAAGGATTCCAGGCGGCGCTTGACCTTCTTGTCCACCAGGGTGCTCAGTTCGCGGGCGCTCAGGCGCTCTGAGCGCACGGCCAGGGAGACGATGGGCTGGGCCGCGAAGTCCAGCTTCTGGATGATGGGCTCCTCGATGCCCTGGGGCAGGTCGCCGCGGATGCCGTTGATCTTGGCCCGGGCCTCCTGGGTGGCCTCGTTGAGCTTCACCTCCAGGTGGAACTCCACCACCACCGTGGAGACGCCCTCGCGGCTGGTGCTCATCACGTGCTTGACCCCGGAGATGGGGTTGACCGCCTCCTCGATGCGGCGGCTGACCTCGCGCACCACCGTCTCCGGCGAGGCGCCGGCATACTTGGTGATGATGGAGACCACCGGGATCTCCACGTCCGGGAACATGTCGATGGCCAGGCGGCGGTAGGAGAAGAGCCCCAGGGTGACCAGGGCCAGCATCAGCACCGCGGCGAAGACCGGCCGCTTGATGGATAGGTCGGAGAGGAACATCGCTCGATCCCGTCGCTGCGGGGCGGTCCCCGCGTGGTGGTCAACCTATCAGCCGTGGTTCCCAAACTCGCGGGCCATGGACGGCCTTGCGGGCCATCCTGCTCTAAACCCCGTTTTTGTCCGCTTCCAAGACGGCGTCGTCCTGGCGCAGGTTGAAGCCGCCGCGCACCACGATGCGCTCGCCGGGCTTGAGCCCGCCCGCCACCTCCACCATCTCGCCGGAGGCCGGGCCCAGCTTGATCAGGCGGCGCTGGGCCTTGCCGGCCGCCACCACCCACAGCTCGCCGGAGCCGCCGCCCACGTCCCAGGCGGTGAGCGCCGAGCGCGGCACCTGCAACACCCCCTGGCGGGAGCCGGTGACGATGCGGCCCTTGACGAAGAGCCCGCCCTTGAGCTCCTCGCCGGGGTTGGGCACCTCGGCCACCACCTTGACCGAGCGGTCGGTCTCGCCCACGGTGGGGTTGATGAACATCACCCGGCCATTGAAGCTGCGGCCGGGGAAGGCGTCGGTGGTGAAATGAAGCGGCTGGCCCACCTTGAGCGCGGCCATCTCCAGGCTGGGCACGGTCACGGTCAGATCCAGCCGGCTGGGATCGACCACGCGGAACATGATCTTGGGCGCGCCGGCCTCGCCCACCATGTCGCCGGCGCTCACCCCGCGATAGGCCACCACGCCGTCGAAGGGCGCGGTGATGACGGTCTTGGCCAGGCGGGTGCGGGCGTGGGACAGGTCGTCCTGGGCCACCTTGAGCTGGGCGGCGGCGGCGGCCTGGCGGGCGGCGGCGGCCTGCAACTCGGTGTCGGCCTCGTCCAGGCTCTGCTGGGTGGCCAGGCCCGAGGCCTTGAGGTTGACCAGGCGCTGGTGCTCGCGCCGGGCCCGGTCCAGGCCCACCCCGGCCTGGGCCAGGCCGGCCTTGGCCGCCTCCACCGCCGCCGCGGCCTTGTTCGCCAGCACCTGGGGCTCGCGCACGTCCAGGCGGGCCAGGGGCTGGTCCTTCTTGACCCGCACCCACTGGTCCACCAGCACCTCGCTGACCACCCCGGCGTACTCGCTCTTGAGGTCGGCGACCTGGCGGGGGGCCAGGGCGCCGGTGACCGCGATGCTGGTCTCCAGGTCGGCGGGCGCGGCGGCCAGGGTCTGCACCGCCACCGGCGGCTTGCCCACGGGCTTGGAGGCCTGGCTGTCGTTGTTGCACCCGGCCGCCGCGGCGGCCAGGAGCCCCAGGGCCAGGATCAGGCTGAGGCGACGCATGGGGTTCAATTCCTTCCGCCGGGCTCGCCGGGCTCGCCGGGCTCGCCGGGGGCGGCGATGCCGTCGAAGATGAAGTTCAGGAGCCGGCCCAGGCCCGCCCGGCCCGGCGCCAGGTCGGGCAGGCAGAGGTTGACCTCCAGGGCCGTGTTCAGGGTGCCAGAGAGCGCCCAGGCCATCTCGGCCGGGTCGCCGGGCCGGAACTCGCCCGTGGCCACGCCCTCGGCCGCCAGGTCGGTGACGGCCTGGTGCACCACCAGGAAAAAGGAGTCCAGGTCCACCTCGGGCGCGCCCTGGTCCGGGCCGTAGTAGATGCTGTGGATGAAGCGCACCAGGCCCAGGTTGTCGTTGAAAAGCTGGTAGATGTCGTCGGCCAGGCGCATGAGGCGCTGGCGCACGCTGCCCGGGTGGCCCAGGCCGGTCCCCAGCAGGTCCTTGAGGGCCTGGTAGCTCTCTTGGATCAGGGCCAGGAAGATGCCCTCCTTGCTGCCGAAGTGGTAGTAGAGCACCGGTTTGGTCACCCCGGCCGCCGCCACGATCTCGCGCACGCTGGCGGTGGCGTAGCCCTTGGCGGTGAACAGGGCGGCGGCCGCGTCCAGCAGGCGCTGGCGGGCCGATTGGTCCGGCGATCCGGTTGCTTGATCGCTGCGCAGCATGCAGGCTCCCCGGCGGGGTGGGGTCAACTTTACTTACCGGTAAGTCTAGAGGCCCGGACAGGAAAGTCAAGCGTCAGCTTACCTACCGGTAAATAAATTTTACGCGGAACTGGGTTGCGAAATCTGGCCGGGCGGGGGCGGAGAGGCCGCGCCCCCGGCCGGGGCTCCGGCCGGGGGCGTTAATTTAAGGCGCTGACTACTCAGGCATAACGTAGCAAGGCCGCCACCCCACCCAGGTCGTCCAGGGCCGAGGGGCCGTCCACCTGCTCCAGGGCCGCGCCGGAATCCAGGGCCTGGGCCAGGGCCAGGTTGACGATGTCCTCCACCGGGGCCATGGTCTGGCCGCAGATGGGGCAGTCGTCCGCCACGTGGCGCAGGCGGCCGCAGCCGGGGCAGGCCCCGCCGACGGCGGTGAAGCCCCGGCGCACCATGAGGGTGTGCACCCGGCCCTCGTAGAGGCTGGCCAGCACCTGGTTGAGCCCGGTGGCGGCCTGGCCGCCGGGGCCCAGGTTGTCGGCCAGGTTGCTGAGCAGCCGCTCCTGGCGCTGGCGGCGGGCCGTGGCCTGCACCGCCGCGGTTTGCTCGGCCACGGCCGCCGGGCTGGCGCCGATGTCCAGGGTGAAGCTGCCGGCCAGGTTCTGGGCCAGGTAGGGATGCAGGTGGGGGATGAAGTGCTCCACCCGCACCTTGGAGCCGCCCACCACCAGTTCGCGGCACCGGGAGTCCCGGAACAGCTCCATCAGGGTCTGGTTGACCTGCTTGTAAAGGCGGGTCTGGGCCTCCTCGGCCTTGCGGGCGATGCGGTTGTCGCCGGCCCGGCCCTGGTCCCCGTCGCGCTCCTGGCTCAGTTCGGGGTTGTCGGCCTGGGCCTGCTCCAGCTCCTGCGCCTGGCCCAGGAAGCTCATGAAAAAGCGGGCCCGGCGCTGGTCCAGGAGCACGGTGACCGCCCGGCAGAGGTCGCCGGCCAGGGCGGTGATGGGGCGGATGTAGGGCGCGCTGCCCACCTGGAGCTGGTCGGCGATGCTCACCGGGAAGGTGAAGGTCTCGAAAAGGCCGCAGTGCGAGCAGGCGAACAGGGCCAGGCCCCGGTTGGGGCCGGTGGGCAGCTCCTCCACGTAGCGGGTGATGCGGTTCTGTTCGGCGGCAAAGGTCTTGGGGTCCGGGGACGAGCCGTTGCCGAAGAGCTGCTGCTCCTTGCGCTTGAACATCTGGTTCAGGGAGAGCAGGCGGGTCTCGCGGGATTGGTCCAGGGCCAGGTAGAGGCTCCAGGTAAGATGGGGATGGGTGTTGATCTCGGCCAATCGGCGCATGTCGCTGGTGTCAAGCATGCCAAACACCTCCGGATGGTGGGATGGGTGCCGCCGCGGGGCGGGCGGTCCGGCGCGGATGTGCGCGCGGCCGCCCCGGACGGCGGGGCTGGGACACGGCTGGGGGCCTGGGGGAATGGCCCAGACGGGGCGCGCGGCCACGCGGGCGGTCGAAAGGCAGGTGAGGGTTTGGGGTCCGTCCGGTGACCGGATCGGCCATGTCTCCTCCAGGCGCGCGGCCCGCTGGGGCCGGGCGAGGCAGGCGGCTGGCCTCAACGCCACCCTTGGTGGGGTCTGGGCCCGCCACCGCAATATCTGGTGTCGGCGCGGCGCGGGCCGGGCAGACTCAGCCGCCCATAATTCCAGCATAAATCCCCGCCGGCCCCCGGTCAAGCGGCCTGTGACGCACCTGTAACCTGGCCCCGCCGTCCTTCCGGCCGGCTGGTCTTGTCTGGCCGGGCCCAACAGTATATGGTATGGCGGTGCGGATCTCCGCCCGAGAGGACAAACCCTTGAAATACTCCTATCGCCGCATGAGCCTCTTGTTGGTGGATTCCACCAGCATGGCCCTGGACGCCCTGGAGCGCTACCTGGAGCCCCTGGGCCTGCACCGCATCTGGACCGCCAAGACGGCCGAAGAGGCCATGGCGGTGCTGCGCGAAAAGCCGGTGGACCTGGTGCTCACCCACTGGAAGCTGCAACCCATCAGCGGCATGCAGTTGCTGGAGATGATCCGGCGCGACGCCAGGTCCAAGGAGCTGCCCGTACTGGTCATGGCCGACCCCAAGGACAAGATCATCTCCGAAAAGGCGCGCGAGCTGGGGGCCACCGGCCTGATCAAGCTGCCGGTGGACCCGACCAAGCTGGGCGGGGAGGTGGAAGCGGCCCTGGAGCCCTACGTGGACGAGGGCGAGGAGGAGTTCCTGGCCCAGATGGACACCGCCCGCACCGCCATGCGCCTGGGCGACCTGGACGCGGCCGAGGCCGCCTATCGCGCCGCCCTGGCGGTGAGGGTCAACGAGGAGGCCCAGGTGGGCCTGGGCAAGGTGCTGCGGCAAAAGGGCGACTGGAGCGGGGCCGAGGAGGCCTTCGTGGGGGCCCTGAAGGCCAACCCGCTCTCCCTGCGCGCCTTTTTGGGCCTGGCCTCGGTGTATCAGTCCAGCGGACGATTGGAGGACGCCCTCAAGGTGCTGGCCGCGGCGGTGAGCGCGGCCAAGCGCATGAAGGAGGAGGGCGAGGTCCAGGCCGTGCTCTATTTCTACATGGGCGAGATCGAGCTGCAGCTCAAGCACCTCAAGGAGGCCCTGGGCCTGTTTGACAAGGCCGTCAGCGCCTCCGGCCTGGATCCGGGCATGCCGGCCAAGGTGGGCGACGCCCTCATGGGCGCGGGGTTTCTGGAGGAGTCGGAGCAGTATTTTCAGCGCGCCCTGGAGCTGGACCCCGAGCTGGCCCACGTCTACAACCGCCTGGGCATCGCCTACCGCCGCCAGCAGAAGTTCGAAATGGCCCTGACCCTCTATGGCAAGGCCCTCTACTTCCATCCCAAGGACGAGCACCTGCTCTACAACAAGGCCCGCTGCTACTGGGACATGGACCAGTACAAGCGCGCCGCCGAGATCCTGGCCAAGGCCCTGGAGATCAACCCCGAATTCAAAGAGGCCCAGCAGCTCATGGACGCCAGCCTGCACCGCCAGGGTTTCAAGGTCAGCGAGCAGCCCCCGCCCGGTCCCGAGGCCTGAGCCGCCGCCGCCGCCGCCCGTCGCACCACCGCACCGCACCCCAGCGCCTGACTGACCGCGCCCGCCGCCCG
>JAZDHW010000008.1:0-12301 GCA_043805555.1 Pseudomonadota bacterium
GCTTTTCGGCGAGGTAGGCTTTTTCGGCCACGGGCCCGTCATGCACCCCACGGTCTTCGAGGTGCCCCTGGTGGAGGGCCGCCGGCCGGCTTCGGGGTGTGTCGGAGAAAGCCATCCATGGCTTTCTCCGCTTGGAACTTGCCAAAAGTAAATTTGGGCAAGTTCTCGGAATGGCGCCAAAAAGAAATTTGGCGCCATTCCGGGCGGGCCGTCCATGGCCCGCTTGGGAGCCTGTCGGAGGACTACTCCGACAGGCTCCCCGGCGGGCTTACCAAGCGGCCGGGATATGCTATAAAGAAGATTGCGGGCCGGGGACTTAACCCCGGCGGCCGAACAAGGGAAGCCATGACCAGCCCCACCCCCGCCGACACCGCCCGCCACATCCTGGCCGGGGACGTGCGCGCGGCCGCGCGCCTGATGCGGGCCATCGACGACGGCCTGCCCGGCGCGGAGGAGGTCCTGGCGCTTCTGCACCCCCACACCGGCCGGGCCTGGGTGCTGGGCATCACCGGCTCCCCCGGCGTGGGCAAGTCCACCCTGACCGACACCCTCATCACCAGCTTGCGCGAGCGCGGGCTCACCGTGGGCGTGGTGGCGGTGGACCCCACCAGCCCGTTTTCCGGCGGGGCCATCCTGGGCGACCGCATCCGCATGCAGCGCCACGCCTGCGACGACGGCGTCTTCATCCGCAGCCTGGCCACCCGGGGCCAGTTCGGCGGGCTCACCGCCAGCACCCGGGGCGTGGCCGCGGTGATGGACGCCATGGGCAAGGACGTGGTGCTGGTGGAGACGGTGGGCGTGGGCCAGGATGAAGTTGACATCGTGCGCCTGGCCGACACCACGGTGATCGTGGTGGTGCCCGGCCTGGGCGACGACATCCAGGCCATCAAGGCCGGGGTGCTGGAGGCCGGCGACGTCTTCGTGGTCAACAAGATGGACCGCGAAGGGGCCTCGCGCACCGCCGGCGAGCTGGAGGCCATGCTCGGCCTGGGCGGGCGCGGAGGCGAACGCGATGGCGGCTGGCGTCCGCCGGTGGCCATGACCTGCGCCAGCGACGGCCGCGGCATCCCGGAGCTGGTGGCGGCCCTGGACGCCCACCGCGAGCACCTCATGGCCGATAACGGCCGGCAGCTCATGACCCGCCGCCGCCAGAGCGCCCAGGTGGAGCTGGTGGAGCTGGTCAAGCAGAACCTGATCGCCAGGGTGCAGGCCATGCTGGACCAGGCCGGGCTGGCCGGGCTGGCCGAGGATATCGTCCAAAAACGGCGCGACCCCTATGGCGCGGCCCGCCAGGTGCTGGCCGCCGCCCTGGCCAGGGGAGAGGAGAAGCCATGGCCCGCAACGTGAAAAAAATCTCGGTGGGGCAGCGCATCAGGCGCCTGCGGGCGGCAAAGGGCCTCAGCCTGGAGACCCTGGCCAACGAGACCGGGCTCAACCTGGAGCATCTGTCGCGCATCGAGAGCGACGGCATGATCCCGCCGGTGGCGGTGCTCCTCACCCTGGGCCGCGCGTTGGAGGTAGACTCGGCCGAGCTACTCAAGGACGAGGACGAGGCCCAGGCCGTGGAGCGCCGGGCCGAGGCCGTGCGCAAGCGCACCGACCATTATTCCTACCGGGTGCTCACCCCCGAGGGCCGCCACAAGCACCTCAAGGGCTTTTTGGTCAGCATCGACCCGGATAGCGACCTGGAGGGGCCGGGCTATCAGCACGAGGGCGAGGAGTTCGTCTATGTGCTGCGGGGCCGGGTGCAGATCAAGGTGGGCGAGAACGTCAACGACCTCAGCGCCGGCCAGTCGCTGCACTTCAACTCCAGCCTGGTGCACAAGCTGCGCAACGCCGGCGACGAACCCTGCGAACTGCTGGTGGTGCTCTATGTGCCCTGAGCCGGGCGCGGCCGCCGCGTCCCGAGGGAGGCGCCAATGGCCTTTGTGCTGAGCGAAGAGCAGGTCATGATCCAGACCATGGCCCGCGACTTTGCCCGCGAGGTTCTCCTGCCCACGGCCGGCGCGCGCGACCGCACGAAGGAATTCCCGGCCGAAAACCTGCGCCAGATGGGCGAACTGGGCTTCATGGGCATGATGGTGCCGGAGGCTTACGGCGGCGCGGGCGTGGACTGCGTGGCCTACGCCCTGGCCCTGGCCGAGATCGCCTACGCCTGCGCCTCCACCGCCGTGGTGATGAGCGTGCACAACAGCATCTGCTGCGAGTCGGTGCTGCATTTCGGCAACGAGGAGCAGAAGCGTTACTGGCTGCCCCGGATGTGCACCGGCGAGTGCATCGGGGCCTTCGCGCTCACCGAGCCCCACGCCGGCTCCGACCCGGTGAGCCAGCGCACCACCGCCGTGCTGGAGGGTGACGAGTGGGTCATCAACGGCAGCAAGCAGTTCATCACCACCGGCCAGAACGCCGGGGTGATCATCGTCACCGCGGTCAGCGACAAGCAGAAGCGCCACCGCGGCATCAGCGCCTTCCTGGTGCCCCAGGGCGCGCCGGGGCTCATCGTGGGCAAGCCCGAGGAAAAGCTGGGCCTCAAGGCCAGCGACACCGTGCCGCTCGTCTTCGAGGATCTGCGCGTCCCGGCCGAGAACGTCCTGGGCCGACTGGGCGAGGGCTTCAAGGTCGCCATGCAGGCCCTGGACTGCGGCCGCATCGGCATCGCGGCCCAGTCGGTGGGCGTGGCCCAGGCCTGCCTGGACGAGGCGGTGGACTACATGCAGAACCGCGAGCAGTTCGGCAGCCGCCTGACCGATTTCCAGGGCCTGCGCTGGCGCCTGGCCGAGATGGCCACCGAGGTGGAGGCGTCCAAGCTCTTGTGCCTGAACGCGGCCAGCCAGAAGGACCTGGGCCGGCGCTACACCATGGAGGCCTCCATGGCCAAGATGTACGCCAGCGAGATGGTCAACCGGGTGGCCGGCCAGTGCTTGCAGATGCACGGCGGCTACGGCTACTGCGCCGAGTACGCCATCGAGCGGCACTACCGCGACGCGCGGGTCTTCACCATCTACGAGGGCACCAGCGAGATCCAGCGCGTGGTGATCAGCAACAACCTGCTGGGCCCGCTGACCAGGGCCTGAGGCATTTTTGGGGGCCAAACGCCTAACCGCGAAACGAGGTGGAGCATGGGCGAGATGGCGAACCAGGGCGGCGCGATCAAGGTCGCGGTGGTGGGGGCCGGCTACTGGGGCAAGAACCTGGTGCGCAACTTCCATCAGTTGGGCGCGCTGGCCCTGGTCTGCGACCGCAGCCAGGAGCTGCTGGCCCAGGCCGCCCAGCAATATCCCGGCGTGGACACCTGCCTGGCGCTATCGGAGGTCACCAGCCGCCAGGACATCGCCGCGGCGGTCATCGCCACCCCGGCCGAGACCCATTACGCCCTGGCCAGGGAATGCCTCTTGGCCGGCAAGCACGTGTTCGTGGAAAAGCCGCTGGTGCTCAAGGAATCCGAAGGCCAGGAGCTGATCGAGCTGGCCCGGGAAAAGGGCCTCATCCTCATGGTGGGCCATTTGCTGCAATACCACCCGGTCTTCGTGCGCCTCAAGCAGATGGTGGCCAAGGGCGAGCTGGGGCGCATCAACTACATCTATTCCAACCGGCTAAACCTGGGCAAGATCCGGCGCGAGGAGAACATCCTGTGGTCCTTCGCGCCCCACGACATCTCCATGATCCTCTCCCTGGCCGGCGAGCTGCCCGAGGTGGTCTTCGCCACCGGCGGCAACTACCTGCACCAGCGCATCGCCGACGTCACCACCACCCACCTGGAGTTCCCCAGCGGCCTGAAGGCCCACATCTTCGTCTCCTGGCTGCATCCCTTCAAGGACCAGCGGTTGGTGGTGGTGGGCGACGGCAAGATGGCGGTGTTTGACGACACCCTGGCCTGGGAGGACAAGCTCCTCATCTACCCGCACCAGATCAGGTGGGACCATCAGGTGCCCATCGCGGCCAAGGCCCAGGCCGAGCGGGTGGAGATCCCCCAGAGCGAGCCCCTGAAGGCCGAGTGCGAGCACTTCCTGGCCGTGGTGGCCTCCGGCAACCCGCCCTTGACCGACGGCCGCGAGGGCCTGAACGTGCTGATGGTGCTCAACGCGGCCCAGCGCTCGCTCACCGACCGCACCGGCCACGTGCCCGGCGAGGAGCGCAGCGACCTGGCCAGGCTGGTTAAGGGCCTGGCCGACGAGATAACCCCGCCCTATTTCGCCCACGAGACGGCCATCGTGGACGACGGCTGCGAGGTGGGCGAGGGCGCCAAGATCTGGCACTTCAGCCATGTGCTGAGGGGCAGCAGCGTGGGCAAGGGCTGCAACATCGGCCAGAACGTGGTCATCGGCCCGGACGTGAGCATCGGCAACGGCTGCAAGATCCAGAACAACGTGAGCGTGTACAAGGGCGTGACCCTGGAGGACGACGTGTTCTGCGGGCCGTCCATGGTCTTCACTAACGTGCACAACCCCCGCGCCTTCATCCGGCGCATGGACGAGATCCGGCCCACCCTGGTGCGCCAGGGGGCCTCGCTGGGTGCCAACTGCACCATCGTCTGCGGCCACACCGTGGGGGCCTACGCCTTCGTCGGGGCCGGCGCGGTGGTGACCAAGGACGTGGCCGACCACGCCCTGATGGTGGGCAACCCGGCCAAGCGCATCGGCTGGATGTGCCGCTGCGGGGTCAAGCTGGACGCCAGCCTGGGCTGCTCGGCCTGCGGGGCCAAGTATCAAGAGACCGCCACCGGCCTGACCGAAGTCTAGGCCGGCGGGTTTGGGGAAAGCATGAAAGGCATCATCCTGGCCGGGGGCAGCGGCACCCGGCTCTATCCCACCACCAAGGTGGTGAGCAAGCAGCTGATCATGGTCTACGACAAGCCCATGATCTACTACCCGCTCTCCACCCTGATGCTGGCCGGCATCCGCGACATCCTCATCATCACCACGCCCCACGAGCAGCACCTCTTTCAGCAGCTCCTGGGCGACGGCGCGGGCTGGGGCATCAGCCTTAGCTATGCGGTGCAGCCCAGCCCGGACGGCCTGGCCCAGGCCTTCGTCATCGGCCGCGAGTTCATGGCCGGCCAGGGCGCGGCGCTGATCCTGGGCGACAACATCTTCTACGGCCACGGCATGGTGAAGATGCTCCAGGGCGCGGTGCAGGGCGGGCAGGGGGCCACCATCTTCCTGTACCCGGTGCGCGACCCCGAGCGCTATGGCGTGGCCGAGCTGGACCGGGAGGGCAACCCGGTGGCCATCGTGGAAAAGCCCAAACAGCCGCGCAGCAACTGGGCGGTGACCGGGCTGTATTTCTACGACCAGCGGGTCAACGACATCGCCGCGGCGCTCAAACCCTCCTGGCGCGGCGAGCTGGAAATCACCGACGTGAACAACGCCTACCTGCGCATGGGCTGCCTGGGCGCGGTGCGCCTGGGGCGCGGCTACGTCTGGCTGGACACCGGCACGCCCACCGCGCTGGTGCAGGCCGCCCAGTTCGTGCAGACCATGGAGGAGCGCCAGGGGCTCAAGATCGCCTGCCTGGAGGAGGTGGCCTGGCGCATGGGCTACATCGACGCCGAGCAGGCCCTGCGCTGCGTGGAGAGCTTCAAGAAAAGCGACTATGGCAAGTACGTGGCCCGGCTGATCCAGGAAGAGGGCCAGTTCTGCTAACCCCGGCCCTCGCGGCCGTCCGGACATCACCCATGAGCAGCGATCCGTTCGACATACCCCTGTCCGTGCCTCACCTGGGCGGCGGGGAGCGCGATTTCATCAACCAGGCCCTGGACGCCAACTTCGTGGGCCCGCTGGGGCCGGTGGTGGAGGCCTTCGAGACCGAGCTGGCCGCGGCCGTGGGTGCGCCAAAGGCCCTGGCCGTGGCCTCGGGCACGGCGGCCATGCACCTGGCCCTGTGCCTGGCCGGGGTGGGGCGGGGGGATCTGGTGCTGGCCGCCAGCCTGACCTTCATCGGCAGCGTGGGCCCGGCCCACCACCTGGGCGCGGAGCTGGTCTTCATCGACAGCGAACCGGCCACCTGGAATCTCAGCGCCGACCTGCTGGCCGAGGAGCTGGCCGCCTGCGCCCGGCGCGGCCGCCTGCCCAGGGCGGTCATCCCGACCGAACTCTACGGCCAGCCCTGCGACCTGGACCGGCTCATGGCCATTTGCGCAGAGTACGGCGTGGCGCTGATCATGGACTCGGCCGAGTCCCTGGGCTCCACCTGCCGCGGCCGCCAGGCCGGGGTGGGCGCGGACTTCACGGTGCTTTCCTTCAACGGCAACAAGATCATCACCGCCGGCGGCGGCGGGGCGCTCATCGCCCGCGAACCCGGCCGCCTGGACGACGCCCACAACCTGGCCACCCAGGCCCGCGACAAGGCCCCCCACTACGAGCACACCCGGGTGGGCTTCAACTACCGCTTGAGCAGTTTGCAGGCCGCCCTGGGCCGGGGCCAGCTCCAGGTGCTGGCCCGGCGGGTGGCCGAGCGCCGGCAGGTGTTCGCCTATTACCGGGAGCACCTGGCGGGCGTGCCCGGCATCAGCCTGATGCCCGAGGCGGACTATGGCCAAGGCAACCGCTGGCTGAGCGTGATCCTGGTGGAGCCGGAGGCCTATGGCCGCGACAGCGCGGCCCTGCGCGAGGCCTTGATGGCGGCGCGCATCGAGAGCCGGCCGCTGTGGAAGCCCATGCACCTGCAACCGGTGTTCGCGGGTTGCCGGGCCGTGGGCGGCGCGGTGAGCGAAGGATTATTCGCGCGCGGACTTTGCCTGCCCTCGGGCAGCCAACTGGCCGCGCGGCCGGCGGACCTGGCCCGGGTGGTGGGGGTGATCCGCGACCTGGCCGGCCGGGGCTAGTGGCGCTACTCCAGGGGCTTCTGGCTGTAGCGATAGGCCCTGAGCAGGTTCTTGGCGTTGTCGAAGGTCAGGTAGAGGCGCTCGGTGATGAGCCCGGAGGAGCGCTTTTTCTCCCAAAACGCGGTGAAGAGCTGGGGGCCGCGGTCCAGCGAGGCCGGCTCGCCCCAGCGGTCCAGCGCATCCTCGTAGGTCATGCGGCCCAGGTCGGCGTCCAGGCCTTTTTCCATGTCGCCGAAGCGGCTGGGCCCCACGCAGCCGGCGGTCAGGGCGATGGCTGCGGCCAGGGCCAGGAGCAGGATCAGCAGGGTTGCGGTCAGGCGGCGCGCCATTTAATGCATCCGTTAATTTGCGCTGTCATTGCGACGCGGCAATTTCTTGATTGGAGTGGGATCAAGAGATTGCTTCGCTACGCTCGCAATGACAGCTAGATTAAGATTCCTCTTAGCACAGCCTCTGAATTCTATCGCGCACCCTGAGCCGCAATTCTCTCCCGCCGCCACCCGCCTAGCCAAAGCGCCCAGCGCTTTGGCGCAGCCTTTTGGGAGGGGGCGCGGGGGAACCCTTGTGCGCAGCAAAAGGGGCGCCCCCGCAATCTTATCTCACAGCTCGCTGGCCAGCACCGGCTCCACCACGCCGTGGCCGAAGAGCTGGTTGACTTGTTCGACCAGTTCGGGCGCGGGTTCGACGCGGTATTGGGCGGGCAGGGCCAGGACGGCCTCGCCCTTGCCGGGCACGGTGAGGTGCAGGCTGACCCGGCAGTTGCCGGGAAATTTGCTGAGAGCCTGCCTGAGCAGCACCAGCTTGTCGCGGGTCAGCCCGGTGGCCATCAGCCGCAGGCGCAGGCGGGTGGTGAGCGAGTGGGCGGCCTGGTCCAGGGGCATGATCTTGGTGGCCTTGAGCTTGACGCCGCGCTCGTCCTTGTCCACGGTGCCGGTGACCAGGATTGGCGCGTCGCCGGTGAGCCATTGGCTGCTCTCGGCAAAGCAATCCGGGAAGACGATGGTCTCCACCGAGCCCTTGAGGTCCTCCAGGCGCACGAAGGCCATGCGGTCGCCCTTCTTGGTGATCTTCTCTTTTTTCTCGGTGACCATGCCCACCACGCGCACGGTCATGGCGTCGCTGGCGGCCTGGAGGGCGACGGTGTCCAGGGTGCCCAGGCGGCGGATCTCCTGGCGGAAGCTTTGCAGGGGGTGGCCGGTGATGTAGAAGCCCAGGGCCTCTTTTTCGTAGGCCAGCAGGTCGGCCTCGGCCCATTCCGGCACGCCGGGCAGGGGCGGCGGGGCGGGCTTGGCGTTGGCCGCGCCCATGAGGTCGAAGATGCTGGATTGGCCGCCCTCCCGGGCGCGGGTCAGCTTCTGGCCGGCGTCCAGGGCCTCGTCCAGCACGGCCATGAGCTGGGCGCGGTGGGCGCCGGTGGAGTCAAAGGCCCCGCACTTGACGAGGCTCTCCAGCACCCGGCGGTTGACCTTGCGCAGGTCGGCCCGTTCGCAGAAATCATAGAGCCCGGCGTATGCGCCGCCCTCGGCCCGGGCGGCCAGGATGGCGTCCACCGCGCCCTCGCCCACGTTCTTGATGGCCGAGAGCCCGAAGCGGATGGCCTCGTCCTTGACCGTGAACTCGCGCTCGCTCTGGTTGATGTCCGGCGGCAGGACCTTGAGGTCGTGCTCGCGGCACTCGCCGATGTGGCGCATGACCGCGTCGGTGTTGTTGACCTCGCTGGTCAAGAGCGCGGCCATGAACTCATGCGGGTAGTGGGCCTTGAGGAAGGCGGTCTGGTAGGCGATGAGCGCGTAGGCGGCCGAGTGGGACTTGTTGAAGCCGTAGCCGGCGAACTTCTCCATCAGGTCGAAGATGACCGTGGCCTTGCCCGGATCGATGCCGCCGGCCTTGGCGCCCTTGGCGAAACGCTCGCGCTGGCTGGCCATCTCTTCGGGGTTCTTCTTGCCCATGGCCCGGCGCAGGATGTCGCCCTCGCCCAGGCTGTAGCCGGCCAGGACGCGGGCGATCTCCATCACCTGTTCCTGGTAGACGATGACGCCGTAGGTCTCCTTGAGGATGGGCTCCAACTGGGGCAGCAGGTATTCGACCTTGCGCACGCCGTGCTTGCGGGCCACGAAGTCGTCCACCATGCCCGATTCCAGCGGGCCGGGGCGGTAAAGGGCCACCAGGGCGATGACGTCCTCGAAGCACTCGGGGCGCATCTTGCTGAGAAGCTCCTTCATGCCCGAGGACTCGAGCTGGAACACGCCGGTGGCGTCGCCGCGCGAGAGCAGGTCGTAGGTCTCCTTGTCGTCGAGCGGGATGTCGGCGATGGCGAATTCCCGGTCCTTGCCGCCGCCATGGATCATCTTCACCGCCAAGTCGATCACGGTCAGCGTGCGCAGGCCCAGGAAGTCGAACTTGATCAGGCCGGCCTTTTCCACGCACTTCATGTCGAACTGGGTGACGGTTTCGTCCTTGGACCCCTTGTAAAGCGGCACCACCTGGTCCAACGGCACGTCGCCGATGACCACGCCGGCGGCGTGGGTGGAGGCGTGGCGGGGCATGCCCTCCAGGGCCTTGGCCACCTGCACCAGGCGCATGACCTTGGGATCGGAGTCCATGCGCTCCTTGAGGCGCGGCTCCTGCTCGATGGCCTTGTCCAGGCTGATGCCCAGCACCGAGGGCACCAGCTTGGCGATCTGGTCCACCTCGTTGTAGGGCAGGTCCATGACCCGGCCCACGTCGCGGATGACCGCGCGGGCCTGCATGGTGCCGAAGGTGATGATCTGGCTGACGTGGTCGCGGCCGTATTTCTGGCTGACGTATTCCAGCACCTCGCCGCGGCGGTTGAAGCAGAAGTCCACGTCGATGTCGGGCATGGACACGCGCTCGCGGTTCAGGAAGCGCTCGAAGATCAGGGCGTAGCGGATGGGGTCCAGGTCGGTGATGCGCATGGACCAGGCCACCAGGGAGCCGGCGGCCGAGCCGCGGCCGGGCCCCACCGGGATGTCGTGGTCCTTGGCCCAGTTGATGAAGTCGGCCACCACCAGGAAGTAGCCGGCGAAGCCCATCTCGCAGAGCACTTCCATCTCATAGGCCAGGCGCTTTTCGTATTCGTCGCGGTCAAAGGCCTGGCCGTGGCGGTCCAGCTCGCGGTAGCGCTTGTCCAGGCCGGCCCGCGTCTCGGCGCGCAGGCGGTCCTCGGCCGTCTCGCCATTGGCCAGGGGATAGACCGGGAACCGAAGCTTGCCCAGGGGCAGCTCGAACTCGCAGCGCCGGGCGATGTCGCCGGTGTTGGTGATCGATTCGGGCCAGTCCGGGAAAAGCTGGGCCATCTCCTCGCCGGACTTGAAATACAGCTCCGGCGGTAGCTTCATGCGGTCCACTTCGGCCAGGGTCTTGCCGGTCTGGATGCACAGAAGCGCGTCGTGGGCCTCGTGGTCCTCGCGCTTGAGGAAGTGGCAGTCGTTGGTGGCCACCAGGCCCAGGCCCAGGCGGGTCGCGATGTCCACCAGGCCGGGGTTGACCTTTTTCTGCTCGGGGATGCCGGCGTCCTGCAACTCGATGAAGAAGTTGCCCTCGCCCATGATCCCGGCCATGTCGCGGGCCGCCTCCAGGGCCGGGTCGAACTGCTCCTTCATCAGGAGGCTGGGGATGCGGCCGTGCAGGCAGGCGGAGAGGGCGATGAGGTCCTGGTGGTGCTCTTTCAAGAGCTCGATGTCGATGCGGGGCTTGTAGTAGAAGCCCTCCATGAACCCGGCCGAGACCAGGCGCACCAGGTTGGAGTAGCCCAGGGCGCTGGTGGCCAGCAGCACCAGGTGGTTGGCGATCTCGGCGCCGGGGCGGTGCTCTTTTTCGCGGCGGTCGCCGGGGCCACGTAGACCTCGCAGCCGATCACCGGCCGGATGCCGGCCTTCTTGGCGTACTGGTAGAAGTTCACCGCGCCGAACATGTTGCCGTGGTCGGTGACGGCCACGCTGTCCATGCCCAGCTCGGCGCAGCGCTTGAGCATGTCGCCGATGCGGATGGCCCCGTCCAGGAGGCTGTAGGCGGTGTGCACGTGCAGATGGGTGAAGGACATGAAACTCCAAGGTAGTGCGAGGTACAGTCAGCTATAGAATCGGCGATAAACGCTTATCTATTCGAAATATATTTCGCCCTTCTTCGGTTTATTTGAATAAGAAATATATGCGTGCTGGATAATTTCATCAAAATTAGGATGCAATAAGTTCCATTCTTCAGGTATGAATATCTCAAACCAATTATCTGTAGCAGGGTTGAAATTATCGCCGTAAACGGTAATGTTTATGCGGTGCTTTTGCCCGCATTCAAGCTCCTTCACAATTCCGTCCGATATAGAAATCGCGAAAGAAATTTGCAACGAACAGGGATCGTTGAGGCTAAATGGATTATCATTAACTGGAAAAAGTAAAAGAGGTAAGACAAGATATCCAATATCTACGAATTTAGTTTGCCCTCTGTTGATGTTGGCATCTTTTTCTTCATTTGACCATTTCAGCGGGGCTGGTAAATAGTTATTCCTTTTGCGATACTTGTTCGGCGCTTGATGGTGTTCAGTCCATATTTCAGTCAGTTCGACTGTGCAATTCGTTGCTCTAGATTTTCCAGTATTCTTAACCGATGCGTGGAATGCACATCCTTTTACCGGATGAGATCCATATATTATTTCCTGGCCGAGATATTGTTCTGTCAAGTAGGGCTTTTCTGTCCCTATACTCCATAAAAACTTGGGCCTCCTTAGGTAGTGAACGATAGAATCCCTGTATAAAGCATAGATTAATCCACCGGCAGTTCCTAGGGCGGCAACACCGCTAATAAGCCACTCGCCCCAGTGCTTTTCGGTGGCAATAGAGATTAAGTGCTGCGTATTTGGCAAGGCAACCTTCTCAATATCATTCCCATTCAATCGTCGCCGGCGGCTTGGAGCTGATGTCGTAGACCACCCGGTTGACGCCCGAGACCTCGTTGATGATGCGGCTGGAGATCTTGGCCAGCAGCTCGTAGGGCACCCGCGACCAGTCGGCAGTCATGGCATCCACGCTGTCCACGATGCGTAGCGCGATGACGTCCTCATAGGTCCGCTCGTCGCCCATCACGCCCACGGTCTTGACCGGGGCCAGCACCGCGAAGCTCTGCCAGACCTTTTCGTAGAGCCCGGCCGCGCGCATTTCCTCGAGCACGATGGCGTCGGCCGCGCGCAGGGTGTGCAGGCGCTCCCTGGTCACCTCGCCGATGATGCGGATGGCCAGCCCCGGTCCGGGGAAGGGCTGGCGGCTGACGATGGTTTCGGGCAGGCCCAGCTCGCGGCCCACCTCGCGGCCCTCGTCCTTAAAGAGCTCGCGCAAGGGCTCCACCAGCTTGAGCTTCATCTTCTCGGGCAGCCCGCCCACGTTGTGGTGGCTCTTGATGGTGGCGCTGGGGCCCTTGAAGCTCACCGACTCGATCACGTCGGGATAGAGCGTGCCCTGGGCCAGG
>JAZDHW010000009.1:0-16688 GCA_043805555.1 Pseudomonadota bacterium
CGTGCTGGCGCCCACTGACGCGCCGCCGCTCATCCTGGAGGCGAACTTTTACTTCGGCCCCAACGCCCACGGCGGCAGCGCCGGGGTGCGGGCCATGTTCCTCAAGGCCGCCCGCGCCTGGCTCGCGCGCCTGGGCCTGGACCCGGAAAAGGTGCAACCGGCCGAGGACTGAAATCAACGTGCAGTCGGTTTGGACGCGATCGCTTCGTCGCTGGCGCTCCTCGCAATGACTCCTTAAAACCCAAATTGCATGAAGGTGAAGATTAGGGTTCAGTCACCTCATCTTGTTCCCTCTCCCGTCTTTTCTCCCCGTTCTCCGGCCCCACCACGAGTGGCCGCCCCCCGCGCCTTAGCCGTCAGCTCGACGTGATGGCTAGGCGGCCTGTAGGTGCGAGGCGCGCAGGCAAGGCCAAGGGTGTTGCAGACGGCGCAGCATGTGGGGGGACGGCGAGCGCACCCTGCCGCCGGGCCGACCGGCCATCCACGGGGCCGGTTGCTGACGGCGCGGGCGCCCGGGGGCACGGAAACAGCCCGCTCCAGGCGGGGCCGCATAGCCTGGCGGTCGGACGGCCGGAAGGGCGGATAGGGCTGAAGTTTCCTGTCGCTGCGCGACCCGGACAGCGAGCTGTCCGGGCCACCCGGAGAAGAGCCCCCTCGCCCCGGCCCCCTCCCCCCCAGGGGGCGGGGGGCAGCAGCAGCCAAGGGGGGCGAAGAGATTGCCGCGTCGCCCTGCGGGCTCCTCGCAATGACCCATCACCGCGAGTCCCGTCGGTTCTTCTTCCCCTGGTTTTTCGTCCCCGGCCCAACGGGGGGCCGCCCCCCGCGCCATAGCCCGGCCGCTCTCAAGGGAGCCGGCACGGGCTGACTGCCGCGCGCGGCGGGTGGGTCGCGGTCGGGGCAGGGGAATGGACTGGAAGGTGGAAGGAACCTCGCATCGCCAGGGGCCACTACCTGCGCCGCCTCAAACCTGACCCGCCGAAGCGGGCGCGGCCGCCCGGCCGCCGAGACCCGCACCGGTGCGAGGCTAATGCGGCCGGCGTGGGCGCGCGGGGGCAAGGAAACAGCCCGCTCCCGGCGGGGCCGCATAGCCTGGCGGTCTGACGGCCGGAAGGGCGGATAGGGCTGAAGTTTCTTGTCGCTGCGCGACCCGGACAGCGTGCTGTCCGGGCCACCCGGAAAAGAGCCCCTCACCCCGCCCTCTCCCCCCCCAGGGGGGCGAGGGGGGTGGGAAAAAAGGCGGGCGACAACCAAGCCTCGCACGAGTATCACGTCTCGCGCCGCAACCTCCTGTCGCTGCGCGACCCGGACAGCGTGCTGTCCGGGCCACCCGGAAAAGAGCCCCTCGCCCCGGCCCTCTCCCCCACAAAGGGGCGGGGGGGGGTGGCAGCCAAGGGGAACGAAGAGATTGCCGCGTCGCAACCCTCCTGGGTTGTTCCTCGCAATGACAAGAAATTACAACGTGCAGGCGGCTCGGCGCGGTTGCCACGTCGCCCGACGGCTCTTCGCAATGACCAGGGTGGGTGGGGGCTCCCCGCGATGACGGGGGAGGAGCGGGCGCTGTGCAATGACAGGGCGGGGTGGGGGCTCCCCGCAATGACAGCCTGGTCTTGGATTGTGGTTGTTGCGGGCCGGTGCCTGGTGGCCGGAAGCGGCGCGGGGCTCAGCCCTGGCGGGCGCGGCGCTGGCGGCGGCGGTCCAGCGCGGCCAGGGCCCGGCCGGGAATCAGCGCCAGCAGCCAGAGCAGGCGGGCCCTGGCGTTGGTCAGCTCCAGCCACTGCCGGGCCAGGCCCAGGCCCAGGCCGGCGCTGAAGCGGGCGTAGTTGACGGCCGCGCGCAGGAAATGGGCCGGGTCGTAGACGAACCAGGTCATCTCCAGGTTCAGGGTCTGGCAATGCCAGAGCATCAGGCCGGTCAGGTGGCCGGCCGGCGCCCCGGAGCGGGTGAGGCTGTCGGCCTCGCCGCGGTGATAGACCCTGAGCGGCTCGTCCACGAAGCGGGTCAGGTGGCGGCTGGCGATGGGCGACCAGATCAGGTCCTCGGGCACGAAACGCGCGCCGGGCGGCTCCGGGGCGGGGTGGGCGCGCACCAACTCGGTGCGGGTGAAGCCCCACAGCTCGCCGCGCACCCGCCACAAATGGCGCAGCTCGTGGGCGCTGATGTCCATGAGCGGCCGGGGCAGGTGGCCGCCCACCGGACGGCCGTGCTGGTCCAGGCAGCGGGCGGTCACCCCGGCGAAGTGGTCGCGCTCGGGCTCGGGGATGGCCAGCCAGTGCTCGGCCAGGCGCTCCAGGGCCTGGGGCAGGCAGGCGTCGTCGGAATCCAGGGTGAGGAACAGCTCGCCCCGGGCCGCGGCCGCGCCGCGGTTGACGGCCACGTGCTTGCCCTGGTTGGGCTGCTGGATGTAGCGGATGGGGAAATCCGCCGCGGCCTGCCAGGCGGCCACCAGCTCGGCGGTGTTGTCGCCGGAGCCGTCGTCCACGATCAGCCACTCGAAATCGCGCAGGGTCTGGGCGGCCAGGCTGTCATGGACCCGGCCCAGGGTGTGGGCGCGGTTGTAGGTCGGGGTGAAGACCGTGAAAAGGGGCGGGCGGTCAGCGGTCATGGCTCCCCCGGTTGGCGGCCTGGCTTTAGGCGCGCTGGCTCCCCAACAATGACGTCCCCGGGCCGCGGCCCAGGGCCTGGCGGCCGGGGACCGGCGGCGGGCCGCCCCCACCGCGGCCAGCCTTGGCTGTCACCCTGTTAGGTCATAGCCCGCCGGAGCGCCGCCAGTCAAGCCGGGGTTATTCGGAGGGCTCCGGGGGCTCGCGGCAGGAGCGGGACAGATCCACGATGCGCTGGCGGCCGGGGTAGGCCGTGGTCTCGTAGCGCACCAGGCGGAAAAGGCGGTTGGTCACCGCGGCCAGGCGGTGCACCTGGCCCAGGATGGCCTGGATGCGCTCGCCGGGCCCGGTCAGCTCGGGGTGGCTCTCCAGCTCGGCGGCCAGCATCTCGCACTGGCTGAAGAGGGCCTGCAAGGGCTGGTTCAGCTCGTGGCAGGCGGCCCCGGCCATGGCCCGGGCGGCCTGGAGCCGGGCCTCGTGCAGGTCCAGGCCGGGCGGGCCCCAGTGATCCTCGGACCAGAGCAGGGCCCGAACCGGGGCGGCCTCGGCCTGGTGCAGCTTCAGCGGCGGGCAGACCAAGAGGTAGGGGCCGGGCTCCGGGCCGGCCAGGTTCAGGCCCTCCAGGATCAGGGCGTCGGCGCCCAGGAGCAGGCGGTGGGCCGGATAGTCGGCGCTGCCGGCCGGGTCCACGCTGGGGGCGTCGATGCCCACCAGGGGCGCGCCCAGCTCCAGGCAGCGCCGGGCCAGTTCCGGGCTGAGGAACGCGTGGTCGTCGCGCCAGACGCCGGAGGCGGCCCGGCCGGTGACGGAGTTGGCGGTCTTGAACAGCAGGGCGCGGCCATGGGCCGCGGGCGGCAGGTTGTCCAGGGCCTCCGGACCCAGGACCGGGCCGCCGGCAGCGGCCTCCACCAGCCAGGCCGGCAGGATGAAACGCGCGGACGGGTAGGCGTCCAGGCTCTTGCCGCCGGGTAAAAAATGGGCCGGGGCGTCCAGGTGGGTGCCGGCGTGGGCGCTGAGGCCCAGCTCGGAGACATCGCTGGCGTCGCCCCGGGCCAGGGCGGCGATCAGGCGGCGGCGGTAGGGCGGGTCACCGGGATAGGTGGCCTCCTCCGCGCCCAGGCTCAAGCTGATGTCCCATAGCGGTCCAGCCAAGACCATCACCCCCTGGCAGCCCATCGGCAAGGACTCTGACTTTGATTAAAAGATAATGCGACCGGCCCGCCCGCCTTGTCCAGTTTGGGCCCCGGCTTATGTCGTCCAAACGTCGACCCTCCGTAACCGCGCTGTCACAGAGCGGCAATACCCTGATTACGAACCCCGAGAGGGATGCGCGCCATTCCCATTTCACAATGCGTAAATAGTGGAGGAAAGAAAAATGAAGCGTTTTTCCAAGGTGTTGAGTGTGGCGACTGGCCTGGGTCTGCTGGTGGCCGGCCTGACGGTCCCGGCCGCGGCCGAGGACATCGTCATCACCGGGTCCACCACGGTGCTGCCCATCGCCCAGAAAGCGGCCGAGGTCTACATGGGCAAGAACGCCGCCGTGAAAATCTCCGTGGCCGGCACCGGCAGCGGCGACGGCGTCAAGGCCATCATCGATGGCACCGCTGACATCGGCAACGCCAGCCGCGACATGAAGGGCAAGGAAGAGGAGCTGGCTCAGTCCAAGGGCGTCAAGCCCGTGCGCCACGTGGTGGCCCTGGACTGCATCGTGCCGGTGGTGCATCCGTCCAACCCGGTCAAGGACCTCAGCCTGATGCAGCTCAAACAGATCTACAACGGCAAGATCAAGAACTGGAAGGACCTCGGCGGCGAGGACAAGACCATCGTGGTGGTCAGCCGCGACTCCAGCTCCGGCACCTTCGAGGTGTGGAACGAGCACGTGCTGGGCAAGGACCGCGTGCGGCCCGACGCGCAGCTCCAGGCCAGCAACGGCGCCGTGGCCCAGGCCGTGGCCGGCAACAAGAACGCCATCGGCTACGTGGGCATCGGCTACCTGAACCCGCAGCTCAAGGCCCTGACCGTGGGCGGCGTGGCCGCCAGCGCCCAGACCGCCAAGAGCAAGGCCTACCCCATCGCCCGCGGCCTGAACATGTACACCAACGGCACCCCCAAGGGCGTGGTGAAGGACTTCATCGACTTCGTGATGGGTCCCGAGGGCCAGAAGCTGGTGGCGGCCGAGAAGTTCGTGCCCGTCAACTAATCACCCCATGGCCTGGCCGCCGGGCGAGCTGGTCCCGGCGGCTGGCCTTTGACCATAAAAAAAGGAGAGAGGCAATCATGAGTTTCGGGAGAAAATTTGCCGCCCTATTGATGGGCGGCGCCTTGGCCCTGGGCGTGGCCCTGCCGGCGACGGCTGCCACCCAGGCCGATCTGGAGCGCAAGATCCAGATGCTGGAGCAGAGCCTCAATCAGCTGAAGGGTCAGCTTAGCGAGGTGCAGACCACCCAGCAGCAGCAGACCGAGCAGGTGGCCGTGGTGGCCCAGAAGGCCGCCATGGACAAGATGCCCTCCTGGCTGGAGCGCATCAGCCTGTACGGCGACCTGCGCCTGCGCATGGAGCATAAGGTCACCGACGACTTCAAGGGCAAGTCCACCGACGACCGCACCCGTTGGCGCTACCGCCTGCGCTTCGGCGCCCGCAGCCAGATCCACGAGGACCTGCAGATCGGCCTGCGCATGGCCAGCGGTTCCGACGACGACGCCACCAGCACCAACGAGACCCTGACCAACTGGTTCAGCGAGAAGAGCTGGGGCATCGACATGGCCTGGGCCTCCTGGACCCCCGGCGCGCTGCCCGACAAGTTCCTCAACCTGACCGCCGGCAAGGTGGCCAACCCCTACAAGACCACCAACATCATGTGGGACAGCGACATCAACCCCGAGGGCGTCTTCGCCAACCTGACCTTCAACAAGAAGGGCGCCATCAAGCCTTTCGTGACCCTGGGCGCCTTCTCGGTCAAGGAGCAGGCCAGCGACACGCCCGGCGACGTCTACCTCTACGCCCCCCAGATCGGCATGATGTGGAAGCAGGGCGCCTGCGACCTGACCCTGGCCGCCAGCTACTATGACTGGAGCAAGTACGAGAAGGCCGGCAACTACCCCACCAGCCTGCGCGGCAACGTGAAGCTGGCCAACGGCGAGCTTCCCAAGTTCAAGGTGTGGGACGTCTACGGCAAGTACACCCACAAGTTCGGCAAGGTTAAGGCCAGCGTCTGGGGCCACTACATCAAAAACAGCGAGGATGACTCCACCGGCGCGGCCAGCGGCAAGGACTCCGGATACGACCTCGGCGCCGGCATCGGCTACGGCCCCTTCGGCCTGACCTTCGACTACAAGATGATCGAGGCCAACGCCACCCCCGGCTACTTCAGCGACTCCGACTTCAACCACAACAACCGCAAGGGCTTCGTGGTCAGCGGCAAGTACAAGATTTTCGAGTACACCGACGCCCAGTTGACCTGGTACCACTCTACGCCTGAGGACGATAAGCTCTCCGGCGCCAGCGCCGAGTTCGACATGATCCATGCGGACCTGATCTTCAAGTTCTAAGACTGTTCGGCCACCCAACCCTCGCCCGCCCGGGATTCCGGGCGGGCGAGGGCTTTTGTCACCCATTTGTAACCTGGCCGTCCCCCGTCGGACATCAACAAGCTCTAGAATTTTGGACGGAAACGTGTTGCAATTTAATTTAGAAGTCCCTGCTGGGGGTTTGCAATCAGGCTGGACCGCCCAACCCCGATCGAAGGAAATCAGATGCAGCCGTTGAGTCAAGCCGAGAGCGTGGGGGTCAAACCCATCGGACCGGTGGCCGGGGTCAGGGATGCCAAGGCCCAGGCCAAGCGGCCGGCCCCGCAACTGGGCCGCGCGCGCCACCGCGACCGCGAGAGCTGGATCCGCATCATCTTCACCTCCGCCGGCCTGTTCTCGGTGGTGGTGATGGGCATGATCGTGCTCTTCCTGTTCCAGGAGGGCGTGCACCTGTTCACCAGCGTCTCGGCCTTCGACTTCCTCCTCGGCACGGCCTGGTACCCAACCTATGATCCGCCCGACTTCGGCATCGGCCCGCTGATCGTGGGCTCGCTGTCGGTCACCGTCATCAGCAGCGCCATCGCGGTGCCCCTGGGGGTGCTGGCCGCCCTCTACCTCACCGAGGTCGCCAGCCCCCGGGTGCGCGAGTGGGTCAAGCCCGGCGTGGAGCTTCTGGCCAGCCTGCCCTCGGTGGTGCTGGGCTTCGTGGGCATGGTGGTCATCGCCCCCTACCTGCAAGAGCTCCTGGACATCCCCACCGGACTCAACATCCTGAACGCCTCCCTGATGCTGGCGTTGATGGCCATCCCCACCATCACCTCCATCAGCGAGGACGCCCTCTACTCGGTGCCCCGCGACCTGATGGAGGCCTCCCTGGCCCTGGGCGCCACCCGCTGGGAGACCCTGACCCGGGTGCAGATTCCCGGCGCGCTCTCGGGCATCGGCACCGCGGTGATCCTGGGCATGAGCCGGGCCATGGGCGAGACCATGGTCGTGTTGATGGTGGCCGGCGGCGCGGCCCAGATTCCCGGCAGCATCTTCGACTCGGTGCGCCCCATGCCCGCCACCATCGCGGCGGAGATGGGCGAGACGCCCTTCGGCTCCGAGCATTACTACGCGCTCTTTGCCATCGGCATCGTGCTCTTCATGCTCACCCTGGGCTTCAACCTGGTGGCGGCCTGGGTCAGCAACCGCTTCCAGCAGAAGGGAGCCGCCACCCTATGAACTGGTATTCGCTCAAGGCCCGCAAGCTGCGCGAGGCCCTGGCCTTCCTGCTCTTCCGCCTGGCCACGCTGGCGGTGCTGGGGGCCCTGGGCGGCATCCTAGTCTTCGTCTTCTACCAGGGCGCGGCGGCGGTGGGCTGGGAGTTCCTCTCCCAGCCTCCCCGCAACTCCATGACCGAGGGCGGCATCTTCCCGGCCATCATCGGCACCATCTACCTGACCCTGGGGGCCATCCTGGTGGCCCTGCCCCTGGGCCTGGCGGCCAGCATCTACCTGAGCGAGTACGCCACCGAGGGCCGGGTGCTCAAGGTGGTGCGCCTGGGCATCCAGAACCTGGCCGGCGTGCCCTCGGTGGTCTTCGGCCTCTTTGGGCTGGGCCTCTTTGTGGTCTTCTTCGGCATGGGGGTGAGCATCATGGCCGGCTCCCTGACCCTGGGCCTTCTCATCCTGCCCACGGTCATCGGCGCCAGCGAGGAGGCGCTGCGCCAAGTGCCCGGCACCTTCCGCGAGGCCTCGCTGGCCCTGGGCGCCACCCGCTGGCAGACCATCCGCAAAGTGGTCCTGCCCGCGGCCCTGCCCGGCATCCTCACCGGCAGCATCCTGGGCATCGGCCGCGCCGCCGGCGAGACCGCGCCCATCATGTTCACCGCGGCCACCTTCTACACCTTGCACCTGCCGGACAGCGTCTTCAGCCAGGTCATGGCCCTGCCCTATCACATCTACGTGCTGGCCACCGCCGGCACCCACATCAGCGAGACCCGGCCCCTGCAGTACGGCACCGTTCTGGTGCTCATCAGCCTGGTGCTGGGCCTGTCCCTCATGGCCATCATCATCCGCACGCGCATGCGCAGGACGAAAAAATGGTAGACGCCAACGAGCCCATCATCCAGGTCGCGGACCTCAACTTCTACTACGGCGACAGCCAGGCGCTGTCGTCCATCGAGATGCGGGTGCTGCGCAGCCAGGTGACCGCCCTGATCGGCCCCTCGGGCTGCGGCAAGTCCACCTTCCTGCGCCTCTTGAACCGCATGAACGACCTGATCGCCGGCACCCGGGTGGAGGGCAAGGTGCTCTTCGACGGGGTGGACCTCTACGGCGACGAGGTGGACCCGGTGCAGGTGCGCCGGCGCATCGGCATGGTTTTCCAGAAGCCCAACCCCTTCCCCAAGTCCATCTATAACAACGTGGCCTATGGTCCGCGCTTGCACGGCGCGCGCAACCATGCCAAATTGGACGAGATGGTGGAGCGTTCGCTCAAGGCCGCGGCCATCTGGGAAGAGGTGAAGGACCTCCTGCACCAGTCGGCCCTGGGGCTAAGTGGCGGCCAGCAGCAGCGCCTGTGCATCGCCCGGGCCATCGCCATGGAGCCCGAGGTGCTGTTGATGGACGAGCCCACCAGCGCCCTGGATCCCATCGCCACCGCCCGCATCGAGGAGCTGGTCAAGGAGCTGAAGCAGAACTACACGGTCATCATCGTCACCCACAACATGCAGCAGGCGGCGCGCGTATCCGATGAAACCGCCTTCTTCTACATGGGACGCCTGGTGGAGATGGGCCTGACCGAGGAAATTTTCACCCGGCCGCGCAAGGAACAGACCGAGCACTATATCACGGGACGTTTTGGCTAGGCCGCCCGCCACCGGCCCGACCGCACCCCAAGGCAAAGGCACTATCTGAGGACGACCGCGTCAATGAACAACGTCACCCATTTTCATCGCCAGATGCAGCAGGTGAAGGAAGATCTGCTGCGCATGGCCGGTCTGGTGGAAGAGGCGATCCACGACGCCACCGCGGCCCTGGCCCACCGCGACCTGGAGCTGGCCCGCGCCGTGGTGCGCGGCGACCGGCGCATCGACCTGACCCAGAACAGCATCGAGGAGCGCTGCATCACCCTGCTGGCCACCCAGCAGCCGGTGGCGGTGGACCTGCGCTTCCTGGCGGCGGTCATCAAGATCTGCGCCTATCTGGAGCGCATGGGCGACCAGGCGGTCAACCTGGCCCAGCGCGCCATGGCCATGGAAGAGCTGACCCAGATGGAGGTGCCGGGCACCCTGCTGCACATGGCCGACATCGCGCGCGAAATGACCCGCGACTGCCTGGACGCCTTTGTGCAGGAGAGCGTGCGCCTGGCCACCCACGTGCTGCGCCGCGACGACGACCTGGACACCCTGAACCGCAGCTTTTTGGAAGAGATGATCGGCTGGATGACCACCGAGCGCCGCCTGATCCGGCGCGGGGTGGAGCTGATCCTGGCCAGCCGCCACCTGGAGCGCATCGGCGACGAGGCCACCAACATCGCCGAGGAGGTGGTCTACCTGGTGGAGGGGCGCATCATCCGCCACCAGAGCCCCACCGAGGCCGGGGTGGGCACGCTCTAGCCGGCGCGCTACACCCCCCCGGGGGGGCGGCGCCCTTGGCCGCCCCCCGGGCATCAGGCCCGGACCCCGATCCGCCCCGTGGCGGCGACCGGGGGGCCGCCCCGCCCCAGCTCCGCCGCTTCCTTTCACGCCAACGCAATACCCGCGCCATCCAACTGTAACCGCGGCCAGCTAGGCTTAGCCAGTGCGGGTGGCGGAGCCTTCTCCCGGCGCCCCTTCATCACCGTGATGGCCGCTGCCCCAAGCCTCCGGCCAGCGCTGCCCCGCTGACGGAGTTCGGTCGGAATCGGATGGCATCGTGAAACTCAACCTCAAGCTCTCGATCAAGATGCAGTTGGCCTTCGGCCTGCTGACCCTGCTCACCATGGCCCTGGGCGGCCTGGCCCTGTGGCAGATGCAGTCGGTGCAGACCCTGCAGCGGCACATGGACGGCACCTACGTGCCCCAGGTGGCGGTGGCCAGCCGCCTGAACCGCTTCTGGATGGAATGCATCTACGACATGCGCGGCTACGCCATGAGCGCCAAGGAAGAGCTGCTGACCAAGGGCCTGGCCGCGCTGGACCAGGTGGAGGCCTTGACGGTCCAGGCCGCCAAGCTGGGCGAGTCCGCCGCCGACCTGGCCGGGCTGAAGGACACCGCCGGCCAGATCAGGGGCCTGGCCGGCGCCTATCGCAAGCTGATGGAGCAGACCAAGGAAAAGACCGAGGAGAACACCGGCTACAGCGACATGATGAACGCGGCCCAGGCCACCTTCGTGGAAAACGGCCACGGCTTCATCGCCGAGCAGTCCCAGGCCCTGGTTGAGGACATCGCCAAGGCGGCCGAGGCCAAGCAACTGGACTGGCGCCAGAAGCGCATCGCCAAGATGAACACCATCATCCTGGCCGGCAACCGGGCCTGGCTCAACAGCCGCCAGGCCATCACCGCCAAGAACCAGGAGCTGATGGCCTCGGTGGAAAAGGACCTGGAGGTGATGCGCGGGGCCTTTGACGACATAGTCAGCCTGTGCCGCACCGAGCCGGCCCTGATGACCAAGGTGGCCGCCAGCCGCTCCTCGGCCGAGCAGTACCAGTCACTCCTGGCCGCCTGGGCCGACAACTGGCTGGAGCTGGAGCGCATGAGCGGCGAGCGCGAGGTCTTGGGGCAGAAGCTCATCGCGCTGACCGAGAACGCCAGCGAGCAGGGCCTCAAGGACATCAGCCGCCTGACCGCCCAGGCCAACGACTCCCTGGGCCGGGCCGGCCAAATGGTCGCCGGCGGCCTGGGCGCGGCCATGATCCTGGGCCTGGTCCTGAGCCTGCTGCTCAGCCGCAACCTGGCCCGGCCCCTGCGCCGGGTGATGGAGGGGCTCAACCAGGGCGCGCGCGAGGTGGCCTCGGCCTCGGCCGAGCTGATGGGGGCCAGCCAGCGCCTGAGCGAGGGGGCCAGCGAGCAGGCCGCCAGCCTGGAGGAGACCTCCGCCGCCCTGGAGCAGATGGCGGCCATGACCCGCACCAACGCCGAGCACGCCCAGGTGGCCGACGGCCTGGCCCGCGACAACGGCCTGCGCATGGCCGAGGCCCGCGCGGCCATGGACCGCCTGGACCAGGCCATGCGCCAGATCGACACGGCCGGCCAGCAGACCGGCAAGATCATCAAGACCATCGACGAGATCGCCTTCCAGACCAACCTGCTGGCCCTTAACGCCGCCGTGGAGGCGGCCCGGGCCGGCTCGGCCGGGGCCGGCTTCGCCGTGGTGGCCGATGAAGTCCGCCGCCTGGCCATGCGCAGCGCCGAGGCGGCCAAGAGCACCGCCGAGCTGATCCAGACCACCCTGAGCCGGGTGGGCGAGGGCAACTCCCTGATGGGCGCCACCGGTAAGAGCTTCGGCCAGGTGGAGGCCGGCAACCGCCGCCTGGGCGAGCTGGTCAGCGAGATCGCCGCCGCCAGCCGGGAGCAGGCCCAGGGCATCGAGCAGGTGAGCCAGGCCACCAGCGACGTGGACCGGGTGACCCAGCAGAACGCGGCCGGGGCCGAAGAGACCGCCGCCGCCAGCCAGGAGCTCCAGGTCCAGGCCGGCCGCCTGGACGAGCACATGGGCCTGTTGCGCACCATGGTGGAAGGCTCGGGCCGCCGTGGCCTGGTCTCCCGCCTGCTGGGCCGCCGCCCCGTCCAGGAGCAGCCGGCCCGCCCGCCCCAGCCCGGACCCGAGGACTATCTGCCCGTTGCCTCCCCCCACACCCCGCGCAACCCGCGCGCGGTCTCCGCCGCCAGCGCCATCCCGCTCACCTCGGGCGACGATGACTGGACCGACCTGCCCGCAGCGGCCTGACAGCTCCCCCAGCTTCAGGCCTCCTCTCCCCGCCCCCCCAGCCGCCTCCCCCCGGCGGCTGGGGGGGCGCTTCTCAGGGGCCGGCGGCCTTGACGCCTAAGTATTACCATGTAATACTTAGACTAGCGTCCAGAGGAGGATGTCATGGCCAAGGGAAAGCCCGAGGTGATCAGCTTCAAGGCCGAGCCGTCGCTCATGCGGGCCATGGAGCACATCCCCAACCGCAGCGAGTTCATCCGCAACGCCATCCTGGCCGCCCTGGACGGCGTCTGCCCGCTCTGCCAGGGCACCGGAATCCTGACCGCGGACCAGAAGGCCCACTGGGAGCGCTTCGCCCGCCACCACCAGTTGGAGCGCTGCGGGCACTGCCAGGCCGTGCACCTGGTCTGCGACCGCAGCGCCGAGCCCGACGAACCCAGCCCGGTCCCGAGCAGCCTGCACGGCTGAGCAACCCACCTGGGAGGCCCCACCCATGTCCAGAATAGCGAAGTTGCTCCTGGCGGCCCTGGCCCTGGCCTGCCTGGCCGCACCGGCCTTCCCCCGCCCGGCCCTGGCCCTGGAGCTGGCCGCCGGGGTGCCGCCGGTGGCCTGGCTGGTGCAGCGGGTGGCCGGCCCGGCCGGCGCGGTGCAGGTGCTCTCCGGCCCCGGCTCCAACCCCCACACCTTCGAGCCCACGCCCAAGCAGATGGCCGCCCTGAGCCGGGTGGCGGCCTACTGCGCGGTGGGCCTGCCGTTCGAGGACAGAATCCTGGCCAAGCTCAAGGCCGCCAACCCCAAGCTGACGGTCATCGACCTGACCGCCGGCCTGGAGCTATTGCCCGAGCCCGAAGGCGGGCACGAGCCCGGCCACGGCCATGCCGGGGAGGCCAAGGCCGCACAGCACCAGGCCCCGGCCAAGGAGCACGGCCATGACGACGGCGACATGGACCCCCATGTCTGGCTGAGCCCGCGCCTGTGCCAGGCCATGGCCCGCACCATCGCCGCCGGGCTGGGCCGGCTGGACCCGGCCCAGGCCCCCGCCTACGCCGCCAACCTGGCGGCGCTCCTGGCCGACCTGGGGCGCATGGACGCCCGCCTGAGCGCGGTGCTGGCCCCGGTGCAGGGCCAGGAGTTCTTGGTCTACCATCCGGCCTTCGGCTATTTCGGCCGCGACTACGGCCTGAAGCAGGTGGCGGTGGAGACCGGCGGCCGCGAGCCCGGCCCCAAGCGCCTGGTAGGCCTGATCAAGCGGGCCAGGGAGCACAATATCCGGGTGATCTTCGTGCAGCCCCAGTTCCCCCAGAAGGCCGCCCAGCAGGTGGCGCGGGAGATCAACGGCGCGGTGGTGGCCCTGGACGACCTGGCCCCCGACCCCCTGGCCAACTGGGAGCACATGGCCCAGGCCCTGGCTAAGGGCCTGGCCGGGGGGGCCCGGCCTTGACCCTGGCCGTGGAGATGACCGGCCTGGCCTTTGCCTACAACGGCCAGACCGTGCTGGAGAACGTGGCGCTGGCCGTGGAGGAGCTGGCCTTCGCCGCGGTGGTGGGGCCCAACGGCGGCGGCAAGACCACCCTGCTCAAGCTGATGCTGGGCCTGATCAGCCCCCAGGCCGGCTCGGTGCGGGTGCTGGGCGGCCGGCCGGAGCAGGCCCGCCGCCAGGTGGGCTACATGCCCCAGTACAGCCAGGTGGACCCGGCCTTCCCGGTCACGGTGCTGGACGTGGCGCTCATGGGCCGCCTGGGCGGGGGCGCGGGCTGGCCCTTCTGGAGCCGCGACGCCCGCCGCGGGGCCGTTGACGCCCTGGAGCGGGTGGGCCTGGCCGGCCTGGCCCAGCGCCCCTTCCACGCCCTCTCCGGCGGCCAGCGCCAGCGGGTGCTCATCGCCCGGGCCCTGGCCGCCCGGCCGCGGCTCCTGCTCATGGACGAACCCACCGCCAACGTGGACGCGGCCGCCGAGCACGAGGTCTTCGAGCTGCTCAAAGAGCTGAACCGCGAGGCCACCGTGATCGTGGTCTCCCACGACATCGGCTTCGTCAGCCCCTACGTGGGCCAGGTCATCTGCGTCAACCGCCGGGTGGTCAGCCACCCCACCTGCGACGTCACCGGCGAGGTCATCGCCCAGATCTACGGCCGCGAGGTGCTCATGGTGCGCCACGACCACGCGGAGTCCTGCCGCCATGACTGATTTCCTGGCCGCCCTGCCCGTCTACAACTTCCTGCAATACGCCCTCTGGGCCGGCCTGCTGGCCAGCCTGGCCTGCGGCGTGGTGGGGGCCTACGTGGTCAGCCGGCGCATCTCCTACCTGGCCGGGGCCATCGCCCACAGCGTGCTGGCCGGCCTGGGCGCGGCCCGCTACCTGCAGGTGACCCGGGGCTGGGACTGGTGCCAGCCCCTCTTGGGGGCGGTCATCGCCGCCCTGGCGGCCGCGGCGGTCATCGGCTGGGTGAACCTGCGCGCCCGCCAGCGCGAGGACACCATCATCGGCGCGGTCTGGGCGGTGGGCATGGCGCTCGGCGTGATCTTCATGGCCGCCACCCCCGGCTATGGGGTGGACCTGATGGGCTATCTCTTCGGCAACATCCTCATGGTCTCGCCCGCCGACCTCTGGCTAATGGCCGGCCTGGACCTGGTGGTGGTGGCGGTGGGACTGGGCTGCTACCGCCAGTTGCTGGCGGTCTGCTTCGACGCCGAGTTCGCCCGCCTGCGCGGCCTGGCCGTGGACCGCTACTACCTGCTGCTGCTGGCGCTGACCGCGCTGACCGTGGTCATCCTCTCCACCGTGGTGGGCCTGGTGATGGTCATCGCGCTCTTGACCCTGCCGGCGGCGGTGGCCGGCCAGCTCAGCAGCCGTCTGTGGCAGATCATGGGCCTGGGCGTGCTCTTCAGCGCCGCCTTCACCAGCGCCGGCCTGGCGCTCTCCTACGGGCCGGATCTCCCGGCCGGGGCGGTGATCATCCTGCTGGCCGGCGGGGTGTACCTGGCCCTGACCGTGGTCACCTGGCTGCGCGCCCGCGGCCGCCGGGCCTGATCACATTCCCTAGGTCATTACCTGATGGTAGGATTGCCGTTACATTTCAACCACAAAACTTCCCACCGGTAGCCAGCCTCCGACTTCATTCAGACTTGTCGGCGTAACATACTTAAAATACGCGTTGATTTAATCGAGAGCCTTGGCACCCCCCTTGCTTACAAAATAGTAGACCGGCAGTGGCGGGCCGGTCTTTCTTTCGTTGTCGAAGGAGGGCTGCCCCATGCTGAGTAGTTACCGCCGTTTATTGCAGAGTCCCCTGCGGCTGATGACCAGGGACCACTGGGACCTGACCGTCAGCCTGCCCGAACCCCGCTGGGGCCGCCTGCGCGGCCTGATCGGGCTCTTTAACCTGCTGTTCACCAAGCTCCAGGCCATCGTTTTGCAGATTGCCGGCGCGGCGGTGTCCCTGGGCCGGGTGGCCCCGGAGCTTTCGGCCATGGCCCAGAACCTGCAATCCGGCGCGCGCGAGCAGGCCCGCCGGGCCGGCGACATCGCCCAGGCCGGCCACGAGCTGGAGTTGAGCGTGCACGCCATCAGCGAAAGCACCCAGGAGGCGGCGGCTTTCTCCAGCCAGGTGGCCCAGGCCACCCGCACCCTGCACCAGCGCTCCAGCGACATCGGCGAGATCATGGGCATCATCCGCCGGGTGGCCAACCAGACCCGGCTCCTTAGCCTCAACGCCAGCGTGGAGGCCGCCCGGGCCGGCGAGCACGGCCTGGGGTTCGCCGTGGTGGCCAGCGAGATCAAGACCCTGGCCGACCAGACCATGACCGCGGCCCAGCGGGTGGAGGACATCCTCTCCACCATCCAGGGCCAGGTGGCCGAGCTGGTCACCGCGGTGGGCGGGGACAACGCCGCCAGCCGCGACCAGGGGCGCAACCTGCACGCGCTGATCGCCCGCATCGCCGCGGCCGGCCAGGAGCAGGAGCGGCGGGTGGAAAAGGTGGCCCAGGACATCGCCTCGGTGGCCGAGACCGCCCAGGCCCACCACCAGAGCGCCGAGCAGTTGGCCGGCCTGGGCGACCAGGTGCGCGACCATTGCGCCGACCTGCTCACCCACCTGGGCTTTTTCCGCCTGCCCGCCCACGCCAAGGCCCGCCAGGTGGTGGAGGCCGCCGCGGCCGCGCCGGAGTTTTTGGGCCTGGAGCGCGGGCGCATGGAGGCCTTCATGCGCCAGGTGGCCGGCCGCCATTCCTTTTTCGAGCTGCTCTACGTCACCGACGCCCAGGGCCGCCAGGTCACCGACAACATCAGCAACGGCCGCTTCCAGGCCAGCTACGGCAGCACCGGCTTTGGCCAGAACTGGGCCGGCCGGCCCTGGTTCCAGGGGGCCATGGAGGCGCAGGACACCTATATCTCGGGGTTGTACCGCTCGGTGGCCACCGACAACTTCTGCTTCACCATCGCCACCCCGCTCTGGGACGCCCAGGACCGGCTGGTGGGCGTGCTGGGAGCGGACGTGCACTTCGGCGACCTGATCGCGGCATGAGGCCGGCGGACGCGGCGGGGGCGGGGGCGGGGGCCGATGGGGATGATCCGGGCCTAGGTGTGTGTCGGAGAAAGCCATCCATGGCTTTCTCCTCTTGGAACTTGCCAAAAGTGAATTTTGGCAAGTTCTCGGAATGGCGCTAAAATTAA
>JAZDHW010000010.1:0-6242 GCA_043805555.1 Pseudomonadota bacterium
GCCAGCCACGGCATGAACTTCGTGGCCGCCACCTACACCAACGCCTGGGCCGAGACCATCCACCACCTGGACGACACCCAGCCCTTCGAGTCCATGGCCCGGGCCTACGGCCTGGTGATCCTGAACAACAACCTCAACCACCGCTTGCGCCTGATGGAGTCCATGATCAACGAGTACCAGGTGGACGGCCTGGTCATCCACTCGGCCCGCTCCTGCAAGCCCTACTCGGTGGGTCAGTACGACATGAAGCGCCTGCTCATGGAGCGCCTGGGGGTGCCCAGCGTGGTCATCGAGGCCGACATCACCGACAGCCGCGCCTATTCCGAGGAGCAGGCCAGGGTGCGCCTGGAGGCCTTTTTCGAGGCCCTGGAGGACGACGCCGCGGCGTAGGGGTGGGGTTGTTGCGCGAAGCCTCGCCTCACCGGGTCATTGCGAGGAGCGCAGCGACGAAGCAATCTCTTCCTGCCTTTCGCCTTTTTTCCGGGTGGCCCGGACAACTTGTTGTCCGGGTCGCGCAGCGACAAGAGGTATTGGCGCGAGGCCCCGTGCCGGCCGTCTGACGGCCTGGTGGCGCGGACCCGTCTGGAGCGGGCTGCACCGTGCCCCCGCGCGCCCGCGCCGTCAGCAACCGGCCCCGTGGATGGCCGTTCGGCCCCACGGCAGGGCGCCCTCGCCCTGCCCACCGGCTGCGCCATCTGCAACACCCTTGGCTTTGGCTGCGGGCCTCGCACCTACAGGCCGCCTCGCCACCACGTCGAGCTGACGGCTAAGGCGCGGGGGGCGGCCCCACGGGAGGCGGGAGAACGGGGAGATTTGGCGGTGAAAAAGGGGAATTCGTGTCACGGGATGCGATCGGTCTTCTTGCCTTAATCTGTCATTGCGAGGAGCCGCAGGCGACGCGGCAATCTCCCGCCGCCTTTTTCGGCCCGCGTGTCCGCCATCGGCGTCTGGCAATCCCTTCGATTCGTGCTATCTATATAAGCCACAATCCGCGCTCCAACCCGGACCGCCCCCCGCGCGGGGCCGGCCCGGCTGGCAAAGGAACCTGCCATGCCTTTTTTCGCCGGCATCGACGTGGGCAGCCTCAGCGCCGAGGCGGTCATCATCAACGAAAAGGCCGAGACCCTGGCCTGGACCATCCTGCCCACCGGGGCCCACTCCACCGCCGCGGCCGAGGCCGCCCTGGACCAGGCCCTGGCCAAGATCGGCGTCGGCCGCGACGGCCTGGCCTTCCTGGTGGCCACCGGCTACGGCCGGGTCTCGGTGCCTTTCGCCCAGAAACGCGTCACCGAGATCTCCTGCCACGGCCTGGGCGCGCACCATCTCTTCCCGGACACCGGCACCGTCATCGACATCGGCGGCCAGGACTCCAAGGTGATCCGGGTGGACAAGAACGGCAAGGTCACCGACTTTTCCATGAACGACAAGTGCGCCGCCGGCACCGGCCGCTTCCTGGAGGTCATGGCCGACCGCCTTGGCGTGGGCCTCAACGACCTGGGGCGCTTGAGCCAGGCCGCCCAGCGCGAGGTGGAGATCAGCAGCGTGTGCACGGTCTTCGCCGAGAGCGAGGTGGTCAGCCTCATCGCCAAGAACCACCCCCTGGGCGAGATCATCCGCGGCCTGCACAAGGCCATCGTGGGCCGGGTCTTCGCCATGGTCAAGGCCCTGGGCATCGAGGGCGCGGTGACCATGACCGGCGGCGTGGCCAAGAACTCCGGGGTGGTGGCCTTGATGGAAGCCCGCCTGGGCCGGGCCATCCACGTGCCGGCCGAGCCCCAGATCGTGGGCGCCCTGGGCGCGGCGCTCAGCGCCTTGCGCCAGGCCGGCTGAGCCCGGCCCCGTATCCCCCCCAAAGATTCGGGCCGCCTCCTCCCGCGGGAGTGGCGGCCCTGGTTTCTCAGGTCTTCTCATCGTCTATTTGGCGCTCCTCCCTTCCCGCGGTTCACTCAGCCATCGAAGCGGACCTCCTCCACCTCGCGCGGGTCGACCTGGGGCAGGCTGGACCAGAAGCCTTGCACCAGCCGGGCCAGGTCCTGCCAATCCCCGCGTTGGTGGGGGGCCTCCTCCACGTATTCGCCCACCGCCTCGGCCGGCGATGTCACCCACTCGCCTGATTGCAGGTGCCGATACCCCCGTTGGGGGTCGAACATCAGCACCGCGTCATGGAGCCTGAAGATGGTGTCGAAGGCAATCTCCTTTCCGGGCGCCTATCTGTCCATATTTCAATGATAATCATTCAGGCCCCGGCGGCCAGGGTTCGCTCCGGCCAGCGGCGCAGGGCGGCCAGGTGACGGGCCAGCGCCGCCTCCGGGTCGGCCGGGGCGGCCCCGGCCCGGTCCAGTTCCAGCGCCGCGTCCAGGTCCAGCCACAGGCCCGGAGAGCGGCCGTCGCCGATGAGCGGGCGCAGGCGCGCGTCGCGCTGACCGGCCGGCAGGCCGGCGCAGGCGGTCAGGATCTCGGCCGCCAGGGCCTGGTAGGCCTGTGCTGCGGCGATGTAAGGCCCGGCCCCCTGCTGGTCCAGGTAGCCGGCCAGCCGGCCGCCGGCCCCGTCACCGCGCTGATAACGGCCCGCGCAGGCCGGGTGACGCTCCAGGGGCGCATAGACCGCCCGGCCGGCGGCGTCCTGCTCCAGGCCCAGGGGATAGAGCCGGCAGGCCAGGGGCCGGTCCGGGTGCGCCCGGCAGCCCCGGGGGCCCAGGAAGCCGCAGCGGCCGTCGGGCGAAAAGCGCAGGAAGAGCCCGGCGTTGTCGGCGTGGGCGGCGATGAAGGCCCCGGTGGTGATGTCCAGCCGCCGGGCCAGGCGCAGGATCTCGTAGGCGTTCAGGCCGATGGCCTGGCCTGCGCAGCAGCGCCCGCAGCGGCCGCAGGCAAAGGCGAAGGCGTCATCGGCGCGCAGGTGCGATTTCACGGTCGCTCCGGGCCTGCTCGGCTACTATATATTCATAATCAACGTGACGCCCCGCGGCCGGCCAGAGCGGCGGCCGCAGGCCGTGATACTTCGTAGCGCGCAAACCCGGGCCGTCGGGTCGCGGAAATAGACTATGGTTGACAACCGCACCCTCATGCTGGCCGGATTCGCGGCCTCCCTGATCTTCGTGCTGACCATGCTGGTCATCAGCTTCACCAACCGGCGCTACCGCGGCCTGTGGTGGTGGACGCTGGGCAACTGCATCCATACCTTCAGCTTCATCGCCTTCGTGCTCCAGGATTACGGCCCGCCCTGGTACTGGGGGTTGCTGGCGGGCAACGTCGCCAGCCTGGCCGGGGTCATCTGCTGGAACTTCTCCCTGCGCCAATTCCTGGGCCTTAAGCTGGCGTGGCGGGCGGCCCTGACCAGCCTGCTCATCGCCACCGGCCTGATGCACTACTTCTCGGCCTGGCGCTTCGACACCACCATGCGCATTGTTTTCATCAGCTTGTCCTACGTGGTCTGGTGCCTGGATATCGGGCTGGTGATGGGGAAGGGGCGGGCCATCATCAGTCCGGCCAGCCGCTACGTGTTCCAGGCCGTCGCCCTGGGCCTGGGCGCTTTTTTCCTGTTCCGGGCCGTGGCCACCCTCCTGCTGGAGCCGGTGCAGACCGTTTTCCAGCCCAGTTGGCTGATGAGCCTGGCCATGGGCGTGCTGATGACCGGCATGATGGCCTTCAACATCTGCTTCCTGATCCTGGTGGCCGTGCGCCACGAACAGGACTTGCAAGAGAAGATAACCGAACTCAACCAGGAGATCGAGCTGCGCCACACCCTGGAGGAGCGCCTGGCCCGGGAAGCCACCCTGGACCCGCTCACCGGCGCGGCCAACCGGCGCAAGCTGGATGAAATCGCCCACCGGAGCCTGGCCCTGGCCCGCCGCCACCGGCGCGAGCTGGGCCTGGTGCTGCTGGACATCGATCATTTCAAGGCCATCAACGACCGCTTCGGCCATCAGGTGGGCGACCAGGTGCTGATCGAGCTGGTGCGGGCCATCCAGGCCGACCTGCGCGAGGAGGACTCCCTGGCCCGCTATGGCGGCGAGGAGTTCGTGGCCCTTTTGCCGGACACCGGCCTGGACCAGGCCCTGGAGATCGCCGAGCGCCTGCGCCGTCTGGTGGAGGGCCTGCGCCTGGCCGGGGCCGGGGCGGGGGCCTCCGGTCCGGTGCGCCTGACCCTCAGCCTGGGGGTCAGCGCCTTCCAGGCCGGCGACGGCAGCCTGGGGCCCATCCTGGCCCGGGCCGACGTGGCGCTGTATCAGGCCAAGGCCGGCGGCCGCAACCAGGTCTGCGCGGCCCTGGCCGGCCCGGAGGGCGCGCCGGAGGTCTTTTGCCCGCCGCGGCCCGCCCCCGCCCCGGCCTGAGGCCCCGGCTGCCGGCGGTGGTCGGCCCCCACCTTGTGGTATGCTCGCTTATTGGTATAAATTGCCCTGAAAAAAGGCCCCGGCCGGGGCCGCCACCCCCAATAACCCAAGCGCCCGAAAGGACATACAACCGTGGAACGCACCCTCATCCTCATCAAACCCGACGCCATCGCCCGCGGCCTGGCCGGCGCGGTGCTGGGCCGTTTCGAGCAAAAGGGCCTGAAGATCGCCGGCATGAAGCTGATCCAGCTCACCGACGCGCTGTTGAAGGAGCACTACAGCCACCTGGCCAGCAAGCCCTTCTTCCCCACCATCGCCGAGTTCATGAGCCGCACCCCGGTGGTCGCGCTGTGCCTGGAGGGCAAGGAGGCGGTGGAGGTCTGCCGCAGCCTGTGCGGGGTGACCAACAGCCGCAAGGCCGCGCCCGGCACCATCCGCGGCGACCTGGGCATGAGCATGCAGTGCAACCTGGTCCACGCCAGCGACTCGGTGGAAACGGCCGCGGCCGAGGTGGCCCGCTTTTTCGCGCCCGGGGAGCTGTTCAGCTACGAGCCCGCGCTGATCAACTACCTCTACGCCGCCGACGAGAGGTAGGCCGCCGCCCCGCCCGCCGCCCCGGCCGCCCGGCCGGCTCCGGCGGGCGAGCCCCACGCGGCCGGAAAGGAGGCCCCGGCCATGGGCCGGACCCTGAGCGAAGAGGACGTCATCCGCCTGGTGCAGTCCATGACCGGCGGCGGGCCGGTCTCCGGCCTGACCGTGGGCATCGGCGACGACGCGGCGGTGATCCAGCACCCCGGCGGCCGGTTGGTGGTCACCACCGACCTTTTGGTCGAGGGCGTGCACTTCGACCTGAGCTACACCAGCCCCTACGACCTGGGCTGGCGGGCCATGGCCGCCAACCTGAGCGACGTGGGGGCCATGGGCGCGCTGCCGCGCTGGGGCTTCCTTTCACTGGGCCTGGCCGGGCCGCCGGACGAGGACTTCGTGGCCGCGCTCTTGCGCGGCATGCTGGACCTGGCCCGGCCCCACGGCCTGGAGATGGCCGGCGGCGACACCGTCTCCGCGCCCCAGGCGGTGATCAACCTGTGCCTGATCGGGGCCGCGGCCGGGGTCAGCCCGCTTTTGCGCAGCGGCGCGCGTCCCGGCCAGGCGGTCTGCGTCACCGGCTCCCTGGGCGCGGCTGCCGCCGGCCTGGCCTGGCTGCAAGCCGGCCGGGACAAGGCAGACCCGGCCGCCGCCGCGGCGGTGACGGCCCACCTGCGCCCCGAGCCCCGGGTGGCCGCCGGCCGCGCCCTGGCCACCAGCGGCCGGGTGGGGGCCATGATGGATCTGAGCGACGGCCTGGCCAGCGACCTGGCCCGGCTCTGCGCCGCCTCCGGGGTGGGGGCGGTGGTGGAGGAGGCGGCCCTGCCCATCAGCCCGGCGACCCGCGCCCTGGCCGGCCAGGTGGGCGGCGACCCCCTGGACTGGGCCATCGCCGGCGGCGAGGACTTCGAGCTGCTGTTCACCTGCGAGCCGGGCGAGGTGAACCTGCTCGCCGAGCTGGTGGCCGACGTGAACCCCGGCCTGGCCCTGACCCGGGTGGGCAGCGTCGGCAAGGGCCGCGGGGTGCGGCTCAAGCTGGCCGACGGCAACACCCGCGAGATAACCCTATGCGGTTACGATCATTTCCGCACCAAGCCCGGCGGGTAGGCCGGGGCGGGGGGCCGGCGGGCGGCCGCGCCATTTTTGCGGCGGCGGCCCGCGGCGGTGCTAAGATGGGGACGGATCCGGCGCCCGTTCGGGGCCGGCAACGCGAAAGGCACCCCCAACGCGAAAGGCACTCCGCCATGGCGCCCCGGCGCTCCCTGCTAACCCTGGTCCTGCTCTGCGCCCCCTTGGTCCTCTGCGCCTGCTCCGCCTCCCCGGCCG
>JAZDHW010000011.1:0-5543 GCA_043805555.1 Pseudomonadota bacterium
CGCCTGCGGCCGCCACGCCGCCGCCGGCGGCTCCGCCCGCCACCGTGCGGCCGCCCTTCACGCCCCAACCCTATGTGCCCCCGGCCGGCCAGGCCCGCACCCCCCAGCCCTACACCCCCCAGGCCGCCCAGCCCCACGCCCGGCCGGCCCCCCCGTCCCCGCCGGACGCCCAGGCGGCCCCGGCCCGCAAGGGCAAGTTCACGGTGCAGGTGGCCAGCTTCAAGGAGCAGGCCCAGGCCCACGAGCTCCTGGCCCAGCTCAAGGCCTCGGGCCACCCGGCCTACCTGGTCACCACCAACCTGGAGGGCGTGGGCACCCGCTTCCGGGTACGGGTGGGGCCCTACCCCGACCTGGACGCCGCCCAGGGCGCCGCCGCGCGCATCCGCATGCAGCTCCTCCTGGCCGCCTACGTGACCAAAGAAGAATAGGCCTGCTCGACTTAACCAGGCTTGCTTGCAGACCAACCAGTGGCGCGGACGGGGGATTCGGCCGGGCTTTTCACGCGACAACCCCCCGGCCAGCCGTTAAAATAGGGCCAACTCGCAGCGGGAGGCGCCCATGATCCGTCGCGCCCAGCAAAAAGACGTGCGCTTCATTCACGGCCTCCTGGCCCAATACGGCCAACAGGGCGTACTGCTGGCCCGGCCCCTGGCCGACATCTACGAGTTCCTGCGCGACTTCGTCATCGCCGAGAACGACGAGGGCGAACGGGTGGGCGTCTGCGCCCTGCACCTGATCTGGGAAGACCTGTGCGAGATCCGCAGCCTGGCGGTGCTGCCCGAGCAGGGCGGCCGGGGCTGGGGCACCCGCCTGGCCGAGTTCTGCATCTCCGAGGCGGTGACCCTGGGCTTTCCCAAGGTCTTCGCCCTCACCTACCGGGTGGACTTTTTCAAGCGCCTGGGGTTCCGGGTGGTGGAGAAGCAGGCCCTGCCCAACAAGATCTGGGCCGATTGCGTCAAGTGCGTCAAGTTCCCGGACTGCGACGAGACGGCCCTGCTCTGGGAGTTGTAGCCATGGACCTCATGGGCCAGATGGACCGCGCCCAGACCCTGGTCGCCAAGGCCGGCCCGGACCAGTGGGAGCTGATGGGCCTGGAAAGCAGCAGCCTGAGCATCGGGGTGCGCGGCCAGGACGTGGACCAGTTCGTGCAATCGCAGAGCCAGGGCGTGGCCCTGCGGGTGGTCAAGGACGGCCGCCTGGGCTTCAGCTATGCCCTGGGCGGCGGGGATGACAGCCTGGCCCGCATGGTTGAGCAGGCCCTGGCCGCCACGGCGGCCGCCGACCCGGAGCCGGGCTTCAGCCTGGCCGGCCCGGCCGCGCTGGCCGCCACGCCGGAGATCATGGACCATTCGCTGGCCGATGAGCCCCTGGAGGCCAAGGTGGCCCGGGCCTGGAGCGTGGCCGCGGCGGCCAAGGCGGCCGACCCCCGGGTGGTGCACGTGATGCCGGCCGAGTACGGCGAGTCCGTCAGCCGCACCTGGCTGCGCACCTCCCTGGGCCTGGAGGCCAGCCAGGAAGAGAGCGAGGTCTGGGCCATGGCCAACGCCCTGGCCAGCGCCGACGGCCAGAGCGAGGAGGCCTGGGAGCAGGACAGCCGCCGCTTCCTGGCCGACCTGGACCCGGCCGCGGTGGGCCGCGCCGCCGGCGAGAAGGCCGCCAGCCACCTGGGCGCGGGCCCGGTGCCCGACGGCCGCTACGATGTGCTGCTGGTCCCGGAGGTGGCCGCCGACTTCCTGCGCCTGATGGCCCAGTCGCTTTTGGGCGACAACGCGGCCAAGGGCCGCTCGCTGTTGGCCCACCGCCTGGGCGAAAAAGTCGTCTCGCCGCTGATCAGCCTGATCGACGACGGCCTGATGCCCCGCGGCCTGGGCTCCGGGGCCTTTGATGCCGAGGGCACCCCCCAGGCCCGCCAGGCGCTGATCCAGGACGGCGTGGTCCGGGCCCTGGTGCAGGACCGCTTCTGGGGCGGACGGGCCGGCCGGGGCAGCACCGGCAACGCGGTGCGCGGCGATCTCAAGGCGCCGCCCAGCGTGGGCTTCACCAACCTGTACCTGGCCCCGGGCCAGGGCGACGAGGCCGCCCTGTGCGCGGCCATGGGCCGCGGGCTCATCATCACCGAGGTGTTGGGCGGCCACACCGCCGATCCGGTCAGCGGCCAGTTCTCCTTTGGCGCGGCCGGCTATCTGGTGGAGAACGGCCGCCGCGCCCGGCCGGTCAAGTCCATCGCCCTGGCCGGCCAGGTGCTGGAGCTGTTTGGCGCGGTCCAGGTCGTGGGCGGCGACCTGCGCTTCTTCGGCCGCACCGGCAGCCCCTCGCTGGTGGTGGCCGGCCTGTCCATCAGCGGTTGAGGCCCATGCCCAGGCCCGGCGGCCCAACCGGTTGACGGCCCTGGGAATTGCCCATGTGGCCAATGAGCCAGGGAATTAGTAGGCGCGTCGAGGTGAAAGGAAAAGCTTCCTAAAGGGTTGACTGGACCCGCCTGCTTGTGATATTCCACTCCAAAGCCTTCTCAAGCGCTGCCCCCGCTTGATTCCCGCCTTCCGGGCAGCCCAACCGAGGATCGGGTCTATCGTGCTAAGAAAGTTCACCATCCTAGTTGTCCCCGAAGGCACCCGCCACGTTAAGCGTTTTGCGTTCCACGGTCTCATCCTGCCCCTGCTCCTGGTCGGCTTCCTGGCCTCCCTGGGCATCGGCAGTTATTGGTTCTATCAATATCGGCAACTCAAGGCCGACCTGCCCGCCATCCAGGCCCTGCAGAGCCAGAACCAGCGCCAGGAGGCCCAGATCAACGCCTTCGCCCGCGGCCTTTCCGGTCTCAAGGACCAGTTGGTGCGGGTCAAGCAGTACAACGAAAAACTCAAGTCCATGGCCCACCTGACCGGCAAGGGCGGCAAGGCCGAGGCCTTCCTGGGCGTGGGCGGTCCCGAGGGCGCGGTGACCGGCCAGGGCGTGCGCCTGGCCAGCACCAAGCGCGAGCGCGAGATCGGCAACCTCCAGCGCGAGCTGGAGCAACTGGCCGCCGAGGGCGAATCCCAACTGGCCCTGCAGCGGGAGCTGGCCAAGTTCCTCAACCAGCGCCGCTCCATCCTGGCCGCCACCCCCTCCACCTGGCCCGTGCGCGGCTGGGTGACCAGCGGCTTCGGCTACCGGCAGTCGCCCTGGAGCAAGCAGCGCCAGTTCCACGCCGGCATTGACATCAGCACCCGCCTCGGCACCCCCATCACCGCCCCGGCCGACGGCGTGGTCACCTTTGCCAACACGGAAGGCGCCTACGGCCGCATGCTGGTCATCAACCACGGCTACGGCCTGGTCACCCGCTACGGCCACCTGAGCGCCTTCAAGGTCAAGGTGGGCCAGAAGATCACGCGCGGCCAGGTCGTCGGCCTGGTGGGCAACAGCGGCCGCTCCACCGGCAGCCACCTGCACTACGAGATCCTGGTCTCCGGGGTGCCGGCCAACCCGCGCCACTACCTGACCAACTGAGGCTGATCAAGCCTCGCGCCGCTCCCGACGGTCCCGCCGTCGGGAGTTGCTTTTTTGGGCCTTTGCGCCACAATAGGGACCATGTTTGGCAAGCTGCTGAAGAGCCTGGTCGGCTCCAAAAACGACCGCGAGTTGGCCCGCATGTGGCCGGTGGTGGAGCGCGTCAACGCCCTGGAGCCGGAGGTGTTGAAGCTCTCCGACGACCAGTTGCGCGGCCGCACCGGCGAATTCCGCGCGCGCCTCGCCAAAGGCGAGAGCCTGGACGACATCCTGCCCGAGGCCTTCGCCACCGTGCGCGAGGCCGCCCGGCGCTCCATCGGCCAGCGCCATTTCGACGTGCAGCTCATCGGCGGCATGGTCCTGCACGAGGGCCGCATCGCCGAGATGAAGACCGGCGAGGGCAAGACCCTGGCCGCCACCCTGCCCGTCTACCTCAACGCCCTGACCGGCCGCGGCGTGCACGTGGTCACGGTCAACGACTACCTGGCCAGCCGCGACGCGGCCTGGATGGGCGAGATCTACAAATACCTGGGCCTCACCGTGGGCTGCATCCTGCACGGCCTGGACGACGTGGAGCGCCAGGCGGCCTATGGCGCCGACGTGACCTACGGCACCAACAACGAGTTCGGCTTCGACTACCTGCGCGACAACATGAAGTTCGACCTGGCCGAGATGGTGCAGCGCGAGTTCAACTACGCCATCGTCGACGAGGTGGACTCCATCCTCATCGACGAGGCCCGCACCCCGCTGATCATCTCCGGCCCGGCCGAGAAATCCACCCGGCTGTACGCCGACGTGGACAAGGTCATCCCCCGCCTGCGCAAGGAAACCGACTACACCACCGACGAAAAGAGCCGCACCAGCAACCTCACCGACGAGGGCGTGGTCCACTGCGAGAAGACGCTGCACGTGGACAACCTCTACGACCCCCGCCACATGGAGGTCCTGCACGCCCTGCAGCAGGCGCTCAAGGCCCACGCACTGTTCCGGCGCGACGTGGACTACATCGTCAAGGATGGCGAGGTCATCATCGTCGACGAGTTCACCGGCCGGCTCATGCCCGGCCGGCGCTATTCCGACGGATTGCACCAGGCCCTGGAGGCCAAGGAGCACCTGAAGGTCAAGAGCGAGAACCAGACGCTGGCCACCATCACCTTCCAGAACTACTTCCGCATGTACGACAAGCTGGCGGGCATGACCGGTACCGCCGACACCGAGGCGGAGGAGTTCAACAAGATCTACAAGCTGGACGTGATGGTGGTGCCCAGCCACCGGCCCCTGGTCCGCCTCGACCACGCCGACGTGGTCTACCGCACCCAGCAGGAGAAATACGCCGCAGCGGTGGACGAGATCAAGGAGCTGCATGCCAAGGGCCAACCAGTGCTGGTGGGCACCATCAGCATCGAGCGCTCGGAGATATTGGCCGGCGAGCTCAAGCGCCAGGGCGTGCCCCACACCGTGCTCAACGCCAAGCAGCACGCCCGCGAGGCCGATATCGTGGCCCAGGCCGGCCGCTACCAGGCGGTGACCATCTCCACCAACATGGCCGGCCGCGGCACCGACATCGTCCTGGGCGGCAACCCGGTTTTCCTGGCCCGCCAGCAGGTGGACGCCCAGGAGGACCCGGCCGGGTACGCGGCGCTGCTCAAGAAGCTCGAGGACCAATGCGCCGCCGAGCGCGAGAAGGTCCTGGCCGCGGGCGGGCTGCACATCCTGGGCACCGAGCGCCACGAGAGCCGGCGCATCGACAACCAGCTGCGCGGCCGCTCCGGCCGCCAGGGCGACCCCGGCTCCAGCCGTTTCTACCTCTCGCTGGAAGACGACCTCCTGCGCCTGTTCGGCTCCGAGCGCATCAGCGGCATCATGGGCAAGCTGGGCATGGAGGAGGGCGAGCCCATCGAGGCCAACATCATCAGCAAGGCCATCGAGAACGCCCAGCGCAAGGTGGAAGGCCGCAACTTCGAGATCCGCAAGCAGCTCCTCGAATATGACGACGTGCTCAACAAGCAGCGCGAGGTCATCTACGCCCAGCGCCGCATGGCCCTGACCGGCGAGGGCGT
>JAZDHW010000012.1:0-24597 GCA_043805555.1 Pseudomonadota bacterium
ACCTGGCCGCCAATCCGCCCACCTGGGAGGCCAAGGTGGTGGAGAACTCCTCCTGGTCCTGCGCCCACGGGGTGGAGCGCTGGCGCGGCGACTGCGGCTGCGCCATCGACCCCAACCGGGGCTGGAGCCAGGCCTGGCGCAAGCCGCTGCGCGTGGGCCTGGATCGCCTGCGCGACCGGCTGCAGAGGCTTTTCGAGGAGCAGGGCGGCAAGCTCCTCAAGGACCCCTGGGACGCCCGCGACGACTACGTGGAGCTTTTGGGCGAGCCCGAGGACGCCGTGCGCGCGGGGTTCCTGGCCCGCCACCAGGCCCGCGCGCTGAGCGACCTGGAGCGGGCCCAGGTCTTCAAGCTCCTGGAGAGCCAGCACTGGGGCATGTACATGTTCACCTCCTGCGGCTGGTTCTTCGACGACATCAGCGGCATCGAGCCGGTGCAGAATATGCGTTTCGCGGCCCGGGCCGTGCAACTGGCCGAGGAGCTGGACGGCGGCGGCTGGGAGCGGGACCTGGTGGACGAGCTGGCCAAGGCCCAGTCCAACCTGCCGCGCGAGGGCAACGGGGCCCTGATCTGGCAGCGCGAGGTGGCCCCCAGCCGGGTGGGCCTGGAGCGGGTGGTGGCCCACGCGGTCATCGGCGGGGTGATGGACGAGCAGCCGCCGGCCGAGCGGGTCTACTGCTACCGCCTGGTCACCGAGGGCTACCGCCACCGCCACGAATTGGGCCTGCACCTGGCCTGGGGCAACCTGAAGGTCAGCCACCAGCGCCTGGAGGAGCCTCACGAGCTGATCTACGCCGCGCTCTACGCCGGCGGCCACGAGTTCCGGGCCCTGGTGGGGCCCGACGGCCAGGGCAGCGCACTCAAGGCGGTGGAGTCGGAGGTGGAGCAACCCCTGCGCCTGCAAGAGCAGCAGGGGCTGTGGGACATCTTCTTGCGCCGGCTGGAGGGGCGCTCCTTCACCATGGCCGACCTGTTCCTGGAGGGCCGCCGCCAACTGGCCCAGGATCTCCTGACCCGCTCCCTGGCCGACTACCGCGAATCGGCCCGGGGCCTGTACGAGTCCCACCGCCAGACCATGCTCTTTTTGCGCGAGATCAACGTGCCCCTGCCGCCGGTCTTCACCGCCCTGGCCGCCGCCATCCTGGCCGACGACCTGACCACCCTGCTGGGCGAGATGGGCCAGGGGCCGCTGCCCGAGAGCCTGGGCGAGCTGGTGATGCAGGCCCGGGCCCTGGGCCTGGACCTGAACCGCCACGGCCTGCGCCGCCAACTGGAGGGCATGCTCACCACCGACCTGAGTTGCCTGGCCGTGAACCCCGACGACCCCGCCTGCCTGGCGCGGGCCGAGCAGCTCCTGGACCTGGGCCAGGCCCTGGGCCTGGATCTGGACCTCTGGGCCCCCCAGAACCATTTCTACCGCCTGTTGCAGGACTACACCGGCCGCACCCTGCCCGAGGGAGTGCGCTCCCTGGGCCGGCGGCTGCATTTCGTCATCGACTAACCCCGGCGGAGAATCGCGCGAGCCATGCAGTGCCCCCGCTGTCAACGCGAGCTGCCCCCCGGCGCGGCCGGCTGCCCGGACTGCGGCCCCGCCGGCCAGACCGGCCAGACCCCGCCCCCCCCGCCGCCCCCGCCGCCCGGCGTCGGGCCGGACCCGGCTGCGCCGGCCATCAGTGAGGCTGAATGGCGCGCGTTCCTGGGGCCCAAGGCCGAGCTCTACCTGGCGCGCTTCGCCCGCTTCTCGGCCGGCGGGCAGGACGCCTTTGCCGCCACCTGGCACTGGCCGGGCTTTTTCGCCACCGCCTGGTGGTTCCTTTACCGCAAGCTCTACCTGTGGTTCGGCTTGGGTCTGGTGGGCTCCTTCATCCCCTGGCTGCGCTGGGGGGTGCACATCGCCGCCGGCCTGACCGCCTACTACATCTATTACGTGGAGGCAGGCAAGCAGATCCGGGCCATCAAGGCCGCCACCCCGCCGGAGCTCCTTGCCGAGCGCCTGGCCGCGGCCGGCGGAGTGCACCGCTGGGTGCCCTGGGTGGCGGTGGTGGTCACCGCCCTGATGCTGCTGGGCACCATCCTCATGCTCAGCTTTGCCGGCGGCCTGGCCCTGGGGGTGCTCTTCGGCAGCGCCTCGGCCCCGGCCCCCGGCCCCGGCCCCAGCTATTAGCGCCATGGCCGCCCTCAGCTTCCCGCCCCCGGCCGCCTACCGCGCCGCCGCCGCGCATCTGCGGCGCTGGCTCAAGGCCTGCGTGCTCTGCCCGCGCGCCTGCCGGGTGGACCGCCTGGCCGGCGAGACCGGCTATTGCCGCGCCCCGGCCCAGCGCGCGCCGGTGAACATCGCCCAGCTCCACCACGGCGAGGAGCCGGCCATCAGCGGCCAGCGCGGCTCGGGCACGGTGTTTTTCGCCGGCTGCACCCTGGGCTGTCGCTTCTGCCAGAACTGGACCATCAGCCAGACCGGCTGGGGCGATGAGCTTAACGCCGAGGAGCTGGCCCTGGTCTTTATCAAGCTGCAACTGGGCGGGGCGCACAACCTCAACCTGGTCACCCCCACCCCGCACCTGGTGGTGATCCTGGAGGCCCTGGCCATCGCCCGCGAGGCCGGCTGCATCCTGCCGGTGGTCTACAACACCAGCGGCTTTGAGCGCGCCGCCACCATCCGCCGCCTGGCCGGCCTGGTGGAGATCTACCTGCCCGACTACAAGTACGCCGACAACGCCGTGGCCGCGCGGCTCAGTGACGCGCCCAACTACGTGGAGCACTGCCGCGCCGCTCTCAGGGAGATGTTCGCGCAGAAGGGCGACATCAAGTTGGACGGCGACGGCGTGGCGACCCAAGGGGTGCTGGTGCGCCACCTGGTGCTGCCCCACAATCTCTCCGGCACCGGCGAGGTGCTGCGCGACCTGGTGCGCCTGGGCGGGCGCGGGGTCTGGCTCAGCCTGATGAGCCAGTACACGCCCCTGCACCGGGCGGCCGAGATTCCGGAGCTCACGCGCGGCCTCAACCGGGCCGAGTACGCCGCGGCCGAGGCGGCCATGGAGGAGGCGGGCATCGAGCACGGCTACGCCCAGGGCCTGGCCTCGGCCGGCGACGAGTACGTGCCGGACTTCAGGCGCTAGGCAGTAAGGGCGGGGATAAAACCCGCCCTTGCGAAGAAAAATCGATTTCTGGCTTTGGTTTTTGTAGGGGCGGGGTTTATCCCCGCCCGCATTCGGCTTTCACGGGAGCTTTGTGGTCCGGCTCGCTTGGCGCGCGCTCAGGCCTGGCCTTTTGAACGGCGCGAGTGCGGATGGCCGCCTGCATTTCCCGCAACGTGACGGGCCGGCTGGGCCGGGGCAGGCCGCCCTTCAATTCGGTCAACTCGATCTGTTTCATCCTTCAAGTCTCTTTCCTTGAAGGATAAGGTAGCAAATCGGTTCGGTGCCGTCACCATCCACCAGCCTGCAGCTCTGCTCCCCCGGCCGGGGGCTGAGCTGCTTCGCCTGCTGCCCGCCCATCCGGCCGGCCGGCTACGACCACCTGGCCGACCGCTCCTCCTGGCGCAGGTTTTTCAGCGACAACCGCGCCGCCTTCCTGCGCGGCGAACTGCCCCAGCGCCCCATCCTGGGCTTCTTCTGTCCCGGCCTGGGCTTCCTGGACGCCGCCGGCCGCGCGGTCGGCTGCCTCTACCACCCGGCCCGCAACGCCGGCCGGGACCTGCGCCACGCCACCGGCTACCAGCCCAAGTGCGCCCGCGAATCCTGCCCCGAGGCCCGGGCCTTCGCCCGCCTGGCGCGGACCGACCAGGAGCGGCTGCTGGACCTCTGCGCGGGCCTGGACGCCTTCGCGTACGGCAGCCGCAGCGCCAACCCGGTGCGGCGGCTCTTGGCCCATGGCCCGGAGGCGGCCGCGGCCGGGTTGGGCCTGGGCCTCACGCGGGAGGGGATCGCCGCCTTGCCCTGGCTGGCCGGGCCCGAGGCTGGCCCCGAGGCCCTGCCGGTGGCCTGGGGCTGGCTGGTGGGCCGCCTGGCCCTGGCGCAAGGGCCGGAGGCGCTGCTGCGGCCGGACCTGGCGGCGGAGGTGGCGGAGTTGGTCGCGCGCCTGGGCCGGGCGCTGGGCCCGGCCTCGCCCCTGGCCCACGGCCGGCCGGACTATGGCGCTTGCGACGAGTGGGAGGCGCGCTTCTGGCGTTGGCTCAGGCCGGGCGGCCCGGCGAACATGGCCCTGACCGCGGGCCGCGCGGCCCTGGCCGCCGCCCTTTCCCTGCGTAACTCTTAGCCCTTCCCCGGCCGGCCATTCCGGTTTATCATGGGCCGCATAGCCAGCCTAAATTGCCTTTCATCCGGTGGGAGATAGTCATGGAATCCTGCTCCGTAGCGATCAAGCGCGTGATGGCCTGCCTGGATCTCTCGGCCTATGCCGAGGCCACCTTCACCCACGCCCTGAGCCTGGCCAAGGGCCTGGGGGCCGAGCTGGTGCTCTTGAACGTGGTCAACTCCCGCGGCCTGGACGCCCTGGACCAACTGGCGGCCGAAGGCTACGCGGTCAGCCGCGACAAGTACATCGACACCGTGGTGGCCGACCGCCGGGCCGAATTCGAGCAGAAATACATCCCCCTGGCCGTGGGCGTGCCCACCACGCTGGTCTTCCGGGTGGGCCTGCCCTACGACGAGATCATCAAGGCCTGCCGCGATGAAGGCATCGGCCTGCTGGTGATGGGCACCAAGGGCCGCACCAACCTGGTGGGCACCCTGTTCGGCTCCACGGCCGAAAAGGTCTTCCGCCGCGCCCCCTGCACCGTGGTCTCGGTGCGCGGTCCGGAGCACTGCAACCTGGCCTGACCGCCACCGACCCGGCCGCGACCGGGGGCCCTTGACCGGCCCCGGTCCCGGCCGTAACCTTGCCCCATGTCCGAGCCAACCAGCCAAAATTCCGGCCAGGGGCGGCCCGCGCCCTGGCGCGCGGCCCTGGCCAACACCCGCCAGCGGTCGCTGGCCTTCCTGTGGTTTTTGTTCAAGACCATCCTGCCCCTGTATCTGCTGACCGAAGTGCTCAAGCAAAGCGGGGCCTTGGCCTGGCTGGCCGGCTTCCTGGCCCCGTTCATGGGCGTCTGGGGCCTGCCCGGCGAGGCCGCGGCGGTGCTCACCGCCGGCATGCTGGTCAACCTCTACGCGGCCACGGCCGTGGCCGCGCCCCTGGGGCTCACCTGGCAGCAGGTCTCGGTGCTGGGGCTCATCCTGGGCATCGCCCACAGCCTGGTGGTGGAGGCCGCCGTGGTGCGCCAGCTCACCCCCCGCCATCACCGCCTCACCCTGCTGCGCCTGGGCCTGGGCCTGGCCGCCGGCTGGGTGCTCAAGCTGATCATCATGTGAGGGTGGGGAATGAACGTCTTCTTCGCCCTGTGCCGGGCGCTCATCGATGGCCTCATCCTCTGCCTGGAGATCGCCCTGGTGGTGATCCCCCTGATGCTGGGCTACGAGCTGGCCAAGGCCTACGGCGTGTTCGAGCGGCCCTGGCGCGGGGTGGGGCCGGTGCTCCGGCGCATGGGCCTCAGTCCCGGCGCGCTGGTGCCGCTCTTGGCCGGCATCTTCCTGGGCCTCTTGTATGGCGCGGGCATCCTGGTCAGCGTCAGCCGCCAAGAGGGCCTGCCCAAGGGTGAATGCCTGGCCCTGGCCGTGTTCCTGGTCACCTGCCACGCGGTGGTGGAGGACACGGCCATCTTCATGCTTCTGGGCGGCAGCGCCTTCTGGATGCTGGCCCCGCGGGTGGCGCTGGCGGTGGGGCTCACCCTGTGGCTGGCCCGCAAGAGCCGCCGCGCCGCGCCGGCCCCGGAATAGCGCATGGCCGCTGACGAGCGCAGCAGGCTGATCGCCAGGGGCACGCCGGAATCGGCGGCCATGCTGGCCGGCGTCAAGCGGGCCATGGCCATCACCGCCCGGCTCAACCGCCTGACCTTCGCCGACGCGGAAGCCGTCCGGGCCTTGTTCAGCGAACTCACCGGGCAGCCGGTGGACGACGGCTTTTTGCTGATCCCGCCGTTCTATACGACCAGCGGGGCGGAAATCCGGGTCGGGCGCAACGTTTTCATCAACCAGAACTGCACCTTCTATGACCTGGGCGGGCTGGACATCGGCGACGACGCACTGATCGGGCCCAACGTGAGCCTCATCACCTCCGGCCATCCCCTCGCGCCCGCCCAACGCCGCGCAGGCGTGGTGGCCCGGCCCATCGTGATCGAAAAGAACGTCTGGATCGCGGCCGGCGCCACGACCATCGGCGGGGTGACCGTGGGCGAGGGCGCGGTGGTGGCGGCAGGCGCGGTGGTCACCAAGGACGTGCCCCCGCGCACCCTGGTGGGCGGCAACCCGGCCCGGGTCATCCGCGCCTTGGCCGACTGACCGGGCCGCCACGCCCGCCGCGGCCGCCGGCCCGCGCGTTGACCCCCATCCCGGCCGGGGCTATACTGAGCCCGCCCCTGCCGGCGTCTTGCACCGGCGCGCCATCCGGCGCGCGGCCCCCTTTTCCCCACGGGAGGCTACTGCATGCCCCAGCACAAGCACGAGTTCGTGGAAGCCTACACCGGCATGGTGGGTTATGGCCTGGACCGGCCCACCGACGAGGCCACGGTGCAGGTCTACCTGCAAAAATTCAGCGACGACGACCTCATGGCCCGGCTCCTGCCGCGCATGCAGCCCGGGGAGCTGGACCAGGTCTTCGAGCTCATCAGCCACCTGCTGCGCCAGCACCTGAGCGAGGAGGAATACCACCAGGTCTTCCTCAAGGACCCCAACCACCATCACGGATTTTAGCCATGTGCGCCGAAAGCCTGGAATCCCGCCTGGCCCTGGTGGAAGGAGTCCTGGACGGGGCGTTCTTCTCGCCCCTGCACTTCAACGACTGGCTGGCCTTCTGCCTGGGCGAGCCGGCCCTGATGGACCTGGAGGACGGCGAGGCCTTCGACCTCTTTGTGCGCGCGGCCATCGTGGCCGAGACGGTCTACCCCGAGCTGGCCGAGGGGCGCGCCCCCCTGGCCTGGCTCTGGGCCGCGCCCGACCCGGTGCCGGTGCTGGCCCACGCCCTGGCCAGCCTCAAGGACGACCGCCCCTATCTGTTCCACCGCGTGCTGTGGTCGCTGCCCGCGGTGCAAGAGGACCGGGTGGACCCCGACCAGTACGAGGTGATGGAGGACTTCATCGCCGCGGCCCTGGACGGCGGCCAGGGCCTGCGCGAGTCCATGGCCGAGGAGCTGGAGACCGTGCGCCGGCGGGGGCTCAGCGCCGCCGGCCAGGACCCGGACCAGACCGACCCGCGCGTCATGGACCTGGCCCGCCAGGCCCTGGCGGCCGCCCCGGCCGAAAGCCTGGTGAGTGACCTGCAACTGCGGCTCTGGATGGCCCTGGGCGGCGGCCTGGATTTCGCGCCGGAGGAGCTGCGGCCGGCGGTGATGGTGGCGGCCTGGAGCGCCTGGGTGGGCGCGGTGACCGGGGCCGAGCCCGACCTGGAGCTGTTGGGCCGGCTGGCGCCCGGCCTGACCATGGACGCCTCTGAGCTGGCCCTGCACGCCCCGCCCAACGCAAAGGCCGGCCACGTCATCAGCGCCGCCTGCCCCTTCTGCCGGAAGGTCAACCGCCTGCGTCTGGGCCAGAAGGTCAAGGAGCTGGCCCGCTGCCCCCACCTGGCCTACATGGGCAGCGACGACGAGCTGCACCTGTGGCAGGCCGTCCAGCATTTCAAGCTGGGCGGCGATTTCTTGGATCTGATGGCCTCCTACCTGCAATCGCAGTCCGACCTGGTGCTTTTCGCCACCATCGTCAACGACCTCTACGAGATGCTGGCCCACCAGGGGCGGGTGCAGGCCCGGCCGGTGGACTGCGAGAGCGCGCCGCGGGCCTTCTACTACCTGCGGGCCTATTTCGCCGGCAAGCCCCACGGCGAGGCCACCCGGCACTGAGAGAGACCATGGATCTGCTCGCCATCTTGGAAACCCTGGTGCAGCCGGTGGCCCCGCCGGGGCGCGAGGACGAGGCCCGCCAGGCGGTCCTCGACCTGGTCGGCCAAGCCCCCCATCTGGCGCGTGTCGACCCCCTGGGCAACCTGCAACTCTGGCTCAACCCCGAGGCCGGGCGCCGCGTGATGCTGGACGCCCACCTGGACGAGGTGGGTTTCATCGTGCAGCGGGTGGAGGACAACGGCGCGCTCCGGGTGGCCGGCCTGGGCGGCCTGGACCAGCGCCTGATGCCCGGCAGCCGGGTCATATTGCAACCGCGCCCCGGCCGCCGGGTGCCGGCCCTGGTGGGGCTGACCCCGCCCCACGTGGAGAAGCCCGGCGAGGCGGACAAGACCCTGCCCTGGGAGCGCATCTACCTGGACACCGGGCTGATGAGCGCCGCCGCCGTGGCTGCGGCCGGGGTGGAGGTCGGCACGCCCGGGGTCATCGACGCCGGCTGCGGCCGCCTGGGCGAGCACGGCTTCTATGCCCGCAACCTGGACGACCGCGCCGGCTGCGCGGTGCTGGTGAAGCTCTTCCTGGAGCTGGCCGCGTCCCCGCCGCCCTTTGGCTTGTGCTGCAATTTCTCCGTGGCCGAGGAGGTCGGCCTGCGCGGCGCGGCCACGGCCGCCTTTGGCGTGGCCCCGGACCTGGCCCTGTGCGTGGAATCCACCGTGGGCGACACGCCGGGCGTGGAGCCGGCCCGCCACCCCAGCCTCCTGGGCCGGGGCCCGGCCATCACCGTGGCCGACGGGCGCATCGTGGTGCCCTGGCGGCTGGTGGAGTCCCTGGAGCGGGCCGGGCAGAATGCCGGCGTGGCCTGGCAGCGCAAGCTGCCGCCCTATGGCGGCACCGACGCCGGGGCCATCCACATTAGCCGCGCCGGGGTGCCCACGGCCATCGTCTCGGTGCCCACCCGCTACATCCACAGCCCGGTGTCGCTGCTGGACCTGCGCGACCTCACCGCCACCCTGGCCCTGGCGCGGGCCTGGCTCGATCTGGCTCCGGAGCTCATGGGAGGCGGGGCATGAGCTTCGCCTTCCCCCCGGAATACCGCCTGGTGCCGGCCCCGTTCATCGCCGCGCGGGTGGCCAACCTGGCCTCGGCCTGCCGCCAGGCCGAGGCGGCGGCGCTCTTGCTCACCGCGGCCACGGACGTGTTTTACGCCTGCGGCAGCATGCAGCAGGGCGCGGTGCTGATCAGCGCCAGGGGCGAGGCGGTCTTTTACGCCCGCCGCCACCCCGGCCGGGCCGCGGCCGAGAGCAGCCTGCCGGTCGCGCCCATCACGGGCCTCAGCGAGGTGGCCCGGGCCGTGGCCGCCGCCGTGCCCGCCGGCGGGCGGGTGGGCCTGTGCCTGGATTTGATGAGCGCCCGCGAATACCTGGGCTGGCAGGGCCGCCTGCCCGGCCTGGAGCTGGTGGATTTGACCAAGGCCGTGCTGGCGGTCAAGGGGATCAAGGACGCCTTTGAGCGCGAGGCGGTCATCCGCTGCGGGGCCCTGGCCGCCGAGGTCTATCGCCGCCTGCCCCAGTGGATCCGGCCCGGCGTGACCGAGGCGGCGGTGGCGGCGGACATGCTGGCCCTGGCGGTGCGGCGGGGGCACATGGATCTGCTGCGCACGCGCGGGGCCTACATGGAGACCTACTCCTGGCACCTGGTCTCCGGGCCCGAGGGCTCCATGCCCAGCGCCATCGACGCGCCCTTTGGCGGCATCGGGTTTGCGCCGGCCTTTCCCCAGGGCGCGAGCTTCAAGGCGCTCAAACCCCACGAGCCCATTTTGGTGGACTTCGGCGTCTGCCTGGAGGGCTACCAGACCGACCAGACCCGCACCTACTGCCTGGGCGAGGCCCCGGATGAAATCCGCCGGGCCCACGCCGCCCTGGAGGCGGTGGAGGCGGCGCTGCTGGACGGGCTCAGGCCCGGCGCGGTGAGCGGGGAGCTGTTCGACCTGGCGGTGAAGGTGGCCGGGGAGCACGGCATGGGCCACGCCTTCCTGGGCCGGCCCGAGCAGCGCATCAAGTTCGTGGGCCACGGCCTGGGCCTGGAGCTGGGCGCGCCGCCGTATCTGCTCAAGGGATCGCCCGCCCGGGTGCAGGCCCACGAGGTCTACGCCCTGGAGCTGAAGATCGTGCTGGACGCCGGGCCGGTGGGCCTGGAGAACACGGTCATCGTCAACCCGGAGGGGCCGCCCACCCTGGTCTGCCCCCTGCCCTCGCGCCTGGTGGAGCTGCCGCTCTAAGCCGGCCCGCGCGCCATGCCATAAGACGGGCGGGGGTAAACCCCGCCCGCTTCGTTCCTGATCAAATAAAAACAATAGCCGTCATTGCGAGCGTAGCGAAGCAATCTTCCGTTGTCTCTTTTATTGAAGATGACAATGGAAGATTGCCGCGTCGCAATGACGGCTATTGGCCAGATCAGCCGGAAACGTAGTCAACCGTTAGGGCGCACAACCTTGGTGTTAGTCCCCCCAAAGGGCGGCGTGGGCCTCGGCCAGGATGGGCAGGCTGAGCCCCAGGCCCTCTGCGGCGCGGTGGGCCAGGTCCAGCTCCTGATAGGCCCGCATGCGGCTGCCCTCGTCCATGCCCTCCTGGTAGAGTTTGGCCGCCTGGGCCGGCAGGTCCTTGGCCCGCTTGGCCTCCTTGCCCAGGCGCTTGCCGAACTCCAGCACCGGGCCGGAGAGCCCGGCGGCGGTGAAGCTAACCGTCCAGGCCGGCGCGGCCGCGCTGAAGGTCTCGGCCCGGCCGCCCAGGGCCACGGCCAGGGCCATGGCCTCGGCCCCGGCCTTGACCATGTAGCGCCCGACCGCGGCCGCGCCGCGGATCTGGCCGGTGCGCAGCAGATAGCCGCCCCACAGGGCGTAGACCTGGGCCATGATCGTGGCCACCTGGGCCCCCACCGGGTCCGGGCAGGGGTCTACCTCCACCGCCTGCCAGCGGAACAGGTCGGCCAGGGCCATGAGCCCCGGCTCCGGCCCGGCCAGCACGCCCAGGGCCGGTTGCAGGTGGATCAGGTCCGCGTCGCTCACCGGCCCGCAATAGGCATAGACCTCCACGTCGCGCCGGCCCAGACGGGCGGCGGCCTCGGCCGCCACCGCCCAGGTGGGCGCGCGGCGGGCGGGCTCGAAGGCCGTGGTGGCCACCACCATCCGGATGGGCTGCTCGGCCTCCTTGAGCAGGGTGTCCACCACCGCCGCGAAGGTCTCCGGCGGGGTGGCCAGGATGACCTCGCTGGCTTTCTTGAAGGCGCTGACCGCGTCGTTGGTGACGAAGACGTTCTTGGGCAGGCGCTCGTTCTCGAACTGGCCGGGCAGGCTGCGGTTCAGCCCCAGCTCGGTGGCCACCTCGGGCCGGGGGTCGTAGAGGGTGATGCTGTGGTTCTGGTAGCGCCGCTCCTCCAGGATGCGCGCGCCCACCAGGTGGGCCAGGGCGCAGCCCCAGTCGCCGCCGCCCACCACCACGATGTTCTCCTTGGCCTGGGGCGAATACAGGCGGCGGTCGCCGTGGGTGGCGTAGAAGGCCAGGCCGCGCGGGTTCTTCACCACCGGCAGGCCGGCCGCGTCCTTGCCGCGGCGGGCGATCACCCTGCGCCGGCGCAGGGTGGCCAGCCCGTCGGCCAGCACCGCCGCCGCGGGCTTGGCGGTGACCAGGTCCTCCAGGTCGGGCTCCACCCCAAAGGCGCTCTGGTGGTATTCGCGCACCCGCTCGATCTCGCGCTCCAGGGCCTGGGCCAGGTCCACCTTGGCCGGCCTGGCTGGCGCGGCCGGCTTGGCTGTTTTGGCCGCATCCGCAAAGGCCTCCGCCCCGCCGCCGTCCGCGGCCGTGGCCGCGCGGCCCCGGCGCTGGCGCCAGATGGCCCCGGCCACCAGTTGGCTGGCCATGATCTTCTTGGCCTGGGCGATGTCCTTGATGGCCGTCAGCGCCACGAACTCGTCGAAGGCCAGGCCGCCCACGTCGCGGGCGTGCATCTCCTTCAGCTCGCTGATCAGCCGCGGCTTGGTCAGGGTGCAGTAGGCGCGGCCGTAGAGCCCCTTGGCCGCCCGCCACAGCCCGCTCTTGGGGTGCAGGATCTCCTGGCCCAGGCTGCGCAGCAGGCCCATGCCGTTGACCCAGCACAGGGCGCTGCCCCGGGCGGCCAGGGCCAGGTCCTCGGGCACGGAGGCATAGCTGATGGCCACCGGCTGCACCACCAGCTCGCCGGCCACGTCGATGGCCCCGCGCAGGGTGACCAGGCGGCGGGGATAGCGCAGGCTGCCATCGCGCGAGCGCGCGCCGCCGTGCCAGGCCTCCAGGAAGATGCTCTGCTGGCCGCCGCAGTCGCTCATGGCGCGGCAGTAGTTGTAGAGCGTGGCCAGGTAGGCCTTGCCCGCGCCCCGGCGCTGCACGGTGTAGGAGCCGCAGATCAGCACCCTGGCCAGGCTCTTGATGGCCATCATGTTGGTGCCGGCGGCAAACAGCGGCAGGCCCAGGCCGTTGTAGTTGAAGACCACGTCGGCGATGAACTCGTCCACGTGGGTGGAGTGGTTGACCAGGTAGACCACGCCCAGGCCCTGGCTGCGGTGGGCCTTCAGCTCGTCGATGTGGGCCAGCTCGCGCCGGTCCGGGGAGACGAAGGGATCCTGGGGGTCGGCCTGGTCGAAAAGGTGCGTCATCAGCACGCAGATGGTGGCGGCGGCGTTCTTGTGGATGGCCGGGGTGTACTGGGTGGAGATGTCGCCGGCAAAGCCCAGCACCTGGGCCGGGTCCACCGCCTCGCCGCGTTGGGCGAACTCGGCCAGGGTCAACTCCACCGCCCGCTCTAGGTAGCGCTCCTGGTCCGGGGCCTCCAAGGCGCCGGGTTGGCTGAAGTAATCCAGCCAGGGCCGGCCCGGCTTGGATTCGGCGATGCGCCGCAGGAGATCCACAAAATCCACCCGCTCCAGGGCCGGCACCACGTAGCGGCTCATGAGACTGGCCTTTTTCCGGGGGCGGGCCTTGGCGGGGGCGGGACGGTCGTTTTTGCTCTGCGCGGGGGCCATGCTGTTTCCTCGGCCGGCGGAGGATTGCCGCTCGCGTCCGGCGGGGCGTATGGGGCCCGGACCTGGGCGCGAGTTTTTGGCCTACTCTACGCGTCGGCCACGGGCGACGCAAGGCCTGGGCGGGGGACGGTAAAAAGCCCCGGCCGGGCCCGCGGGTGCGGCGGCCCGGCCGGCGGCGCTATCTGGCGGCTAGAAGCTGAGGCTGGCGGTCTTCAGCTCGTTGACCACGTCCTGGACCGCGGGGTCCTGGCGGGCGATCTGCTCGGCCAGCTCCTTGTTGCGCTTGGCCGAGACCAGGCCGGTCAGCTTGATCTTGCCCGGCGCGACCACCTCCACCGTGATGTCCTTGGGCACCACCGCGTTGACCCGCTTCTTGATCAGGCTCTCCATCCGCTTGGCCAAGGCCAGGTCCTTGAGCAGGGCCTTGCGTTGGGCCGGGTCGCCGCGCTGCTCCAGCTCGCGGGAGGCGGCGGCCACCACCTTGACGCCCTCGGCGGCGTTGAACTGGGCGGTGTTCACGACCAGGTCGAAGCACTCGAAGCCGTAGATGTCGCCCAGCTCCTTGCCGTAGATGGATTCCATCAGCGAGCGGCGCTCGCGGCCGTAGCGCACCACGTAGTCGTGGGCCTCGTTGATGGGCACGCCCATGCGCTGGGCCATGCGCTCCACCCGCGCCTCCATGGGGGCCACCACCCGCACCCGCAGCACGCCGGGCACCGCCGACAGGGGCACCTGGGCCCCGCGGCCCACGATGACCACGTTGTCCTCGCCGGCCAGCTCGTAGTTGAGCGAGGAGAAGCGGGCGTGGTAGGCGGGGTTGCTGAAGAACATCCGCTCCATGAAGCCGCGCGGCCTCACCTCGGACTCATAGGCCGAGCAGGCCTGGCTGAACTCCAGGTCGCATTCCTTGACCAGGTTGTGGATGTAGTCGCGGTCGGCCAGCTTGTAGCCCAGCTCCTTGGCCGCGCCCTCGGCGATCTCGTCGCCCAGGCTGCCCACCTCTCTGGAAACCGTCACGATGCCCATTTGCTCGCTCCCCGTCGCGGGTGGTGAGTTTCGCTTGCTTGCTCGGCGGGTGGCCGGGGCCGGCCCGGCCCTCAGGTGCGCACGCCGATGTTCTTGAACTTGACCCCAGGATTGAGTTGCTTGATGGCATGCAAGAGCCGGCTCAGGTCCTGGTCGCCGGCCCGGCTGAACAGATAGCCCTTTTCCCGCACCAGGCGGAAACGCACGAAACCCCAGGGCAGGTGCGGCCCCTCCACCAGCGGTATCTGGTCGGCCTCCACCACGATGGTGCGGCGCTGGCTGACCAGGTGCAGCTTGCCCTCGGGGTCCAGGTGGGCGCGGAAAAAGATGCCCAGCGAGAAGTACCAGGTGTAACCCACCACAAAGATGATCATGCCCCACTGGCCGGCGTTGGACCAGCTGAACTCGATCCCGCGCAACCCGAAAAGCACCGAGCAGATGATGGTCCACACGGCCAGCAGGCCGTAGAAGGTCCAGACCAAGGCCCGGGAGGCCTGGTAGGTCACGCCGAGGCGGCCGATCTTCTGTGCGCTGGCCATGGGGCTTGCCGCTCGTCCTTGGCGCCGCGCGCGCCGCCGGGGTGGGCGGCGCGCGCGGCGGTTAACGCCGGGATCGGTGGTCTAGTAAAACAGACTGGGCAGCCAGAGGATGATCCCAGGCCAGACCATGCAGCAGATGAGCCCCAGCACCTGCAGGCCCATGAAGGGCACCGCCGCCTTCCAGATGGTGAAGGTGTCAATCTCCGGCGGCGCCACTCCCTTGAGGTAGAACAGCGCGTAGCCGAAGGGCGGCGACAGGAAGCTGATCTGCATGTTGACCGTGAACAGCACGCCGAACCAGATGGGGTCGAAGCCCAGCTTGCGGATGACGGTGCCGAAGATGGGCACGCACAGCATGATGATGCCCACCCAGTCGATGAAGAACCCCAGGAAGACCAGGATCAGGTTGATGATGATGATGATGGTCCAGGGCCCCAGGCCCGAGCCCATCAGCAGGTCCTCCACGAACCGGCCGCCGCCGACCATCACGTAGAGCCCCACGAAGATGTTGGCCCCGAACATGGTCCACATGACCATGGCCGTGGCCTTGATGGTGCTCTCGGTGGCCTGCACCGCGCCGCGCCAGGTGAGGCGGCGCTGGGCCGAGGCCAAAAGCGCCGCGCCGGCCGCGCCCACGCCCGCCGCCTCGGTGGGAGCGGCGATGCCGGTGAAGATGGTGCCCAGCACCAGGAAGATCAGGATGCCGGGGCCGGAAAGCCGGCCCAGGAGCTTGACGCGGCCGGCCAGCGGCATGCGCTCCTCGGGCGGCACCGCCGGGCCCAGGGCCGGGTTGATGTAGCAGCGGATGGAGACGTAAATCACGTAAAAGGCGGCCAGCATGAAACCGGGCAGGAAGGAACCGGCGTAGAGCCGGCCGATGGAGGAGTTGTCCACCATGCCGTAGACGATGAGCATGACGCTGGGCGGGATGAGGATGCCCAGGGTGCCGCCCGCCAGGATGGAGCCGGCCGCGATGTACTTATCGTAGCCGCGTTTGAGCATCTGGGGGAAGGCGATGACGCCCATGGTCACCTCGCTGGCCCCGATGACGCCGCACATGGCGGCCATCAGGGTGCAGGCGGCGATGGTGGCCGTGGCCACGCCGCCCTTCAAGGCGCCCAGCCACTGGTAGACCGTCTCGTAGATGTCCTCGATGACCCCGGAGCGCTCCAGGATGGAGGCCATCAGGATGAACAGGGGGATGGAGGCCAGCAGGTAGTTGGTCATCAGGCCGAAGATGCGGGTGGAGACCAGGTTCACCGCCGAGGGCCCTTGCAGCATGGCGGTGAAGATGACGCCCACCGAACCGCAGGCGAAGGCCACGGGCAGGCCCAGGGCCAGAAGGCCCAGCAGCGACCCGAACATCAGGATGGTGATCAGTTCGATGCTCATTTCGCCCACTCCTCGCCGGTGAAGGCCATCTTCAGGTCCCGGATGAGCCAGACGATGCCCTGCAGCAGCAGCATGAGGGCCCCCAGGGGCATCATGAGCTTGATGGGATACAGGGGCGGGGCCCAGTCGGTCAGGGAAAGTTCGCCGGGGATTTCGGCCCCCAGGAAGGTGCCGCCGCCCATCATGGTCTGGGAGCTCCAATAGAAGGTCCAACTGGTATAGAGGAGCACGCCGGTGAACAGGAAAAAGAAAACGCTGGATACGCTGTCCAGGATCGCCTTGGTGCGCGGTTGGCATTGCGAATAGAGCACGTCCACGCGCACGTGGGCCCGGTGATAGTGGGCGTAGCCGCCGGCCAGGACGTAGGAGATGGCGAAGCAGTCCGTCATCAGCTCGTGGCCCCAGTTGGTTGGCATGCCGAAGACGTAGCGCGCCAGCACCTCGAAGGTGATGACGACCACGGCCAGGATGATCACCCCCACGTTGACCTTGCCCAGGAAAATGTTGGTCTTGTCCACCGCCGTCATGAAATTGCTTGGGAACATCTGACACCTCTCCCCCTGCCGATGCCGGTCGGTCTGCGTAACTTGCTTGCTGCGCAGGAGAATTACCTTCAGCCCCAGGACGCCCATGGTTATTCGGCGGGCGGGGGCCCGGCCCCCGCCCGCCGGCGCGCTTGGCTAGAACTCCAGCTTCTTGCCGTTCTGGTCCACCATGTCCTTGTCGGTGACGTAGCCCACCTTAACGGACTTCATGAACTCGAACTGGGATTTGAAGGCCTTCATGGCCAGGGGGTGCTTCTTGGCCCACTTCACCCACATCTCGGGGGCGAACCTGCGGAATTTGGCGATGTCCTCTTCCTTGAGCCGGATGACCTCGACGCCCTGCTTCTTCTGGAAGTTGTCGAAGGCGATGATGTCCGCGGCCTGGATGGAGGTGTACTGGTCGTAGGAGTGCTTGTAGACGGCGGCCTCGATCAACAGCTGGAAGTGCTTGGGGATCTTGTTCCAGGTGTTCATGTTGACGGACACGCTCATCAAGTCCACCGGCTGATGCAGGCAGGGGGTGCTGGGCGGGCCCATGATGATGTACTTGGCGATCTCGCCGAAGCCCAGGTTGTAGTTGATGGCCGCGCCCACGTAGTCGGCGCCGTCGATGACGCCCTTCTCCAGGGCCGGGTAGACCTCGCCGCCGGGCAGCAGCACGGTGGACACGCCGGCCGCGCGGTAGATGTCGGCGATGATGCCGCCGGGATAGCGGATCTTCTTGCCCTTGAAGTCCTCGAAGGAGCGGATCGGCACCTTGGAGTGGATCAGGTTGTCGTCGTGCTGGATGGGTCCGATCCAGTACATGTTCTGCTCGCCATAGGCCTGGCGGGCGATTTCAATGCCGCCCAGGGCGCGGTACCAGGTGTCCCATTGGTCGGGGCGGTCCATGCCGAAGGGATAGGAGGAGAGGAAGGTGGCCACGGGGATCTTGCCCGGCCAGTAGACGTCAAAGCAGTGCATGGCGTCGAACACGCCGGCCTTGACCGCGTCGAACATCTCGAAGGTGCCCACGATGGCCCCGGCCGGGAAGCCCTCGAAGGTCACCTTGCCCTCGGTCATGGCGCCGACCATGTCGCAGAACTCCTTGAACTTGGTGAAGCCCAAGGTGCCGGCGTCCCACGCGGTCTGGATCTTGATATTGATCTTTTCGGCGGCGCTGGCGCGCATCACTGCCGGGAAGCCGAGCCCCACCGCGGCTCCCGTCACTGCCGCGGCCTTCAAGAAGCTGCGGCGCGAGCTTTTGGTCTCCTGGTTACTGGTGCTGGTTTCCTTATTGGCCCTCCCCTTCATGACATCCTCCTTGCTTAATGGATGGGTAATGGATGAGGGGTTTCCCCGCCTCCTGAAACCGTCTCGAAACCTCTCCTTCCGTGGGCTAGAGGCAAGACCGCGCACCAGATGATTAAGCAAGATGATTGGCTAGCCCTGATAGCTTGGGTCTAGTCGTCGGGGAAAGTCTTATCAAACCCCTTGACGGCGCCGTAGATCACGAAGAGGAGCGTCGCCAGGACGATGCCTCCGCAGATGATCACGGTCACATTGGGCCACAGCACGAACATGCGTCCCCTCCTGTGGTTGGAAATTGGTCTGACTATTAATAATTCATACCTTTCCGCCAGGTCAAGGCCTTTCCGGCCTTTAATCCCGGCCGGCCGGCCCCGCCCGTCCGGGCCGCGCTACCGGCAAAAACCGCCCGGCCCCGCACTGCAATGGCCGGAATGCCGGCCCCTCCCCAGCTCCGCAGGCCCGCGCCTCCGACCCCGCAGCCTGGCGATTGGCCCACCCCGGCAGCCGCCTGCCGGGGCGGTGAAGAGTCTTACCCTTTGCGCACCAGCGCCTCGCTCACCCTCCGATCACCGACTTTTTCTTGGAGGCGATGGTGGCCGCCTTGTCGCGGCGGTCGTCCACCTTCAGGTCGATCACCACCCGCTGGGCCCCCTCGGCCACGTGGGCGGCATGCACCTTCTTGACCAACTCGAACAGGGCGTCCAGGTCCGGCACCTCCACCGTGGTGGCCATGCCGCCGACCTCATAGGTATAGCCCGAGTTCTCCACCACAGATACGCCTTTTTTGACAAAGCGGCCCAGGCTGGTGCCCTGGCCCAGGGGATAGACGGAAAAAGACGCGATCATGGTATTCTCCGCGCCCGCCCGCCGGGGATCGTCTCCGGCGGGCGGGGTTAGCTGCTAACCGGCCAGGGACTGCTTGACCAACTGGGTCAGGTCCATGACCGTGACGTCCGCGCCCGCGCGGCGGGCCCGGGTGGCGATGGTGCGCAGGCACTGTTGGCACGAGCTGACCACGGCCTGGGCCCCGGTGGACTGGATCTCCTCGATCTTCATCTGGGCGATGGCCTGGCTTAGCTCCGGGTCCACCATCTCCACGTTGCCGCCGCCGCCGCAGCAGACGCTCAGGTTGCGGTTGTTGGGCAGCTCCACGAACTCCAGGCCGGGAATGGCGTTGATGACCTGGCGGGGTTCGTCGTAGACGCCGGAGTTGCGGCCCAGGTCGCAGGGGTCGTGGTAGGTCACCTTCAGGTTCACCGGCTTCAGTTCCAGCTTGCCCTCGGTGACGAGCTTGGCCATGAGCTGGCTGGCGTGCAGCAGCTCGATGCCCTCCACGTTATAGAAGTGCTTCCAGGTGTGGTAGCAGGAGGGGCAGGCGAAGACCACGGTCTTGGCCCCGGTGGCGCGCACCTTCTCCAGGTTGTGGACCTTCATCTCCTCCAGCCGCTCCGGCTCGCCGGCGCCAATGAGCGGGAAGCCGCAACACCATTCCTCGCCGCCCAGCACGGTGAAGTCCAGGCCGGCCTTGTACATGATCTCGGCGAAGCCGGCCGGGATCTTCTGGGCCATGGGGAAGAAGCTGGCCACGCAGCCCACGAAGTAGGCCACCTCGGCGGTTTCCTTGTCCAGGTGCTCCTCGGGGACGTCCTTCAGCAGCTCCTTCCAGTCGCCGCGCTCCTCGTTGTCGTCCTCGGTGATGTTGTGATACTCGTTCAGGCTCTCCACCAGCTTGTGCATGATGGCCGGCTGGTGGCCCTCAGTGACCATCAGCGCGCGGTCGTCCATCACCGCGCCCTTGGTCTTGACCGCCGGGAAGCAGGCGGCCGTGCAGGCCCCGCAGCCCAGGCAGGTGAAGACCGAGGTGGCCATCTCGTCGCTGGGGTCCAGGCGGCCCTCGATGAGCGCCCGGGTGATGGCGTTGCGGCCGCGGGCGGTGTAGCGCTCGCTGCGCTTGACGGCGTAGGTGGGGCAGTTGGGCAGGCAGAAGCCGCACCGGGTGCACTTGGCCACCTCGTCGTACTGCATTTTCTTCAGTTGCACGATGTTCATGATTACAGCCCTCCCAGGAAGCGGCCGCGGTTGAGCAGGAGATCGGGGTCAAGCTCGCGCTTGATGTGCATCATCAGGCCCCAGTCCGGCCGGGCCGGGCCCCAGGCCCCCACCGCGTCCTTCAGCTCCGGCGCGCCGGCCTGTACCACCAGCGTCCCGCCCAGCGCCACCGCCTTGGCCCGCAAGGCGTTAGCCGCCTGGGTCAGCTCCGTAGCCGCCGCCGGCAGCAGGTGCGCCAGGGCCGAGCCCAGGCCCATGGAAACGCTCACCGCCGCGCCGGCCCCCAGGGCGTCGGCGGCCTGCAAAAAGGCCGCGGCCCCGGAGATGGGATAGCTGGCCTTCAGGCGCAGGGCCCCGTCGGTCAGCGGCCTGTCGCCCAGGGCGGTCCAGAAGGCCCGGGCCGCCTCGGCGTCCAGCACCATCGCCTGGCCGCCGTGACGGCCGGCCAGGGCGGTGAGGTCGGTCTTCTCCCGCTCCACGTCCTCGCTGAAGCCGGCCTGGCCGGCGGCCACGCACCAGGCCCCGGCCGGCGCGTCAGATAGCGCCATCTGCATGGCCGGGGCGTTGATCACCTCCAGGGCGGTGGGCAGCAGCTTGCCGCCGGCCACCTCGGCCGCCGCGGCCGTGGCCGAGCCCAGGTCCTTGAAGGCCATGACCAGGACCCCGCTCACCTCGGGCAGGGGCAGCAGGCGCACGGTCATCTCGGCCACCAGGCCCAGGCTGCCCAGGCTGCCCACCATCAGCTTGCTCACGTCGTAGCCGCTGACGTTTTTCACCACCTTGCCGCCCATGCCGATGATCTCGCCCTGGGCGGTGATGAAACGCACGCCCAGCACCAGGTCGCGCGGCAGGCCGTGCCGGAGGCGCATGGGGCCGGTGACCCCGCTGGCCACGATGCCGCCCATGGTGGCCATCTTGGCCAGGGGCGGGTCCAGGGGCACGTAGGCGCCCTTGTATTCGCGGCTACTGCACATGTAGTCGGCGGCGTTCTTCAGGCTGCTGTCCACCGGGAAGAAGCAGCGGTTATCCAGCCCGCCCAGCAGATCCTGCAAGTCGCCGATGCGCACGCCGGCCTGGGCGGTGACGGTCAGGTTCTCCACGTCCATGTCGATGATCTTGTCCAGCCGGCGGGTGCTGAGCACCACCTGGGCGGCCTGGATGCGGCCGCCCAGGTCGCTGAGGCTGCCGCCGCCCAGGATGGCCAGCGGGGTCTTGGTCCCGCCCGCCAGCTTGATCACCTCGGCCGCTTGTTTGAGCGTCTCGGGCAGGGCCGCCAGTTGCGGCGCGATGCCGTCCACGGCGTAGGCCTTCAGGCTCTCGGCGTCGCTGATGACGCCCTTGGCCCCGCAGATGCTTTCCAGTTGCTTGAGCTCCATCTGGCTTTCTCCCTAAAAAATCTCAGGCCGCGGCCGCGGCGGGCTCGGGCAGGACCTTGCCGGGGTTGACCAGGTCGTGGGGGTCGAAGGCCCGCTTGATGCTGCGCATGAACTCGATGTCGGTGGCCGAGAAGATGAAGCTCATCTCCTTGAGCTTCTCCAGGCCGATGCCGTGCTCGCCGCTGATGGTGCCGCCCATGTCCACGCAGAGCTTGAGGATGGCGCTGCCCAGCTTCTCCACCCGCTCCAACTCCTCGGGGTCGCGCACGTCAAACAGGATCAGCGGGTGCAGGTTGCCGTCGCCGGCGTGGAAGACGTTGCCCACCCGGAGCTGGTGCTCGTCGGCCAGCTCCATGACCCGCTTCAGGGTGGCGGGCAACTGGGTGCGGGGCACCGTGCCGTCGCAGACCAGGTAGGAGGGGCGCAGGCGGCTGATGGCCCCGAAGGCGCCCTTGCGCCCGGCCCAGAGCTTCATGCGCTCGGCGTTGTCCTTGGCCACCCGGACCTCGCGCACGTTGTGGCGCTGGCAGATGACCGTAATCTGCTCGGCCAGGCGGTCCATGCCGTCCTTGAGCCCGTCCAGCTCGATGATCAGCACGGCGGCCGCGTCGCGGGGATAGCCCGCGGCCATGGAGTCCTCCACCGCCTGGATGACGGTGTTGTCCATCATTTCCAGGGTGGCCGGGATGATGCCCTCGGCGATGATGCCGCTGACGGTGTTGGAGGCGTCCTCGATGCTGTTGTAGATGGCCAGCAGGGTCTTGACCGCCTCGGGCTGGGCGATGAGCCGCAGGGTGATCTCGGTCACCAGGCCGAGCGTGCCCTCGCTGCCCACCAGCACCCCGCACAGGTCCAGGCCGGGCAGGTCCTGGCACTCGCCGCCCACCGCGATGATCTCGCCGTCGTGGGCCACCATGGTCAGGCCGATGATGTGGTTGGTGGTCACGCCGTACTTGAGGCAGTGGGGCCCGCCGGCGTTCTCGCCCAGGTTGCCGCCCAGGGTGCTGGTCTTCTGGCTGGCCGGGTCGGGGGCGTATTGCAGGCCCTTCTTGGCCACGGCGTTCTGCAGATCCAGGGTGACGATGCCCGGCTGAACCTTGGCCACCCGGTTGGGCACGTCGATCTCGATCAGCTTGTTCATGCGCGAGAAATGCAGCACGATGCCGCCCTTCATGGGCACCGGCCCGCCGGTGAGGCTGGAGCCCGCGCCGCGGGCCGTCACCGGGACGCCCTTCTCATAGGCCAGCTTCATGATGGCGCTGACCTCCGCGGTGGAGCCGGGCAGGACCACCACCTCGGGCTTTTTCAGCAGCAGATAGGCGTCGTAACCGTAGAGGGTCAGGTCCACGTCGGAACAGAGCACGTTATCGGCGCCGGATATTTCCCTGAGACGATCGATCACCGCCGCTTCCATACACTACCTCCTAGACTTAAATCCCTAAATCCCGCGCTCCAGGTCACGCACCAGGCGGCCCAGGGCGCCGGGCAATTGCGCCAAGGAATCCACTCGCAGCAAACGTCCCCCTCCCCTGCGGGCCAGGTCGCGGCCCAGGCCCAGGTTGCGCCCGCCCAACAGCACCACGTGCAGGCGGGCGAAGCGCCCGGCCAGGGCGCGGGGATCGGCCCCGGCGGTGCGCTCGGCGTCGGTGATCAGCACCGCCGCCGCGCCCGGCGGGGCCCCGGCCATGAGCCTGTGGCCCTGGCGCAGGCCGGCGGCCAGGTCGGTCACCCCGCCCAGGGCCAGGCCCAGCACCCGGTAGGCCGCCTCCAGGGGGCGCACCCGCCGGCCCCAGGCGATGACGGTGCGGGCGCGCTCGCCAAAACCGGCCAGGCCCAGGCGGCCCGGCGCGGCCAGCCGGCACAGGGCCGCCGCGGCCACCGCCGCCGCCACCCGGCCGGGGCCGGCCATGGACAGGCTGGTGTCCAGCATCACCACGAGGCCCGGACCCCGTTCTTCGCGTATGACCACCGGTAGATCATAAAACGTCTCCGGCCGCTCCGGCCAAATTCTTTCGAGCGCCGCCTCCAGGGCCAGGGGCTCGCGTCCGCCCCGGTAGGCCGCCACCCGCTCCCGCGCCCGGCCCGCGCCGACGCTGGCCTGCATCAACCCCCGCCGCACCCGGGGCAACACCAGCCGCCGCAGGGCGTTCAAGGCCGGCGCGGCGGCCTGGCGGCGTTTCTCCCAGTTCCAGTCCGGCACCAGGAAGTAGGTCGGGCCGGCGTCTTCGCCCCGGCCGCCCTCGCTGAGCGGCCCCGGCTGGTGGAACTCCACCTGGGTGGGCCGGCCGCCTAGGCCGGGGCTTTTTTTTTAAGCAGCTCTTCCAAAAACTCGGCAAAGGCCGGGGCCCCGCCGTTCTCGTCCAACTCGTCGTTCAGCTCGATGCGGGTGGGCAGGGCCAGGCGCGCCGCCTTGGCCAAGCCCTCCTCACCTCCCCCCAACCGCTGCGCCAGGGCCGCGATGCTGGCCGCCGCCCGCACGCTGGCCCCGCGCCGCACCCGGGGGTGGGTGCGGGTGCTGCGGGCGATGAAGACCGCCTGGCTGATGAGCAAGTCATCGGCCACGCCGGTGAGCCGGCGCACGATCTCCTCCTCCTCCGCGAAATCCTGGTAACCCAACTCGATCAGCTCGAAACGATCGCGCAGGGCCTCGCCCAGAAGGGCGGTGCCCACGAACTCGCGCGGGTTCTGGGTGGCCACCACGGCAAAGCCCGGCGCGGCCATGAGCGCCTCGCGCCGGGGCACCTCCAGCCGGCCCTCGTCCAGGGCCGGCAGCAGCACGTTCTGCACGCCCTCGGGCAGGCGGTTCAGCTCGTTGATAAACAGTGCCGCGCCCGCGGCCATGGCCTGGAAAAGCGGGCCGGGGCAAAAGGCGGCCTCGCTGTAGCCAGAGCGCATCACGGCCGGGGGATCGTACCAGCCCGTGAGCTTCTCCTCGCCGTAGCGCTCGTCGCCGTCCACCCGCACCACCGCGCGCCCCAGGCGGGCGCAGGCCTCCTCGGCCAGGCGGGTCTTGCCCACCCCCACCGGCCCCTCGATCAACACCGCCCGTCCGCAGTCCAGGGCCGCCAGCAACAGGGCCAGCTCCTCGCTGCGTCCGACCAAGGCGGGGCGTTGCTGATCCATGGCTGGGGCTCCCGGTTGGGTTTCACCCCCTCACCCCGCCCTCTCCCCCAGGGGGGCGAGGGAGTCAAAGACCGGAGGAGGCGGGTGCGGTCTTCGCCGGCGGATGAAAGGGCCGGCAGGCCAGCCTTCCTGTTTCCGCCGCTGGTGTTCTTCGTAGGGGCGGGGTTTATCCCCGCCCGTGTTCATTTTTCCGGCCGCAGGGCGGGCGGGGCTAAACCCCGCCCCTACAACAAAAGAAGAACGGTGCGCCCCCCCCAGCCCGCGCGGGCCGCGGCGCGCGCC
>JAZDHW010000013.1:0-50747 GCA_043805555.1 Pseudomonadota bacterium
CAGGCGCTGGCGCGGCCGGCGCGGCGGTGGTGGCCGTGGTCTGGCTGGTCTGGGTGGTGGCCGTGCTGGCCGCCGGCGCGGCCGTGGTGGCGCTGGCGGCGGCCGGGTCGGGCCGGCGCTCCACCTCGCGATAGAAGGTCAGGTCCCGGGGCTGGGGCTGCTCGGGCGGGGGCGGCGGCTCGGACTTGGCCAACAGCCCCAGGCCCGGCACCGCGCGACCGGCCTCCTTGAGGCTGGCCAGTTGTTCGGGCGTGGCCAGGGAGCCCTGGCCCACGAAAAGGCCCAGCACAAAGGCCCAGGCCATCATGAACAGGGTGATGAGACCCCAGGCCAGGAGCCACCAGCGCGGCCGGCGCGAGCTGGCGGAATCCGCGCGCACCCCTACATGGCCTCCGGCGCGCTGACGCCCAGCAGGCCCAGGCCCTGGGCCAGCACCGCGCCCACGGCCTGGCTGAGCAGCAGGCGTCCTGCCGCCAGGGCCGGGTCGTCGGCCAGGATGCGGTGGGCGTTGTAATAGCTGTGGAAGGCCCCGGCCAGCTCGTGCAGGTAGTAGGTGATGCGGTGGGGCTCCAGGTTGCGGGCCGCGGCCTCGGCCATCTCGCCGAACTCGGCCAGGCGCCGGGCCAGGGCCACCTCCTCCTCCAGCTCCAGCTTGGCCAACTCCACCGCGGCCGGATCGGGCAGGGGCACGCCGGCCTCGGCCGCCTTGCGCAGCACCGCCTTCACCCTGGTGTGGGCGTACTGCACGTAGAAGACCGGGTTGTCCATGGACTTGGCCTTGGCCACCTCCAGGTCGAAGTCGAGCTGCGCCTCGGAGCGCCGGGTCAGGAACAGGAACCGGGCGCTGTCGCCGCCCACCTCCTCCACGACCTCCTGCAGGGTCACGAACTCGCCGGCCCGGGTGCTCATGGCCACCGGCTCGCCGCCCCGGAGCAGGTTGACCATCTGCACCAGGACCACGGTCAGCTCGTCGGCGGGCATGCCCAGGCCGGCCACGGCCGCCTTGAGCCGGGGCACGTAGCCGTGGTGGTCGGCCCCCCACACGTCGATGAGCTTGACGTGGCCGCGCTTGAACTTGTCCAGGTGGTAGGCGATGTCGGTGGCGAAATAGGTCAGCTCGCCGTTGCTGCGCCGCACCACCCGGTCCTTCTCGTCGCCGAACTCCGTGGCCTTGAACCACAGCGCGCCCTCGGACTCGTAGAGCAGGCCGCGTTCGGTCAGGGCGTCAAAGGCGGCCTGCACCGCGCCGCGCTGCACCAGGCCGCGCTCGCTGTAGTAGGAGTCGATGTTGACCCCGAAGGCGGCCAGGTCGGCCCGGATGCCGCCTAAAATCCTGGCCCCGGCCCAGTCCGAGGCCGTCGCCACGGCCCGGTCCCAGGGCTCGTCCAGGATGCCGGCAAACTCGGGCAGGGCCAGGAACTCCCTGGCCAGGTCCATCATGTACTCGCCGCGGTAGTGGTTGTCCGGGAAGGGCTCGCTGGAGCCCTTGAGCTCGCGGGCGCGGTAGAGCAGCGAGCGGCCCAGGGTGGCCATCTGGTTGCCGGCGTCGTTCAGGTAATACTCGGTGGTCACCTCATGGCCGCCGAAGCGAAAGAGCCGGGCCAGCACGTCGCCCAGGGCCGCGCCGCGGCCGTGGCCCACGTGCAACGGCCCGGTGGGGTTGGCCGAGACGAACTCCACCATGACCTTCTGGCCCGCGCCCCAGGAGCCGCGGCCGAAGTCCGGCCCCTCGGCCATGATCTGGGGCAGCACGGTCAGCCAGGCGGTGTGCTTCAGGGTGAAGTTGATGAAGCCCGGCCCGGCGATGTCGGCCTTTTGCAGGATGCCGCCGGCGTCGCCCAGGCGCTCGATGAGCACCTGGGCCAGGGCGCGGGGGTTCATCCGGCAAGGCTTGGCCATCTGCAGGGCCAGGTTGGTGGCCAGGTCGCCGTGTTCGGCCTGGCGGGGCCGCTCCAGGGCGGGCAGGGGGCATTCCACGTCCGGCACTTGGCCGGCCCGGCGGGCCTCGGCCAAGGCCTCGGCCAGGCGTTTTTGCAGCAGGTCCTTCATGGGCGGGTGGCTTTCTCGGCTTCCAGCTTGGCGTCGCGGGTGAAGTCGGCGCACTTGATTACGCCGCCTTGTTCATAGGAAAATTTTTTCTTGCACTCCAGGCGCCAGGCGCAGACCGAGCACAGGGTGGGCTGGTCCGCCGGCACCGGATTGGGGGCGTCGCTGGGCATTTTGGGCTCCATCAACAGCTTATGGCTAGCCAAAACTACAACGGGGCCGGCCGGGGGTCAAGCCGGCAGACCGGCCGGCAGCGATCGAAACCGGTTGGCTTTCGGGCGGGATTGATGGCAGACTAGACGCCCAGGAGGCCCTGGGCTTCCGCTAGGAGCCTGTCGGAGAAACAGAGCCGGCGGGCTCCTAGGCGGGCCATGGATGGCCCGCCAAGTTGGTAGCCCCCAACGGGGGCGAGCAATTTGGGTAACTTGCCGGAATTCACTTCCGGCAAGTTAGCGTCGGGAAAAGCCATGGACGGCTTTTTCCGACAGACACCTAGAACAACTTAACATTTTTCCCAGCCTTGGACCGTCAGTCTGTCCTGGTGCGGCGCGGAGGCGCCTGATGCCGCTAATGCAGACCCATTTCCTGCCCCCAGAACGCGCGGACGCCGGCGAGGTGGCTCGCCTGCGGGCCGTGTTGCAGGCCGAACCTCTGTTGCAGACGATCCTGGACGGCATCCCCGACGGGACCATGATCCTGAACGCCCAGCGCCAGGTGATCATGGCCAACCTGGCCCTGTTGCAGCGGCTGGGCCTGGCTGACGACGCGGGGGTGGCGGGCAAGCGCCCCGGCGAGGCCTTTGGCTGCATCCACGCCAAGCTGGAGCGCCATGGCTGCGGCACCACCCGCTTCTGCCGCTACTGCGGGGCGGCGCGGGTGCTGGCCGAATGCCACATGACCCGTCGCGCGGCCGAGGAATGCCGCATCGTCTCCGAGCTGGAGAGCGAGACCGACGCCATCGACCTGCTGGTCTGGGGCACGCCCCTGACCGTGGCCGGCGAGGGCGTGACCCTGTTCGCGGTGGCCGACCTGACCCACGCCAAGCGCCGCCAGGTGCTGGAGCGCATCTTCCTGCACGACTTCGCCAACTCGCTCAACGCCCTGGCCGGGTATGTGGACCTGATGGCCGCCTCCGATTTGTCCGCCGGCGACCGCGAGATGATCCAGCGCATCGACGATCTGGTGGATCTCCTGGCCACGGAGATCGCCAGCCAGCGCCAGTTGGTCCAGGCCGAGAGCGGCAATCTGACCGTGACGGTGATGCCCTTCCACACGCTGGATCTGCTCAGCGAGGTCAAGGACCTGAACGGCAAGTTGGAGGCCGCCCAGGGCAAGGCGCTGGTCATCGACCCGGCCAGCGCCGCGCTGACCCTGGTCAGCGACGTCCCCCTGCTGCTCAGGGTGATGATGAACCTGGTGAAGAACGCCCTGGAGGCCACGGCCGCGGGCGGGGCGGTGACCCTGGGCTGCGCGGCCACCCCGGACGGGGCGGCCTTCTGGGTGCACAACCCGGTCTGGCTGGACCAGGAGGTGCAGTTGCAGGCCTTTAAGCGCAGCTATTCCACCAAGGGGCCGGGCCGCGGCATCGGCCTTTACAGCGCCCGGCTGCTCAGCGAGCGCTACCTCAAGGGCCGCATCTCCTTCCAATCCACCGAGCAGGGCGGCACCGTGTTCCGGGTGGAGCTGCCCCGGAAGCACCCCCAGGCCGGCTGAGCCGCTCAGCCCACGTAGCGGCGGCGGTTGGCCGCGCCCAGGGCGCAGGTGACCTCGTAGCTGATGGTGCCGGCCCACTCGCCCAATTGGTCGGCGCTGATCGCCGCCCCGCCCATGCGCCCCAGAATCATCACCGGATCGCCGATGGCCGGCCGCGGCTCAATCCCGCCCAGGTCCAGCACGGTCAGGTTCATGCAAACCCGGCCCCGCACCGGCGCCAGGCGGCCGGCCACCAGCATGGCGGCGCGGTTGGATGCGCTGCGCAGCAGGCCGTCGCTGTAGCCCACCGGCGCCACGCCCAGCCAGGTGTCATGGGGCGCGGTCCAGGTGGCGCCGTAGGAGACCGTGGTCCCGGCCGGCGCCGGGCGCACCGAGATAAGGCGGGTGGCGTAGCTCATCACCGGCAAGAGCGGCGCGCGGCCGGCCGCGCCGGGGGCGGGCAGGCAGCCGTAGAGGCCGATGCCCAGCCGGGCCAGGCCGAGCCGGCCTGGCGATCCTGGCGCGCCGGGCCAACCCGGCGGCGGCACCAGGGCCCCGCCGCTGGCCACCAGGCTGGAATCCATGAGGGCGTGGCCGCGGGCGCGGGCCACGGCCAGGAGGTCTGCGAAAAGCGCGGTCTGGCGGGCGGCCTGGGGCGAGTCCGGCTCGCCGGCCGTGGCCAGGTGGCTGACCAGGCCGGTCAGGTGCAGGCCCGGCTCACGGGCCAGGGAGTCCAGCACCTCCAGGGCCTCGGCCGGGGTCACGCCCAGGCGGCCCATGCCGGTGTCCACCTTGAGCTGGCAGGCGGCGGGCCGGCCGATGGCGCGGCCGGCCGCGGCCAGGGCCGCGAAGGCGGCCGGGTCGGCGCAGATCGGGGTCAGGTCCAGCTCGGCCGCCGCGCGGGCCTCGCGGGGGCTGAGGCCCAGCAGCAGGTAGACCGGCCCGCTCACCCCGGCCCGGCGCAGCACGCGCCCCTCGGCCGCGATGGCCACGGCCAGGGCCTCGGCCCCGGCGGCCTTGAGCCGGCGCGCCACCGGCACCAGCCCATGGCCGTAGGCGTCGGCCTTGACCACCCCGGCCACCCGCACCCCGGCTGGCAGGGCGGCGCGCAGGGCGGCCAGGTTGGACTGCAAGGCGGCCAGGTCGATGGTCAGGCGGTTGTCCGGGTTGTAGGCTGGGCGCGGCATGGGCGTTGACCTCCTGGCAGGCTTGTATACCAGCGGCCACGGGCTTGGCAAGCCGTTGGGCCAGCGCGAGCTTGACCGGAGGGGGCCGCTGTGCCAACATGGCTACACCAAACCAAATTGTAACGCGGTCGAGGTCCTAGCCAGACTGCAACCGCGGCCAGTGTCAGCACGATCAGCCGGCTGGGACCATGGGCGGCAGCAAAAAACGCCTGGATCAGATGCAGGAAGCCCTGCGCGCGGGAGGCCATCGCCTGACCCCCCAGCGCCTGGCCGTGTTGCGCATCCTGGCCGACAGCCGCCAGCACCCCAGCGTGGAGCGCATCTACCAGGAGGTGAAGCGCGACTTCCCCACCACCAGCCTGGCCACCATCTACAAGACCGTCACCCTGCTCAAGGAGCTGGGCCAGGTGCTGGAGCTGGGCTTCGCCGATGGCGGCAGCCGCTATGACGGCAGCCGGCCCTATCCCCACCCGCACGTGATCTGCACCAGATGCGGGGCCATCGTGGACCCGGAGTTCTCCGGCATGGGGGCCATGGCCCAGGAGATGGGCCTTAAATCGGGATTCAAGATCGATTACCACCGATTGGATTTCTTCGGCCTATGCCCGCGTTGCCAAGCTAAGGCCTAGGCAAAATTTTTTTATCCAGAAAACGAAAATAATTATTACATAATAAAAAATATTGCTATGATTTCAGCAGGCAACCAAGTTTTGTTGCTAACCTGTAGGGAGGGGTTGCGGCCCGGTTGCGGGCGCACCAACCAAAAGCCATCTAACCCCCAGGAGGAACGCTTATGTCCGACAAAAAACTGACCACCGCCTTTGGCATCCCGGTGGGCGACGATCAGAACAGCCTCACCGCCGGCGCGCGCGGCCCGGTGCTGATGCAGGACGCCCATTTGTTGGAGAAGCTGGGCCACTTCGACCGCGAGCGCATCCCCGAGCGCGTGGTGCACGCCAAGGGGGCCGGCGCCTACGGCTATTTCGAGGTGACGGCCGACGTGACCAAGTGGACCAAGGCCAAGTTTTTCTCCGAGGTGGGCAAACGCACCGAGGTCTTCGCCCGCTTCTCCACCGTGGGCGGCGAAAAGGGCTCGGCCGACTCGGCCCGCGACCCGCGCGGGTTTGCGGTGAAGTTCTACACCGAGGAGGGCAACTACGACTTCGTGGGCAACAACACCCCGGTCTTCTTCATCCGCGACCCCCTCAAGTTCCCGGACTTCATCCACACCCAGAAACGCAACCCCGGCACCAACCTCAAGGACGCCGACATGTTCTGGGACTTCCTGTCCCTGACCCCGGAATCCATCCACCAGGTGACCATCCTGTTCAGCGACCGCGGCACCCCGGCCACCTTCCGCAACATGAACGGCTACTCCAGCCACACCTACAAATGGTACAACGCCGCCGGCGACTACTTCTGGGTGCAGTACCATTTCAAGACCGACCAGGGCGTCAAGAACCTGACCCGCCAGGAAGCGGAGATGATGGCCGGCAAGGACCCGGACCACGCCACCCGGGACCTGTTCGACTCCATCGCGGCCGGCCAGTTCCCCTCCTGGACCCTGGAGATGCAAATCCTGACCCCGGAGCAGGCCCAGGACTTCAAGTGGGACATCACCGACATCACCAAGGTCTGGCCCCACGGCGAGGTGCCGCCCATCAAGGTGGGCAGGCTGGTGCTCAACCGCAACCCGGTCAACTACTTCGCCGAGGTGGAGCAGGCCGCCTTCTGCCCCAGCAACATGGTGCCCGGCATCGCCATCAGCCCGGACAAGATGCTGCAGGCGCGGGTCTTCTCCTACCATGACACCCACCTGCACCGCCTGGGCCCCAACTACCACCTGATCCCGGTCAACTCGCCCAAGGGCCGGCCGGAGATGAGCTATCAGCGCGACGGTTTCATGCGGGTGGACGACGGCGGCGGCGACGGCCCCAACTACTGGCCCAACAGCTTCGGCGGCCCCGGCCCGGACGCCGCGGCCAAGGAGCCGGCCATCCCCCTGGACGGCCCGGCCGACCGCTACGCCTTCACCTTCCCCAACGACGATTTTGTGCAGCCCGGCAACCTGTATCGCAACGTGATGACCGACTACGACCGCGCCAACCTGGTGGGCAATATCGTCGAACACCTGGGCGGGGCCCAGAAGCGCATCCAACTGCGCCAGTGCGCGGTCTTCTACAAGGCCGACGCGGACTACGGCGCCAAGGTCGCCCAGGGCCTGGGCCTGGACGTGGCCGAGGTTGAGCGCCTGGCCGCCATGAGCCAGGAGGAGCGCGCCGCCGCCACCGCCAAGTAGGCGCGTTTTATTCGAGCCAATCCCGGCCGGCCGGCCTGCCCTGGGCAAGCCGGCCGGCCTTTGCCAAACTCCGGTCGCCAGCCGCGGATTTGTAGTAAAATTGTCACAATGCGCAGGGGATTGCATCGTTAACCTGCAATGATTATCAATATTCAAGGACTGAATAGCGACAATAACCTGCCAAACGCCGCTATAAGTACCGAGGGCCTGCAACATGACGAGAAAAATCCTGGTGGTGGATGACGAGCCGGATATCCGCGAGATCCTGCGCGAGTTTTTCGCGGAGTTCGGTTATGAGGTGGCCACGGCCGGCAACGGGGAGGAGGCCCTGGAGATCCTGGGCCGCGAGGACATCCCGGTGATGTTCCTGGACCTCAACCTGCCGGGCATGAGCGGGCTGGAGCTGTGCCGGCGCATCCGGCCCCAGCACCCCCAGGCGCGCATCTTCGCCCTCACGGGCTATCACCGCCAGTTCTCGCCGGCCTCGGCCCGCGAGGCGGGGTTCACCAGCTACTTCACCAAGCCGGTGGACCTGCGGGTGCTGCGCGGCGCGGTCAACGGCGCCTAAGGCGCGGCCGGCCCCGCGCCGGCCCCGCGCCGCAACAGACCGAGCCGCAGCCCACCCGGCCCCTTTCCTTCACCAAAACCATCCGCACCGGCCCCAGGCCGGCCCGGCGGCCCAGGGCCGGCGCTCAGGCCAGGTTCATCCCCGCGCCTGGTAACGCTGGGGGTCGGCGAAGACGTCGATGGCCAGGCAGCCGTTGTGGGTCACGCCGCTGTGCACCACCTGGTCGCCGATGTAATAGGAGTCGCCGCGCTTGAACAGGTGGGTCACCCCGCCGATGGTCAGCTCGATGTCGCCCTCCACGATGATGCCCCACTGCTCGCCGTGGGCGTGGGGCGGCACCGAGGCCCCGGCCGGCAGCACGAAGAACGCCGCCTGGGCCTGGGGGGCGCTGAGCAGGAAGGCGTCCACCCCGGCCATGGGCAGGTCGGCCTGGGGCAGGCGCTTGATGAAGTCGGCGTAGTCGGCTTTTTTCATGACATCTCTCCTGGTTGGCGCTCCTGGCGGCCCTGTTCCTTGTAGTTGAAGAATATCAAACACTGGGGGCGGAACTTGCAATAAATCGTGGGGTCCGGGCACTGGGGATCAGTCTCCAGGCACTGGGCGCACAGGCCGTGGCCGTATTTCTGGCAAAGCGCAACGGCCGGGCTCTCCGGGTGCTGGCGGCAGGGACGGTCGGTGGACATGACGTTTTCCTTTCCTGGCCGCCACAGATATCACGGCCGGCCGCACCCGGCAAGCCGGCGGCCTTGACTTGGCCGGGGCCGGCCGCGATAATGCTAGCGCGGCGAAGGTCTTAGCTTTTCCGGCCCGGGGAGGGACGGCTTGCGCATTCTGGTCACCGGCGGCTGCGGCTTCATCGGCAGCAATTTCATCCGGCACGTGCTGGCCGCCCACCCCGGCGACCAGGTGACGAACCTCGACCTGTTGACCTATGCCGGCAACCCCGCCAACCTGGCCGAGGTTCAGGCCGATCACCCCGACCGCTACCGTTTCGTGCGCGGCGACGTGTGCGACGGCCTCCTGGCCCTTTCGCTCATGGAACAGGCCGAGGCGGTGGTGCACTTCGCGGCCGAGAGCCACGTGGACCGCTCCATCGAGGACGCGGCGGCATTCGTGCGCACCAACGTGCTGGGCACCCAGACGCTCCTGCACGCGGCCATGACCGCCTGGGGCGGCGATACGGCGCGGCGCTTCCTCTATGTGTCCACCGACGAGGTATACGGTGCGCTCAGGCTGGAAGACGGCCGCCGCTTTGCCGAATCCTGGCCCTTGGACCCCAGGAGCCCCTACAGCGCCAGCAAGGCGGCCGGCGACCAACTGGCCCGGGCCTACCACCACACCCACGGCCTGCCGGTGCTGGTCACCCGCTGCTCAAATAATTACGGCCCCTTCCAGTTCCCGGAAAAGCTCATCCCCCTGATGATCGTCAACGCCCTGGCCGGCAGCGAGCTGCCGGTCTACGGCGACGGCCTCTATGTGCGCGACTGGCTTTTCGTGCTGGACCACTGCCGGGCCACGAACCTGGTGCTGCGCCAGGGCCGGGTGGGGCAGGTCTACAACATCGGCGGCGATTCCGAGCGCTCCAACCTGGAGTTGCTGCACGCCCTGCTGGCGCTCATCGCCGACCGCGCCGGCCGCCCGCTGGAAGCGCTGCGCGGCCTGATCCGGCACGTCAAGGACCGGCCCGGCCACGACCGGCGCTACGCCATCGACGCGGCCAAGCTCCAGAGTGAACTGGGCTGGCGGCCCAGCCTGAGCCTGGATGAGGGCCTGGCGCTGACCGTGGACTGGTACCTGGCCCACCAGGACTGGCGCCGGGCGGTGACCTCCGGGGCCTACCGCGACTATTACCGGCGCATGTATGACCGGCGCTGAGGACATCCTGGTCCTGGGCCACCGCGGCCTGCTGGGCCGGGCGGTGGTGGAGGCGGCCGGGCCGGGCTGCCAGGTGATCGCGGGCGGCCGCGCGGCCCTGGACCTGGGCCAGATGCAGGCCGCAGCGGCCCCGAGCGCGGCCGGCGGAGAGCAAGAGACGCCGCCGGCCGCGGACGAGGCGGAAGATATCCTGGACCAGGTGCGTGAGGGTCTGCCGGGCCTGGGCCCGGCGGCCGCGGACCTGCACCCCAGCCTGGAGCTTCTGGAGGCGCTGTTGGCCGCGGGCGGGGTGGGGCTGGTGGTCAACTGCGCGGGCTACACCGACGTGGACCGGGCCGAGGCCGAGCCCGAGCTGGCCCACGCCGCCAACGCCCAGGGCGCGGGCGCGGTGGCCCGGCTCTGCGCCCGCTTTGGCGCGCACCTGGTGCACCTGTCCACGGACTACGTGTTCGACGGTTGCAACGGCGACCGGCCCTACCGCGAGGACGACCCGGCCCGGCCCCTGTCGGCCTATGGCCGCAGCAAGCTGATGGGCGAGCAGATGGTCAAAGAGGCGCACCCCGGCGCCCTGGTGGTGCGCAGCGCCTGGCTTTTCGGGCCGGGGCGCGATAACTTCGTCAGCAAGGTGCTGGCCGTGGCCCGGGCCGGCCGGCCGCTGAAGGTGGTGCGCGACCAGGTGGGCTGCCCCACCTTCACCAGCGACCTGGCCCCGGCGCTCATCGCCCTGGGCCGGCGGCGGGTGCGGGGGCTCATGCACCTGGTGAACCAGGGCCAGGCCTCGCGCTACGAGCTGGCCCGCCAGTCCCTGGCCCTGGCCGGCCTGGACCCGGAGGCGGTGCAGGCCATCGCCACCGCCGACCTGGGCGGCGCGGCCCGGCGGCCGGCCTGGTCGGTGCTGGCGACCCACCGGGCGGCGCGGCTCTTGGGCCGGCCCCTGCCGGGCTGGCTGGACGCCCTGGGGCGCTATATCAACGCAGAGGAGGTGGCGGCTTGAAACGCATCCTGGTCACCGGCGGGGGGGGCTTCATCGGCTCCCATCTGGTGGATAAGCTCCTGGCCCAGGGCCACGAGGTGCTCTGCCTGGACAACTTCTTCACCGGCAGCAAGGCCAATGTCTATCACCTGCTGACCAACCCGCGCTTCGAGCTGATCCGCCACGACGTGGTGGAGCCGATCCTTTTGGAGGTGGACCAGGTCTACAACCTGGCCTGCCCGGCCAGCCCGGTGCACTACCAGTACAACCCGGTGAAAACCGTCAAGACCAACGTCCTGGGCACGCTCAACATGCTGGGCCTGGCCAAGCGGGTCAAGGCCCGCATCCTGCAAGCCTCCACCAGCGAGGTCTACGGCGACCCCAGGGTGCACCCCCAGACCGAGGACTACTGGGGCAACGTCAACCCCATCGGCATCCGCTCCTGCTACGACGAGGGCAAGCGCCTGGCCGAGACCCTGATGTTCGACTACCACCGCAGCAACGGGGTGGAAATCCGGGTGGCGCGCATCTTCAACACCTACGGCCCGCGCATGGCCATCAACGACGGCCGGGTGGTGAGCAACTTCGTGGTGCAGGCCCTGCAGGGCCAGCCCATCACGGTCTACGGCGACGGCAGCCAGACCCGCTCCTTCTGCTACATCAGCGACATGGTCGACGGCCTCATGGCCCTGATGGCGGCCGAGGACTTCACCGGGCCGGTGAACCTGGGCAACCCCGGCGAGTTCACCATCCTGGAACTGGCCCGGAAGGTGGTGGCCCAGACCGGATCGAAAAGCGAGATCCAGTTCGCGGAGCTGCCGGCCGACGACCCCACCCAGCGCCGGCCAAATATCGGCCTGGCCCGGTCCCGCCTGGGCTGGGAGCCCAAGGTGGCCCTGGGCGAGGGTTTGGTGGACACCATCGCCGACTTCCGCGCCCGCCTGGACCAGGCCTAGGCGCATGGGCCGGCGCTATCCCGACCGCCCGGTGGTGGGCGTCTCCGGCGTGGTGCTCTGCGGGGACCAGGTGCTGCTGGTGCGCCGGGGCCGGCCGCCCAGCCAGGGCCTGTGGTCCCTGCCCGGCGGCGCGGTGGAGGTGGGCGAGAGCCTGGCCGCGGCCTGCGCGCGCGAGGTCAGCGAGGAAACCGGGGTTGCGGCCGCGGTGGGGCCCCTGGTGGAGGTCTTCGAGCGCCTCATGCGCGACGACCAGGGCCGGGTGGAGTACCACTACGTGCTGCTGGACTACCTGTGCCACGCCGAACCGGGCCAGGAAGCCCGAGCCGGCGACGACGCCGACCGCGCGGCCTGGGTGGCGCTCAAGGACCTGGATGGCCGCGGCATGACCGCCGACACCGTGGCGGTGATCCGCAAGGCCGCGGCCCTGGCCGCGGCGGCGGATCAGCCCGCAACGGCCGCCTGACCCAAGTTAGTCCTGCCAAATCACATGGTTTTGCCATTTCCGCCCCGGTGGCGGAACGGCGGCCCGCCCCTGCCTCGGGAGTGGCCGCATCCGGGCGGCAAACCCCCATTCACCCGCGGCCGCAGCCACTTTGCGCCCATGCAACCCCGCGTAGCCCAAAAGGATATTTGCCTGCGCTATTGGGTTGACACTGCCCGGCTAGATTGCTAGAGTGCGGCAGATTTCGACGGGCCGCCCTGGCTCCGTCGGGTCGGGGGTGAGGGAATCCATATCATCAACGTCCCCAGGCCGTGGAATGGCCCAGGCCTTTCCGTGGCCGATGGCCCCGCTTGCGGGGCGATCACTTGCTTGAGCAGAGGCATGGCCATATGACAACGCATGAGCAAGGTCAGGCGAAACGGTCCCCCGCGGATTGGATCCTGTTCGTGGTGGGGTTTGTTCTCTTCTCCGCCTTGGGCTTCTGGGGCACGCCGGCCCTGTTGTACGCAGAGAAGCCCCAGCCCTTCCAGTTCAGCCACAAGGTCCACATGGAGCAGGTGAGCGACGGCTGCAAGAGCTGCCACTTCTTCCGGGAGGACGGCTCCTTCAGCGGCATCCCGGCCCTGGAGAAATGCAAGGACTGCCACAGCGACTCCCCCAACGGCGAAACGCCGCAGGAGAAGGTGTTCGTTGAGCAGTACCTGGCCAAGGACCGCGACGTGCCCTGGCAGGTCTACGCCCGCCAGCCCGACTGCGTGTTCTTCTCCCACGCGGCCCATGCCGAGAACGCGGGGCTGGAATGCGCCAAGTGCCACGGCGACCACGGCGAGTCGACCTCCCTTCGCCGGTATGAATACAACCGGCTCACCGGCTACAGCCGGGATATCTGGGGCTGGAACATCCTCGGTCTCGGCGGCCCTCCCAAGCGCATGAAGATGGACGATTGCGCCAATTGCCACCGGGACAACGGCGTGCGCGACGCCTGCTTCACGTGCCACAAGTAGGCCGCCACCACTTCTGGGGAGAACTGTAATGAACTGGGATAGACGAGCTTTCGTGAAGTTCGCCGTGGGAGCGGTGGTCGGCATCCACGCCAGCCCCTTGGTTCCCAAACTCATGGACGACTCGGCCATCTGGACCCAGAACTGGAACTGGGTGCCGACGCCGGAAAAGGGCGCGCTGGCCTTCGCCAACTCGGTCAACCCCGAGACCGGCACCGGCGTGCGCACCCGCCTGATCAGGGGCCGGCTCCAGGGCGAGCGCCTGATCCGGGTGGAGGGCAACCCCGAGCATCCCGCCAGCCAGGGCGGCGTGGTCCCGCAGGACGCCTCGGCCCCGCAGAACCTTTACTACGGCGACTTCCGGGTGCAGACCCCGCTGGTCTGGGATTCCCTCAGCGGCCGGCACCTGCCGGTGAGCTGGGACGAGGCCCTGGACCTGGTGGCCAAGAAGCTGGCCGAGATCCACAAGGCCGGCAAGCCCGAGACCCTGGCCGCCCTGGGCGGCGACCCCGACACGGTGGACGGCGAGATCCTGAGCCGCTTCATGGCCGCCTTTGGCTCGCCCAACCTGGCCTTCACCCCCAGCGCCAAGCAGACCCTGGCCCTGGCCGGCTGGGCCATGTTCGGCAACGGCGACATCGGCTTCGACCTGGACCACGCCAGCTTCGTGGTCAGCTTCGGCACCCCGCTGCTGGAAGGCTTCGGCGCGCCGGTGGCCACCCGCAAGGCCTTTGCCAACTGGCGCAAGGACTACAAGCACACCGGCACCCTGATCCAGGTGGAGCCCCGGGCCTCGGTCACCGCCAGCCAGGCCGACACCTGGCTGGCCTGCCAGCCCGGCGCCGAGGGCGCGGTGGCCCTGGCCATGTGCCAGGTGCTGGTCAGCCAGGGCCTGTACGACAAGGGCCTGGTGGACTCCGCTCTGGGCTTTGGCAACACCGACAAGGGCCCCGGCTTCAAGGCCCTGTTGGACGCCAAGTACACCCCGGCCATGGTCGAGGCCATCAGCGGCGTGCCGGCCAAAAAGATCGCCGAGGCGGCGGTGGCCTTTGCCAAGGCCCAGAAGGCCGTGGCGGTCTGCGGCCCCGGCCCGGCCGGTGAGCCCGGCCGTTTGTTCGACTTCATGGCCGTGCTGGCGCTCAACTGCCTCAAGGGCAACCTGGGCAAGGAGGGCGGCTTGGTGGCGCGCCCGGCCCTGGGCCTCAAGCCCCTGGGCGAGGCCGTGGCCGCGCCCATGAAGCCGCGCCTGGACGCCCTGGCGGCCAAGCGCCTGCTCAACACCTATGATCCGCTCTCCCTGGCCCAGGCCGGCCTGGCCGGCGCGCCCTACAAGCCCGCCGCGCTCCTCGTGATGAACTGCAACCCGGCCTACAACGGCCCCCAGGCCTCTCTGATGGCCCAGTTCATCCAGAGCGTGCCCTTCGTGGTGGCCGTCAGCGCCTATCTGGACGAAACCGCCAGCCTGGCCCAGGTGATCCTGCCTGCCGGCACCTGGCTGGAGACCTGGGGCGACAGCGTCAGCCCCTATGGCAGCGCGGTGGCCACCTACGGCGTGCACCGGCCCCTGGTCAAGGCCTATGCCCAGGTCAAGGCCGCCGGCGACGCCATCCTGGGCCTGGCCGCCAAGCTGGGCGGTCCGGTGGCCCAGGCCCTGCCCTTGGCTGCCACCGAGGACGCCCTCAAGGCCCGTGCGGCCGGCCTGGGCGATTTCGACAAGCTCGCCCAGCAGAGCTGGTGGGCCCAGGACAAGCCGGCCTACGGGCCGCTGGCCTTCAAGACCCCCAGCGGCGGGCTGGAATTATTCAGCATGGGCCTGCACAACCTGCTCACGGCCAAGGCCGGCGACGGCGCGGCCATGCAGAAGATCTTGGCCGGCCTGGGCGTCACCGCCAGCGGCAGCGCGGCCCTGATGCCCCACTTTGAGCCCGTCGCCGGGGCCCGCGGCCACGGCAAGCTGGCCATGATGGCCATCCCCAGCCTGCGGGCCAGCGCCCGGACCCAGACCACCACCCCCTACATGCTCCAGGTGATGGACGACAACACCCTGCGCAACCGCACCGAGCTGGTGGTGGAGATGAACCCGGCCACGGCGGCCGAGCTGCACCTGGGCGAGGACGATCGCGTGCGGGTGGATTCGGCGGCCGGCGGGACCGAGGCCCGGGTCCATCTGTTCGCCGGCGCCGCGCCGGGCATGGTCTTCATGCCGGTGGGCCTGGGGCACACCGCCGCGGGCAACGCGTACACCTTCGAGCGGGGCGGCAACTACAACAGCGTGGCCCAGGCCACCGCCGATCCCCTGAGCGGGCTCCCGGTCTGGAGTCTCACCCAGGTGGCGGTCACCAAGCTGTGAGGGATTAGCCATGGCGTTCGCTGATAGATTCGAGGCCGGCAAGCACCGCTTCGGCATGGTCATCGACCTGGACAAATGCACCGGGTGCGGGGCCTGCACCGTGGCCTGCATGTCGGAAAACAACGTCGGCGTCAACTTTGACGAGACCGACAAGATCCGCTCCATCAACTGGATGCGGGTCTACCAGGTGGACAACGGCAAACCCTTCCCGGAGACCGAGGTGGCCTTCTTCCCGCGCCCCTGCCTCCACTGCGAGGGCAGCCACGGCCACCACACCCCCTGCGTCTCGGTCTGTCCGGCCACGGCCACCGACTACGACGAGGAGACCGGCATCGTCAGCCAGATTCCCACCCGCTGCATCGGCTGCCGGTACTGCGTGGGCGCCTGTCCCTACCACGCCCGCAACTTCAACTGGTTCGACGTGGCCTGGCCCGGCGGTCTGGACCGGGGGCTCAGCCCCTTTGTCAGCCCCCGCATGCGCGGCGTGGTGGAAAAGTGCACCTTCTGCTTCCACCGCTACCAGCAGGCCAAGAACAAGGCCTTCCTGGAGGGCGGCGAGGTGAAGGAAGCCGACTACCAGACCGCCTGCACCCAGGCCTGCCCTTCGGGGGCCATCACCTTTGGCGACATGCGCAACCCCGAGCACAAGATCACCAAGATCCTGGAGTCCACCCCCCAAGCCTTCCGGCTGTTGGAGCGGCTGGGCACCAACAACAAGGTGTTCTACGTGACCAAGCGCGACTGGGTGCGCAGGCTGGCGGACAACTACCTGCCCGACGAGTTGCCGGCGGTCAAGGCCGGCTGAGGGCGGTGGATGAGGTCGGGAGCTAATTAGCTTCATTTTCCGAGATGACCCGATCTAAGGATTAGAGAGGTCACCCATGCCAATGGACGATTCCAGATTCTGGCCCAAGGGGGCTGAACGCTGCAAGCCCGGCGCCTTCCTGTTCTGGATGGCCGCCTGCCTGGCCCTGGGCGGCTGGGCGGCCCAGTCGGCCACCCTCTGCCTGTGGAAGGGCCTTAACCAGACCGCCATGAACGATTTCTTCGCCTTCGGCGTGTGGATCGTGGTGGACCTGGCCGTGATCGCCCTGGGCGCCGGCGCGTTTTTCACCGGCTTCATGACCTACGTGCTGCGGCGCGAGGAACTGAAGAACATCATCAACGCGGCGGTGATCATCGGCTTCATCTGCTACTCCGGCGCGATCCTGATGCTGGGCATCGACATCGGCCAGCCGCTGCGGGGCTGGTTCGGGTTCTGGCACGCCAACGTGCACTCGATGCTCACCGAGGTCATGTTCTGCATCACGACCTACCTGATCGTGCTGATCGTGGAGTTCGTGCCCCTGGTGCTGGAGAACCGCCAGTTCAACAAGGTGCCCGACCTGTCCATCTTCGCGCACCACCTGCACCGCATCATGATCGTCTTCGCCTCCACCGGCACCTTCCTGAGCTTCTTCCACCAAGGCTCGCTGGGCGGCATGTTCGGTGTGCTCTACGCGCGCCCCTTCGCCTTCCGCGAGGGCATCGCCATCTGGCCCTGGACCTTCTTCCTGTTCATCCTGAGCGCCATCGCCAGCGGCCCCAGCTTCACGACCCTGGTCGTGATGCTCACCGAAAAGGTCAGCGGACGCCAGCTCACCAGCCACAAGGTGAAGATGATGATGGGCAAGGTCAGCGCCTATCTGCTCACCTTCTACTTTATCCTCAAGGGCGCCGACACCCTGTGGTGGGCCAACGTGACCCTGCCCAGGATGGGCGTGAACTTCTGGGACCTGTACCAGGGCGTCTACGGCACCTACCTGGTCTGGCTGGAGCTGGGCCTGTTCTGCGCGGTGCCGGCCTTCCTGCTGCTGCACCGGCGGGTGCGCGAGAGCTACGGCCTCTTGGCCCTGGCCATGATCCTCAACTGCATGGGGGCCATCACCAACCGGTTCGTCTTCACCATCCAGCCCCTGGCCATCCCGGTGATGCCCTTTGACAAGTTCCAGTCCTACTGGCCGACCATCCCCGAATGGGGCATCAGCTTCGGCGTGATCGCCTACGGGCTGATCATCTTCTCCCTGGCCTACCGCTACCTGCCGGTCTTCCCGCAGGAAGCGGAACTGAACAAGTAAGGAGGCGCCGCCATGTTGCCCATCGTCTTCGAGTGGCACTGGGATGTCGGTCACATCGTGTTCATGGGGCTCTTCTACGCCGCCCTGGGCGTGGTGAGCCTGGGCATCGCGGTGGCCCTGTTGCGGACCTTCAAGGACCTGTACTCCGGCAAGGACCCCCACGAGATGCACCACCACTAGGCCGTGGGCCGGTGCGCCGGCCGCCTGGGATTGGCTTACGCGCGGGACCCCCTCCGGGGTCCCGTGTCCTTTTGGCGCTGCGGCTGGCCGGCGGCCGCGGCCATGGTATATTCCATTAAAAGATCAACCACGCCCCCTAACCGCGGCCGAATCCCATGCCCCCAGCCCAGACCAGCCCTGAAGCAAACATCCGCGCCGTGCTTTTTGACCTGGACGGCGTGATCTTCGACTCCGCCGAGGCCAACGTGGCCTTCTACGACCACATCCTGGTCTCCCTGGGCCATCCGCCCCGGGCCCGGGCGGTGGCCGACGTGATCCACCGCGAGCCCATGGACCGCTCGCTGCAGGCGCTCCTGGGCCACGGCGAGGATTATTACCGGGCCATCGCCTTTTGGAAGACCCTGGACCCCACGCCCTTCATCCGCGAGCTGACCCTGTTCCCCCACGTGGAGGCGACCCTGCGCGGCCTGCACGGCCGCCTGCCGCTGGCCGTGGCCACCAACCGCACCACCACCGCCAAGCCCTCGCTCAAGCACTTCGGACTGCTGGATCTGTTCGAGACCGTGCTCACGCCCATCGAAGCAGGCAAGCCCAAACCCAACCCGCTCATGATGGAGATGGCCCTGGCCGAACTGGGCCTGGGCGCGGACGAGGTGGTCTACGTGGGCGATTCCGAGGTGGACGAGGGCCTGTGCCGCAACGCGGGCGTGCGGCTCATCGCCTTCCGCAACCCCGGCCTGGCGGCCTGGGCCCACGTGGACGACTTTAGCGGCATCCCGGATCTGCTGGGCCTGGACTGAGCCGCAGCTTCAATTCAAGAGACTGGAAAGGGCAGGGCGGTCCGGGCCGCGTGGGCCGGAGTCCGTCCCGGCCCTGACTATGCAGAGTCATGACGACGCCCGCGCCCGGCGTGCGCACGCCACGGACGCGGTCTATCCTTCATTCCTTCCCCTGAATTATCTCGGCGCGGTTGGGCGCGGGCGGCCGCTAGGCGTGGCCTCGGGTGCGGGTCTGGTCGGTCAGGCCGGGGAAGAGCGGCGGGCAGCGGAAGGATTGCCAGGCCGGGCAGCGCTGCGCGCGGCGGCAACTGCGGCACACGGCCTCGGCCACCCGGGGGCTGCCGGAGCGGCGGGGGCAGGTCAGGTATTGGCGGCCATCGTTGGACATGGCGCAGACTAGCACGCTCCGCCGCCCGGGGGCAAGACCGGCCGGCGGTCGCGGCTCAGGATTTGGCGACCAGCACCAGGCGCACGTCCATCACGTTGGTGCGGGTGGGGCCGGTGATGATCAGGTCGCCCAGGGCCTTGAAATAGGGGTGGGCGTCGTGGCGGTCCAGGTGGGCCCGGGCCGAGAGCCCCTGGGCCAGGCCCCGGGCCAGGGTCTCGCCGTCGGCCATGGCCCCGGCCGCGTCAGTGGGCCCGTCGGTGCCGTCGGTGCCGGCGCTGAGCACCAGCACCCCGGCCAGGCCCTTCAGGTCCGGGGCCGCGGCCAGGGCGAACTCCTGGTTGCGGCCGCCCAGGCCGAAATCCTGGCCCAGGTTCACGGTGGTCTCGCCGCCGCTGATGAGGCAGCAGGGCGCGGCCAGGGGATGGCCGCTGCGGCGCACCTCCTGGGCCAGGGCCGCGTGCAGGCGGGCCACGTCCTTGGTTTCGCCCTCGATGCTGCTGCTGAGGATCAGCGGGGCGTAGCCCAGGCGCCGGGCCTCGGCCGCGGCCGCCTCCAGGGCCTGGTAGTTGCTGGCCACCACCAGGTTGATCACCCCGGCCAGGTCGGGCTGGCCCGGCTTGGGGGTGTCGGGCGCCGCGCCGGCCAGGCCGGCCTCCAGGCGGGCGCGCACCGGCGCGGGCGCCTGGGCGCGGATCTGGTAGCGGTCCAGAATGGACGCCACCTCGGCCCAGGTGGAGCTGTCGCCCACGGTGGGGCCGGAGGCGATGACGTCCAGGCGGTCGCCCACCACGTCGCTGACGATGAGGCTGACCACCTGGGCCGGGTGGGCCAGGCGGGCCAGGCCCCCGCCCTTGAGTTGGCTCAGGTGCTTGCGGATGGCGTTGATCTCGCCGATGTCCGCGCCGCAGGCCAGCAGGAGGCGGGTGGTGGCCTGCTTGTCGGCCAGGCTCACGCCCTCGGCCGGGGCCACCATCAGGGCGCTGCCGCCGCCGGAGAGCAGGCAGAAGACCAGGGTGCGCGGGTCGGCGTGGGCGGCCAGCAGCTCGGCCAGCTTGCGGCCGGCGGCCACCCCGCGCTCGTCTGGCACCGGGTGGCTGGCCTCATAGAGCTCCACCACCTGGGTGGGGGCGGTGTGCTCGTCCTTGACCACCACCCGCCCGGCCATCAGCCGCGGGCCCAGCACGTCCTCCAGGGCCTGGGCCATGGGCGCGCCGGCCTTGCCCGCTCCCACCGCGATGATGCGCTCAAAGCGGGCCAGGTCCAGGCTGTGGCCGCCCACCCGCAGTTGGTCGCCGCTGAGGTTGAGCGCCGCCTTGACCGCCGCGTAGGGGTCCACGGCTTTGAGGCTGGCTTGCAGGATAAGGTTGGCGTCCTGGCGCAGTTGGTCGGCGGTCATGCAAGGCCCTCCCGGTTGTCGTTCGCGGCGTGGCTGATCTTCTGAGCATTTACCACACCGAGCCGGGCGAACTCAAGCCCGCGCGGCGGGGTTGCCGCAAATGGCTCCTGTTCATGCGGCCTGCGGTGTAGCGCCTGCCAAAATGCGGAAAACGCGGGGAGGGGCCGTCCAGCCCCTCCCCGCGTTGCATGCGCCGTCCGTGGTCGGGTACTACTCGCCGCGCTGCTTGCCGAACTCGCGGATGTAGTTGCCGGCGTTGCGCTCCTTGAGCGGAGGCTTGGAATAGTGGATGCCGTTCTTGTCGGCGTAGCCGAAGAAGTAGTTCACGACCGGGAAGCCCTTCTTCACCCAGCCCACGATGCCGCCGTCCACGCCCTGGGCGTCCTTGACCACCAGGTAGACGTTCTTGTAGCCGTACTTGTAAAGGAAGCCGGCCACGTACTTGGCGCGATGGTCGGTGCGGCAGAACACCCAGATCTCGGCCTCGGCGTCCTTGATGGCCTTGGGGATGGTGTACATGTGGCCGGCGTGGATGTGGCTGGAGCCCTCGATGTGGAAGGCGTCGAACTCGGGATGGGTGCGCACGTCCAGCAGGATGGCCTTGGACTTGCCGGCGATCACCTCTTCCCACTTCTTGTAGAGGTCGTCGATGGTGCGGAGCTTGTCCTTGGGAACGGCGGAGGCGAACTCCTTGTGAACGGCCTTCTCGCCCGCCTCAAGCGCGGTGGGCTCGGCGGCCATGGCTAAGGCCGCGAAGGTGAGCACGAAGGCCATGGCCATGAAAATCGCGACAACCTTTTTCATCTTTTTTCTCCTCAAAGGTTGGTGAGACGGATCCCGGCTCCCTGGCCGGGAGTTATACCCCCAAGGGCGATGGTCGGGCAGCCTGAAGAACAGGCCGCCCGACCGTGCCGCGCCGGATGCACTTATTCTAGCAGCCTTCGTCAGGCTTGATGGCAGGAATTCCCGGCGGGGCCGCTGCGGGCGGGGCGGGCGGAGCCGGAGCGCTGGCAGCCGGGGCCGGGGCCGCGGCCGGAGCGGAGGCCTTCAGGCTGTCCGGAGTGGGAGCGCCGGAGACCTTGACCGTGCCGGCGTTCTTCACCTGCTCGGCCAGCGAGTACATCACCGAGAGGTCGTAGAAGGCCCAGGCCGTGGCGGAGCTGGGATCGGCCTGCACGGCCTGGCGGAAGTACTGCTTGGCCTGGACGAACTGGCCGCGGTCGTAGGCCTCGCGGCCAAAACGGATTTTCTCGGCGCACAGGGCCTTGTCTTCGCACTGGGTCGGTTTGTTGCTGTCGGCCGACACGGCCAAGGCCATGCCCAGGGCCAGGGCCAGGGCCAGTCCGAGGGCCACCGCCAAGCGACTGACTTTCATAACGCGCTCACTCCAAAGGCTTTAGGGGTGGAGACGATCAACGCCAACGTAGCGGGGTTGGTTGGGGATTTGCCTTGAATTGATCATGATAGTTAAAAAGTATAGCAGGCTGATTAGCCAATCTCAACCTGCCAGCCGGCGGGTGGTCTTGACAGCCGGCCCTGCATTGACCACTATAGGCCTACCTGACCACCAGCCGGGGAAAGAGCATGAACTTCTTCGCGTACCTGATCAAATTCATTTACATGGTCCTGAACATCTACATGTGGATCGTCATCATCTCGGCGGTGGTGACCTGGGTCAACCCCGATCCCATGAATCCCATCATCCGCGCCCTGCGGGCCATGACCGAGCCGGTCTACAGCCGCATCCGCCGGATGATCCCCACCTCCTTCGGCGGCCTGGACCTGGCTCCGATGATCGTGATCCTGGCGATCCTGTTCATCCAGCAGGTCATATTCCCCACCCTGCTGGGATGGCTGAACAGCTAGACGCCGCCGGCCGGGCGCGCTCGCGCGGGCGTCTTTGCCCGCGCCAGCCGCCGCCACCCTCGCCCGCCGGGCCCTGCCCGGCGCGGCTAGCGATTGAAGCAGACTTCCACCAGGAAGGAGCCCCCCGCGGTCTCGAAGGGGATGGCGATGGCCGGGCCCTTGGCCATGTGCTTGATGGTGTGGTTCCGGCCGCTGATGACGGTGGGGATGGCGGCCTTGAGCATGATGCCCTTCTCGGCCATCTCGCGCCGGGCGTCGCCGCTGATCATGTTGGTCAGCTCGCCCACGGCGTCCTCCACCTCCTGGTTGATGGCGGTGATCGGCTCGCCAAACATGTTGCTCACTATGTGGCAGATGCAGGCCTCGCTGAAGGAGACCGAGAGCGAGCCCTCGGTCTCGCCGGTGATGCCGATGATGCCCGAGACGTCCCCGGCGGCGGCGGCCTCTTTCTTGACATAGGGCTTGCCGGCGGTCGCGTCGGTGAAGGCCATGGTTTTCAACACGTTGACCGTGGACTTTAAAAACGGGTTGATGTATTCGACGTTCATGTAAGTCCCCGTGATGGCATGGACTTGACGGCAACCCGGCTCTGGGGCTGGCATGGCCGGCTGTGTTCTGGTGACTGGTTCTCGTCGCCCGCGCTTGTGACGTTCTTGGCCAGCGCGCCAGTCAAGCAGTTATCCTAGCATCTTGGCGAACGCAAGACAAGTCGGGCCAGGTACCAATAGTGTGAAGAGGGAGGCTGGCTTGAGACAGTGGCGGACCCTGGATTCCCGCCTGGCCCTGGATAACCCGGTGCTGCGGGTGGAGATGGCCCGGCGGCGGCGCAGCGACGGCCTGGAGCACGAGTTCGTGCGCCTGCACTCGCCGGACTGGGTCAACGTAATCCCGGTGACCCCGGAGGGCCGGGTGGTGCTCATCCGCCAGTGGCGCCAGGGAGTTGACCAGGAGGCCCTGGAGATCCCCGGCGGCCTCATCGACCCCGGCGAGAGCCCGGCCCAGGCCGCGGCCCGCGAACTCATGGAAGAAACCGGCTACCGGGCCGCCGCCCTCACGGACCTGGGCTGGGTCAGCCCCAACCCGGCGCTTTTCACTAACCGCTGCTATACCTTCCTGGCCAGCGACGTGGTAGACCACCAGCCGCAACGCCCCGACGACGTGGAGGAGATCGCGGTGCTCACCGTGGCCGCGGCCGAGCTGCCGGCCCTGGTGGCCGATGGCGCCATCGACCACAGCCTGGTGGTGGCGGCCCTGACCAAGTGGTGGCTCATGTGCGGCTGGCCCGGCGGCGCACAGGGCTCGCGTTGACCGGGCGGTTCGTAGTATCCTGCCAAACTGTGATGAAACTGGCCCACGGAGGCGGGCATGGATAAGCAAAAGACGTTGGCGCGGCTGCCCAAGGTGGATCAGGTCCTGGCCCAGCCGGACTGGGACCAGGCCGGGGCGGGCCTGCCGCGCAGCCTGCGGCTCAAGGCGGTGCGCGCGGTGCTGGAAAACCTGCGCGAGGCCCTTTTGGCCGGCCAGGAGCTGACCAGGGACCAGCTCGGCCTGGCGGCGGTGACCGCCAGCGCCCTGGCCCGGGCCCGGGAGCTGGCCCGGCCCAGCCTGCGCCGGGTGGTCAACGCCACCGGCGTGGTGGTGCACACCAACCTGGGCCGTTCGCTCCTGGCCCCCCAGGCCATCGAGCGGCTCATGGCCCTGAACCGCACCTACACCAACCTGGAGTACAACCTGGAGGCCGGCGAGCGCGGCAGCCGCTACGTGCACGTGGCCGGCATCCTGCGCGAGATCACCGGGGCCGAGGCCGCCCTGGTGGTCAACAACAACGCCGCGGCGGTGTTCATCAGCCTGTTGTCCCTGGCCGCGGGCCGCGAGGTCATCGTCAGCCGCGGCCAGTTGGTGGAGATCGGCGGCTCTTTCCGCATCCCCGACGTCATGGCCCGCTCCGGGGCCATCCTGCGCGAGGTGGGCACCACCAACAAGACCCATTTGCGCGACTATGAGAACGCCATCACCTCCAACACCGGGCTCTTGCTCAAGGTGCACACCAGCAACTTCGCGGTGGTGGGCTTCCACAAGGAGGTCCCCCTGGCTGAGATGCGCGTCCTGGCCGACCGCTACCACCTGCCGCTCATGGAGGACCTGGGCTCGGGCGTGCTCATGGACCTGGCCGCCTTTGGCCTGCCCCACGAGCCCACCGTGCAGCAGGCCCTGGCCGACGGCGCGGACCTGGTCACCTTCAGCGGCGACAAGCTCCTGGGCGGTCCCCAGGCCGGGGTGATCCTGGGCCGGGCCGAGCACGTGGAGAAGATCCGCACCAATCCCCTGAACCGGGCCCTGCGCATCGACAAACTGACCCTGGCCGCGCTGGAGGCCACCCTGGAGCTTTACCGCGACCCGGCCCAGGCCGTGGCCGCCATCCCCACCCTGCGCATGCTGGCCGTGAGCCAGGCCGAGCTGACCCGGCGGGCGGCCAACCTGGCCCGCCGGCTCCGGGCCCTGGGCCTGGCGTGTTTGAGCGTCTCCACCCAGGACGGCGTGAGCCGGGTGGGCGGCGGGGCCCTGCCCCTGGCCGCGCCCGCCACCCGGCTGTTGCAGGTGTCCATCGCCGGACTCAGCCCCACTCGCCTGGAGGAGGCCCTGCGTGGGGGCGACCCGCCCATCATCTGCCGGCTGGAGGATGGCCGCCTGCTCATGGACGTGCGCACGCTGGTGGAGGAGGACGCCCCGGCCATCATCGCCGCCCTGGTCAGGCTGGCGTCCTAACCGGCGTTATTGTAGGAGGCTTGCGCGTGTCGCCCGAGCTGGTGCATCCCGACCTGGAGCTGGACTTCGCCCTGCTCAACCGTTGCGAGCAGACCCTCAAGGAGCCCCTGCGCCGGGCATTCAACAGCGGCCGGGTGGATCTCTTTCCCCCGCCCGAGACGGCCAACGAGTCCGATCCCCTGGCCCGGGCGGCCCAGAAGGGCCGGGCGGTCTTTGACGAAAAGGGCGGCCGCCTGGTGGTGCCGCTGCTGGACAAGGGCCGCGCCTTGGCGCTGATCGTCATCGGCGGGGTGACCGCCGAGCAACTGGCCCCGGCCGTGGCGCCCTATCTCTCCAGCCTGGTGGAGGCCTCCCTGGATCTGGTGCGCCTGCGCCTGGCGGCCGAGACCGACCCGGTCACCGGCCTGGCCAACGAGAACGCCTTTGACGAGGCCCTGACCCACGCCCTGAGCCGGATGGAGCCTGCCGCGGCCGCGGCCGGCCGCCCGGCCCTGGAGCAGGCCGAGGAGGAGCCCGGCCTGGCCCTGGTGGCCCTGGCTTTCCAGGGCTTTGCCGGCCTGCAGGATCGCTACGGCCGCCGGCTCACCGACCGGCTGCTGCTGGAGCTGGCCCGCAAGCTGCGCGGCCTGGGCCAGGCCAGCCTCAGCGCCGCGCGCATCGGCCAGGCCGTGCTGGTGGCCCTGCGCGGCGGGGCCGGGGCGGTGCGCGAGACCCACGCCCTGCTCAAGCGCCAGGTGCGCGGCCTGGACCTGGCCACTCCCCAGGGCGAGCCCCTGGGGCTGAGCCTGCTCTGCGGGGCCGCCACCCTGGAGCCCCAGTTCCGCGAGGCCGGCGGCCTGGCCAGCGAGGCGGCCGCGGTCTTCAAGGCCCGGGCCCTGCGCGCCCTGGATTGCGCCGGCCGCCTGGAGGACGGGCAGCCGTTGTTTTTCGCCGACCTGCTGGACCGGGCCGGCCGGGTGCTGGAGACCCTGCCCCTGGACCGGGTGCGCCTGGACCTGGGCCGGGTGCACGGCCTGGGCGAGGACGAGCGCTTGGCGGTGCTGGGCGCGGCCGAGGCCGACGGCCGGCCGCCCCTGGCCAAGGCCGAGGTGCAGGTCATCGCGGTGGGCGAGACCGACGCCGTGGCCGAGGTGCTGGCCCTGGGCGATCCCACCTGGGGCATCCGACCCGGCGACCGCCTGCGCCGGGTGGGCCACGAGACCGCCCAGCGCCTGGAGGCCGGGCTGGAGCGGGTGGCCAGCGTGGCCGGCCGCGAGTTGCGCCTCATGCTGGACGAGGTGAGCGGCCTGGCCGTCCACCGCAGCTTCATGGAGGTGCTGGCCGCACTGACCGCCTCCGAGGCCGGCGGGGCCGGCGGCGGCCTCTGCGCGGTGCTGATGCGGCTGGAGGGCCTGGAGGGCGTGCGCCAGGTGGCCGGCCGGGTGGGGGCCGACGCCCTGATGGCCGCCCTGGCCCAGGCCGCGCGCAAGGCCTGGCCCAACCCGGACTGGCTGGGCCGCTACGCCCCGGACACCCTGGCCGGTCTGTTGCCGGGCATGGCCGCCCAGCAGGCCGCCGAGCTGACCCGCCAGGCGGTGGAGGCGGCCGCGGCCCAGACCGGCCGGCCGCTCAGGGCCGGGGTGGCCTATCACCCCTGTCCGGGCTTTGCGGCCGCGGACATCCTGGACAACGCGGCCAAGGCCCTGGTGCACGCCGGCTACCTGGATGCCGGCGCGGTGGTGGTCTGCGACGCGGTGAGCCTCAACGTCAGCGGCGACGCGCTCTTTGGCCAGGGCCGCCTGCACGAGGCCGTGGCCGAATACGAGAAGGGCCTCCTGATCAGCCCCGAGGAGCCCAACCTGCTCAACTCCCTGGGTGTGACCTACGGCCACCTGGGCCAGAGCGACAAGGCCCTGGAGTGCTTCGAGCGCGCCCGCCAGGCCGCGCCCCAGGATTTCATGGCCCGCTTCAACCTGGGCTTCGCCCTGATGGGCCTGGGCCGGGTGCAGCAGGCGCGGGCCCACCTGGAGGAAAGCCTGGCCCTGGAGCCGGACAACCCCGACGCCCTGTTCCAACTGGGGCGGCTGGAGCAGGGCCAGGGCCATCTGGCCCAGGCCGCCGAGCTTTTCGCGCGCGCCGCGGTCCAGCCCGGCCACCGCCGGGCGGTGCACCGCCACCTGGCCGAGGCCCTGGCCGCCACCGGCCGCCCGGCCGAGGCCGAGGAGGCCTTCAACCAGGCGCTCAAGGACAACCCCCACGACGCCTCCGCCCTGGCCAGCCTGGCCGGGCTCTACCTGGACCGCGACGCCAACCGCGAGATCGCCCTGTCCCTGGCCCACCGCGCCCACGACCTGGATCCGGCGCTCTCGCGCCACCAGCGGGTGCTGGCCCGGGCGCTCTTGGCCAACGGCCGGGCCGAGGAGGCGGCCGGGGTCATGGCCGCCGGCCTGGAGGGCCCGGACCGCGACGCCTGGTGGCATCTGCAGATGGCCCAGGTGGACCTGGCCCGCGCCCGCCGCGACGCGGCCGAGGGGCACTTCCGCCGCGCCCTGGCCCTGGAGCCCAACCTGGAGCCGGCCCGCCAGGGCCTGGCCGAGCTGGCCGAGGGGCCGGACGAATAAGCCGCCTCCCGCCGTGGTCCAACCTGCATTGTCTGGGTGATCGCCGCTGGGAGTTGGCGCGGGCCGGCCGCGCCCGTCCGGGGCCTTGGCCTGGGTCTAGCTGCTCAGCCGGCGCACCGCGTGCACGCCCTTGATCCGCTTGAGATCCACCAGCACCTCATTAAGCTGACCCGCGTCGCGCACCTGGATGGTGAAGGTGGCCACGCCCCGGTTGTCCTGGGTGTGCACCGCCGCGTCCACGATGTTGATGTTGCGCTGCTTCAGGGCCTGGGCCAGGTCGGCCAGGATGCCGGCGCGGTCGTTGCTGTCCACCCGGATGCGCACCGGCCTCAAGTGCTCGCTGCTCAGGTCCCACTCCACCTCCACCCGGCGGCTGGGGTCCACCGAGGCCAGGGCCGGGCAGTCGGCCTGGTGCACGCTCACCCCGCGGCCCCGGGTGATGAACCCGGCGATGGAGTCTCCGGGCAGCGGGTTGCAGCACTTGGCGAAGCGCACCAGCAGGTCGCCCTCGCCGCGCACCTTGATGCCGTTCACCGGGCGCTTGCTGCGCAGCCGGGCCAGGGAGCGCTCCAAGAGGCCGGGCCGCTTCTCGGGCTCGGTCTTGGGCAGGGCGCGGTTGAGCACCAGGCGGGGGCTCAGCTTGCCATAGCTGATGGCGGCCAACAGGTGGTCCAGGTCCTTGAACGAGAAATCGCTGACCACCTGGTCCAGCTTGTTCTCGCGGATCATGGCGTTGAGCGTCAGGTTCTGCTTGCGCAGCTCGCGGTCCAGCAGCTCGCGGCCCAGGCTCACCGCGCGGTCGCGCTCCTGCTCGCGGATGAAGGCCCGAATCTTGGAGCGGGCCCGGTTGCTCACCGCCAGCTTCAGCCAGTCCTTGCTGGGCACGTGGTTGGCCTGGGTGGCGATCTCCACCTGGTCGCCCGTAACGAGCTCGTGGCGCAGCGGCACCATGCGGCCGTTGACCTTGGCTCCCACGCACTGGTGGCCCACCTCGGTGTGGATGGAGTAGGCGAAGTCGATGGGCGTGGCCCCGCGCGGCAGCTCCTTGACCTCGCCGTTGGGCGTGAATACGAAAATCTCCTCGGGGTAGAGGTCCATGCGCAGCGACTGCATGAACTCCGAGGGGTCGTCCAGGTCGCGCTGCCATTCCATCAGCCGCCGCAGCCAGGCAAAGCGCTTCTCCTCGGCCTCGTCGCCGCCGCCCTGCTCCTTGTACTGCCAATGGGCGGCGATGCCCTCCTCGGCCACCCGGTGCATCTCCTCGGTGCGGATCTGCACCTCCATGCGCTGGCCCATGGGCCCCACCACGGCGGTGTGCAGGGACTGGTACATGTTGGGCTTGGGCATGCCGATGTAGTCGCGGAAGCGGCCGGGGATGGGCTTCCACAGGCTGTGCACCACGCCCAGGGCCTCGTAGCAGTCCTTGAGCTCCGGCACGATGACCCTGAAGGCGATGAGGTCGTAGAGCCCGTCGATGTCCACGTTGCGGCGCTGCATTTTCTGGAAGATGCTGTAGAAATGCTTGGGCCGCCCGTCCACCCGGCACTTGACCCCGTGCTGCTCCATGGCCTCTTTGAGGTTTTCCTTCACCGTGCTGATGAACTGCTCGCGCAGGCTCTGGCGGGTGGCCACCCCGTCCTTGATCTTGGCGTACAGCGGCGGGTCCAGGTAGTAGAGGGCCAGGTCCTCCAGCTCGGCCTGCCAGCGCCGGATGCCCAGGCGGTGGGCCATGGGCGCGTAGATGTCCAGGGTCTCCTGGGCCACGGCCTTTTGTTTTTCCGGCGGCATGAAGCCCAGGGTGCGCATGTTGTGCAGGCGGTCGGCCAGCTTCAGGAGCAGCACCCGGATGTCGCTGGCCATGGCCAGGATCATCTTGCGCAGGCTCTCGGCCTGGCGGGCCTGCTTGGCGGTGCCGGCCAGCAGATTGATCTTGGTCACGCCGTCCACCAGGGCCGCCACCTCCGGCCCCAGGAGGTTCTGGATTTCCTCCTTGGTGGCGGTGGTGTCCTCCACGGTGTCGTGCATCAGCGCGGCGCAGACGCTGGCCACGTCCAGGTGCATCTCGGTCATCAGGGAGGCCACGGCCAGGGGATGGCTCAGGTAGGGCTCGCCGGACTTGCGCAACTGGCCGGCGTGGACCTTGGCCGAGAACACGTAGGCCTTCATCACCGCGCCCACGTCGGCCTGGGAGTGGTATTCCTTCAGTGCGTCTATGATCTCGTTGATGCGCACCATGGGCGGCGCTCACCTCGCTCGCCGGCGGGGAGTGACTACAGCGCGCGGCCGGCGGACGCGGCCACCAGGGCCAGCACCCGGTCCACGGCCTCGGCCACGGCGACCATCTCCACCTCGCCGCTGGCGCGGTGCTTCAGCTCCGCCTGGCCGTTCTTCAGGCCCTTCTCGCCCACGACGACCCGCAGCGGGATGCCGGTGAGGTCGCCGTCCTTGAACTTCACGCCCGGGCGCAGGTCGCGGTCGTCGATGACCGCGTCCACGCCCGCCGCGATCAGCGCGGCGTAGATGCGCTCGGCCTCGTCGGCCGCCGCGCCGGTGGCGGCCATGGGCAGCACCGCCACCGAGAAGGGCGCGATGGCCATGGGCAGGATCATGCCGTTGGCGTCGTGGCCCTGCTCGATGGCCGCGGCCACGATGCGGCTGACGCCGATGCCGTAGCAGCCCATGATGATGGTGCGGGTCTGGCCCTCGGCGTCCAGGTAGGTGGCGCCCATGGCCTGGCTGTACTTGGCGCCTAGGCGGAAGATGTGGCCGACTTCTATCCCGCGGGCAAAGGTCAGCTCGCCGCCGCAGTGGGGGCAGGGGTCGCCGGGCGCGGCCGAGCGCAGATCGGCCCGGCGGCCGCTGGCCACGTCGCGGGCGATGTTGAGCCCGCTCAGATGGGCGTCGGCCGCGTTGGCCCCCACCACCAGCGCCGCCTGGGCGTAAAGCTCCTGGTCCACCAGCACCGGAATCTTGAGCCCCATGGGCCCGGAGAAGCCCACCGGCCCGCCGGTGACCTCCAGGATCGTGGCCGGGTCGGCCAGGAACAGCTCGGTGGCCCCCAGGGCGTTCTTCAGCTTGATCTCGTTCAGCTCCCGGTCGCCGCGCACCATGGCCGCCACCGGCTGGCCGTCGGCCATATAGATGAGCGTCTTGGCCACCGCGGCTGGGGCCACGCCCAGGAAGTCGGCCACCTGGGCCACGGTGTGGGTGCCGGGGGTGTGCACCTGGGCGGTCTCCACGGCCGGGGCCGCGGGCTCGCCGGCCGGCGGCGTCACCTCGGCCTTTTCCAGGTTGGCGGCGTAGTCGCAGGCAATGCAGCTCACGATGGCGTCCTCGCCGGTCAGGGCCAGGACCATGAACTCGTGGCTGAAGGAGCCGCCGATGGCCCCGGAGTCGGCCTCGACCATGGAGTAATTGAGGCCCAGGCGGTCGAAGACGGCCCGGTAGGCGTCGCGCATGGCGCGGTAGCTGACCGCGCTGGACTGTTCGTCCACGTCAAAGGAGTAGGCGTCCTTCATCAGGAACTCGCGGGCGCGCATGACCCCGAAGCGGGGGCGGATCTCGTCGCGGAACTTGGTTTGTATTTGATAAAGATTAAGAGGCATGTCGCGGTAGGAGCGCACCTCGCGCCGCACCAGGTCGGTGATGACCTCCTCGTGGGTGGGGGCCAGGCAGAAGTGGTGGTCGTGGCGGTCCGTGAAGCGCAGCAGCTCCTTGCCGTAGTATTCCCAGCGCCCCGACTCCTGCCACAGCTCGGCCGGCTGCACGCCCGGCATCAGGATTTCCTGGGCCCCGGCCCGGTCCATCTCCTCGCGCACGATGCGCTCGACCTTGCGCAGCACCCGCCATCCCAGGGGCAGCCAGGTGTAGATGCCGGCGGCCAGCTTGCGGATGTAGCCCGCGCGCAGCATGAGCTGGTGGCTGACGACCTCGGCCTCGGCGGGGGTTTCCTTGAGGGTGGGGATGAGGGTGCGGGAAAAGCGCATGGTCTGTCCTTCTCGTGCAGCGTTCGCTCGCTGGAGGCGTTGACGCCCAGAGCTGGTGGTCGTTGTTGGCTGGCGGGGAGTTGATTTCCGTCCGCCGCTAATACATCCGGAAAAATCTGTCATTGCGACGTGGCAATCTTCATTTGTCATCCTGAGGAAAAAGGGACAACGGAAGATTGCGTCGCTGCGCTCGCAATGACGGCTATTCCTGGTGGATCGCCTTTCTTCGTAGGGGCGGGGTTCGTCCCCGCCCGTCTTCATCTTTCCGTCCGCCGCGCCGGCGGGGGTAAACCCCGTCCCTGCATCAAGAACCCGATGCCGGCGGATTTTCCTTCCAGTACTCTGCCTCGGCCCGGCGCACTTCAGCCATGAAGGCTTCCAACAATTCCGCTTCCGGCACTTTCTTGATGACCTCGCCGTGGGCGAAGATCACGCCCTGGCCGCGTCCGCCGGCCAGGCCCACGTCGGCGTGGGCGGCCTCGCCGGGCCCGTTGACCACGCAGCCCATGATGGCCACGGTGAGCGGGGCCTTGACCGAGGCCAGGGCGGCTTCGGCCTTTCCCAGCAAGGTCAGGAGGTCGATCTCGGTGCGGCCGCAGGTGGGGCAGGAAACGATCTCCACGCCGCGCTGGCGCAGGCCGCAGGCCCGCAGCAAATGCCAGGCCACCTCAACCTCGCGCACCGGGTCGGCGGTCAGGCTCACGCGCAGGGTGTCGCCCAGGCCATCCAGCAACAGCGCGCCGATGCCCACGCTGCTTTTCACCGTGCCGGCCAGGAGCCCGCCGGCCTCGGTCACCCCCAGGTGCAGGGGATGGTCGCTGACCGCGGCAAAGGCGCGGTAGGCGGCGATGGTGTCCAGCACGCTGCTGGACTTGAGGCTCACCTTGATGGAGTCGAAGCCCAGGTCCTCCAGCAGGCGCACCTGGCGCAAGGCCGCCTCCACGATGGCCGCGGGCGTGGGCCCGCCGTGCTTCTCGCGCAGGTCCTTGGGTAGGCTGCCGGAGTTGGCCCCCACCCGGATGGGCGCGCCGTGGGCCCTGGCCGCGTCCACCACCCGGCGCACGGCCGCCTCGCCCCCGATGTTGCCGGGGTTGATGCGCAGGCCCGCCGCGCCGTTTTCCACCGCCTTCACGGCCAGCGAGGCGTCGAAGTGGATGTCGGCCACCACCGGCAAGGGACTGGCGTCGCTGATGGGTTTGAAGGCCTCGGCCGCGGCCTCGTCCGGCACGGCGCAGCGGATGATCTCGCAGCCGGCCGCGGCCAGGCGCTCGATCTGGCCCAGGGTGGCGGTCGCGTCGCGGGTGTCGGTGCTGGTCATGGACTGTACCGCCACCGGCGCGCCTCCGCCGATGGCCACGCGGCCCAGGCGGATGCGGCGGGTGTCTTGACGCGAAAAAGGCATACTACTCCTGGGGCCGAATCTGGCCCAACTTCCTTCTACCCTTGGCGGAGTTGGCTGTCAATCGCCGCGATGGCCCTGGCGCAACTCCGTGACCGGGATGTCGTTTTGGATGAGCAGCGCGGCCAGGACCCCCAGGCCGGGGCCGCCCCGGGGATTGGCGCGGCGGGGGTCGTAGCCGCAGGAGGGCGAGCGGTCCTTGAGCCAGGCCGCGCTGACCCCGGCGGCCTGGGCCTGGCGCAGGACCTCCTTTGCCCCGGCGATAAAGGCGGCGGTCACGTCGCGGCCGTCGGCGGTCATCAGCCGCGCGCGGCCTTCCAGCACGTCCAGGCCCTCGCGGCCGGGCGTGGCCCCCTTCAGCCGGGCCGGCGGCCGGGGCACGGCCAGGCCGCCCAGCACCTCCGGACACAGGGCCAGTATCGCGGCCGGGTCCAGCCCGGCCAGGGCGGGGTGGGGGGCCAATACGCGGCCGTCATAGCGGGTGCGTTGCCCGCAAAGACAGGCCGAGACCAGGATCATGTCCCGGCCCCGGCCTGGAGGGGGCGGAAAGAGCGGGCGGGGGTCACATCACCGCCTGCACGCTGGTGATCTCCGGCAGCTCGGCCTTGAGGGTGGCCTCGATGACGTTGTGCAGGGTGGCCCCGGCCGAGTGGCAGCCGGCGCAGGCTCCCACCAGGCGCACCAGCACCACCCCGGCCTCGTTGACCCCCAACAGGGTCACGTTGCCGCCGTGCTTGATCAACTCGGGCCGGGCCTTGTCCAGGGCCGCCTCCACCTGCGCGCGGGTCACCGCCATCAGGCCACCTCCAGCTCCGGCCGCACGGCCTTGATGCGCTCCAGCACCTTGGCGGCAAGGTCGCGGTAGGCCTGGGCCGCGGGCGAATCGGACTGGATGATGGGCGTGCCGGCGTCCATGGCCGCGCGCACACTCTGGTCCAGGGGGATCTCGCCCAAGAACTGCACGCCCAGGCGGGCCGAGAGCGGGGCCACCGAGCCGTGGCCGAAGATTTCATGCCGGCCGCCGCAGTCCGGGCAGACGAAGTAGCTCATGTTCTCCACGATGCCCAGCACCGGGGCGTTGGTGTGGGTGAACATGTCCACGGCCTTGATGGCGTCCACCAGGGCCACGTCCTGGGGGGTGGTCACCACCACCGCGCCGGCGATGGGCACCTCCTGGGCCATGGTGATCTGCACGTCGCCGGTGCCCGGAGGGAGATCCAGCACCAGGATGTCCAGGGGCTCCCAGGCGACTTCATGCAGGAGCTGCTTGACCGCCTTCATGAGGATCGGACCGCGCCAGATCAGGGCGCGCTCGGCCCCCACCATGAAGCCGATGCTCATGACCTTGAGGCCCTGGGCCAGCACCGGCGCGATGCGGCCGTCGCCGTTGTCCTCGGGCTGCACCTTGGTGAGGCCAAGCATCAAAGGCACCGAGGGGCCGTAGAGGTCCAGGTCCAATAGCCCCACCTTGAGGCCCAGGCCGGCCAGGCCCAGGGCCAGGTTAACGGCCACGGTGGACTTGCCCACCCCGCCCTTGCCCGAGGCCACCGGCACCACGGCCTTGACCCCGGGGATGGGCTTGGGCCCGCTGGGAGCCTTGGGCTGGGGCGGCTCGGGCACGTCCAGCTCCAGCTCCTTGATGCCGCCGATGCCGGACACGGCCGCGGCGATGTCGTTTTCCAGTTGCTCGCGCACCTCCGGCGGGGCGGCGATGGGGCGCAACTTGATCACGGCCCGGCTGTCGACGATTTTGGCCTCCAGGACCAGGTCCATGCTGAGGATGTCGGCGTCGAAACCGGGATATTTGACATTGGCCAGGGCGGACTTGAAGACGTCCTGGATCACGGGCTCAGTGGATTTGGCGCTCATAAAAGGCTCCTTGGCCGCGAACGGATGGATTTTTGGACAACAGCACAATAATAAGCATAAATCCCGGCTTCGCCACCCTCATTGGCCTTTTCAGCTAAGCCGCTCCAGGAAGGCCTCCAGGCGCAGGCGGGTGCGGCCGTCCACCGGGCCGGGCTGGTTGCCCTCGATGGTGAGCATGGGCAGAGCCAGGAGCTGGCGCAGGGAGAGGTCCTGCACCTGGCGGTAGCAGAAGGTCTGGGTGTAGTGGATCAGGCCGTCCAGGCCGCGGCGGGCGGCCTCGCGGGCGATGGCCTCGGCGCGGTGGAAGACGTCGTAGGGATAGGTGTAGCGCAGGTACTGGGCCGCCAGGCCGTCGCCGCCGTAATCCAGCGGCGGCAGCAGGGCGAACTGGTGGGGGACCTCGTTGTAGACCACGGCCGCGCCCATGTCTTCCAGGGTCTGGTTCAGGCCGTCTATGATGGTGGGCACCCCCAGCACGCCCAGGCGGGGCCGGCCCTGGCGGGCCGGGCGGGCTTCGGCGGTGCGCAGGAAGGCGCGCAGGCGGGCCTGGAAGTCGGCCGGGTCGCCGTCCAGGTCGCTGGCGCTGACCAGCCAGAGGTGGTTCTCGGCCCCGCTGACCCGGCCCTTCTGCCAGGTGAGCCGGTCCAGGCGCTCCAGGTCGCGGCGCAGGGGCGTAAGGTCGCGGCGCACCTGCTCGGCCCGGTCCAGGCTGGTGTCCAGCGCCGCGGCCAGGCCGGCCAGGGCGCGCACGAGGCCGGCGCGGTCGCGGCCGTGGGGATAGGCGAAGGGGATGACCCGGCGGCCGGCCAGGCTGAGCAGCTCCATGAGGGCGTGAGTGTTGGAGCAGTCGCCCTGGGTGACGCCGATGACGGTTTGCACCTCGGGGTGGTCCAGCAGCCAGGCGTAGATGCCCTTGATCCAGGCGCAGAGGGTGGCCGGCAGGCCCATTTCCTCGGCCCGGCGCACCAGGCCGGCCGGATCGGGGTGGGTGATGAAGCGGTTGTTCAGGTCCACCGGGGCGACCCCGGCGGCCAGGAGCAGCTCCAGGGGCACGGTGGTGGTGATGCCCACCTGGGGAGGTTTGTGCGCTGATGTCGCTTGCGTTGCGGCCATGGCCCTATGATAATTGCCCTAGAGATAATTCGCACCCGGAGGCTATGGCATGCTGAAGAAAACCAGGGTGGCGCTGATCTGTCTGGGGTTGATGTTGCTGACGCTGGCCGCGGCCGCCCCGTGCGCGGCCGACGCGCTCAAGGGCAAGTGGAAGCACCAGGATGGCAGCGTGATGGAGTTCACCGGCGACGGCATCGTCCTCATCCGGGCCAAGCCCGATGCCGAGCCGGCCCGGTTGCACTATATCATCGAGGGCAACAACATCCTGACCCTGGTGCGCGAGGACGACACCACCATGTCCATGCGCATTAGGGTGTCGGCCGATGGCAAGCGCTTTACCATAACCAGCCTGGAGGAGGCGGCCGGCGGCCAGGCCACGCCGGAGACCCTGCAACGCATTAACTGAGCCGTTCAGCGGTCGCAATCCGCCAAGCGCCCATAATTTCCCCCCGGCCCCCCTGCCGATGCCGCGTCAGCGGCATCGGCTGTTTTTTTAGGAGGGGGCGCGGGGCAACCCTTTTTGCACTGCAAAAAGGGTTGCCCCGCATTCTTCTTCTCAATGCCCCATGGGTGCGGGCGGCTTGACCCGGGCGCGGGCGTCCACGGCCACGGCCCCGCCGGGGCCGACCAGGACCGGGTTGAGGTCCAGTTCCAGGATTTCGGGGATGGTGGCGACCAGGTTGGCCACCTGCATGATGACGGTGAGGATGGCCGGGCGGCTGGCGGCGGGGCGGCCGCGGAAGCCTTTCAGCAGGGCCGCGCCCTGGAGGCCGTCGAGCATCTCGCCGGCTTCGGCGTCGTCCACCGGGGCCAGGCGCAAGCGCACGTCCTTGAGCGCCTCGGCGGTGACGCCGCCCAGGCCGAAGAGCACCACCGCGCCAAAGGCCGGGTCCTGCTTGCCGCCCACGATGACCTCGCTGCCGCCGGTGATCATGCTCATGACCACCAGGCGGCGGCAGCCCAGGCGCGCGATCATGGCGGCGGCGGCCTCCTGCACCGCGGCGGCGTCGGCCAGGCCCAGGGCCACGCCGCCGGCCTCGGTCTTGTGGCTGACCTCGGCGCCCACGGCCTTTAGCACCACCGGGAAGCCCAGTTGGGCGGCGGCTTCGGCGGCCTCGGCGGCGTCGGCGGCCACCAGGAAGGGGGCCACCGGCACCCCGGCGGCGCTGATGAGGTGCAGGGCCTCGGGCAGCTCCAGGGAGCCGTCGCGCGCCGCGGCGCGCAGCACCTGGCGGGCGCGGGCCACGTCGAAGCCGCCGGAGCAGGCCAGGCGCTCGACCTTGGGCCGGCCGCCGGCGCGCAGGGAGGCGGACAGGGCCAGGATGGCATCCTCGGGCGCGCTGAAGATGGGCAGGCCGGAGAGGACCTTGGCCTGGTCGGTCTCCTCCTGGGTGGCCAGGATGACCGGGGCCACCGGCTTGCCGTATTCGCTGACCAGGCCGCCCAGGTGGCGCATCAGCTCGCGGCTGGGCTCGATCTCCGCGCCGCGGTAGCCGTGGACCATGACCACGGCGTCGATGTTGTCCTGGATGAGCGCCCCGCGCACGATCTCCTTGTACAGCTCGAAATGGAAGAGGTCGCCCAGGTCCAGGGGGTTCTGGAGCTTGATGACCGAGGCGCGCATGGCCTCGCGGATGGGGTCGAAGTAGCTCCGGGGCAGGTCGGGCAGTTCCAGGCCGTGGCGATAGGCCGCGTCGGCCGCCACCACGGCGTGGCCGCCGGAGCGGCTGATCACCGCCAGGCGCTTGCCCTTGGGCTTGGGCAGGCAGACGCCCTTGACGATGTTGAGGCAGTCGGTGACCGTGTGGGCGCGCACGGCCCCGGCCTGGAGCAGGGCTTCTTCCACCAGGAAGTCGTCGTTGGCCAGGGCCGCGGTGTGGCTCTGGGCGATCTTGTTGCTCAGCGGCGCGATGTTGGACTTGTGGACCACCACCGGCTTGTGGCTGGCCCGGATCAGCTCGCACAGCCGGCGGCCGGCCACGATGGACTCCAGGTAGAGCAGGACCACCTGGGTGTCCGGGTCCTCCAGGAAATAGGCCAGCAGGTCTTCCTCGTTGACGTTGAGCTTGTTGCCCACGCTGGCGAACTTGGCGATGCCGATGCCCTCGTAGGCGGCCCGGTGCAGGTAGGTGAGCCCGATGCCGCCGGACTGCATGATGAGCGACAGCCCGCCCCGGGGCATGGCCTCGTCCAGGATGGGGAAGGGCACGGCCAGGCCCTGGTGGGTGGAGATGACGCCGATGCAGTTGGGGCCGATGAAGCGCAGGCCGTATTTGGCGGCCGCGGCCTTCATGGCCGTCTCCAGCTCGCCGCGGCCGCTGTCCAGCTCGGAGAAGCCGCCGGTCTCCACCACCACCCGCTTGATGCCCTTTTCGCCGCAGGCCTGAATCCAGCCCGGCACGGTGGCGGCCGGGGTGAGGATCACGGCCAGGTCGGGCGTCTCGGGCAGCTCGCGGGGGTCGGTGTAAATGGGCTGGCCCTGGTACTCGCCGCCGCGCGGGGAGATGTAGTGCACCCGGCCGGGGAAGCCGAAGAGCGCCAGGTTGGCCACGATGTTGCGCCCCATGTTGCCCTCGCGGGGGGAGACGCCGATGACGGCCACGGACTCGGGATGGAAAAAGCCTCGCATCGCTTACCTCGCTGGTGGCTTAGCTGAGAGAGAAGAACTCCGTTTCAGGCAGCAGCAGACAGGTGAGGTGGTTGCCGTAGACCGCACCGGTGTCGATGCCGATCAGGCCGGGCCGGACCAGGGGCTGGCCAAAGGGCGTGTGCCCGAAGACCACGGTCTTGCCCAGGCCGTGGTCCTGGTTGTAGAACTCGTCGCGGATCCAGAGCAGGTCGCGCTCATGTTGCCGGTCCAGGGGCAGGCCGGGGCGCAGGCCGGCGTGGACGAAGACGTAGGCGTCGGTCTCGTAGAACAGGCCCAGGCCGCGCAGGAAGTCCAGGTGCGCGGCCGGCACCCGGCCGAGGTCGTCCGGGCCCAGGCCGTAGCTGGCCAGGGTCTCCAGGCCGCCGTTGTGCAGGAAGATCGGCACCCGCAAGCCCTCCAGGGCGTCCAGCAGCATGCGCTCGTGGTTGCCCATCAGGAAGACCGTCCCCGGCCGCTCGGCCGCCAGGGCGATGAGCCGGGCCACCACCCGGGCCGCGTCCGGGCCGCGGTCGATGTAGTCGCCCAAAAAGACCAGGCGCACGTCCGCCGGCAGCTTGGGCAGCAGCTCGCCCAGCAGGCGCTCCAACAGGTCATAGCGGGCGTGCAGGTCGCCCACCGCCAGAATGTGCTCATGCGGGGCCATGGGCACCTACTATTTCACCGGCAAGGGCGGCTGTCAAGCTGAACAATGATTCATAATTCACGAGCGCCGCCGGTCCAACGACCCGGACCGGCGGCGGGATCGGGCGCGGGGCCTACTTGAGCCCGCTTAAAAGCAGGTTGGGCAGGAAGAGGCAGATCTCGGGGATGAAGGTGATGAGCATGATGCAGGCGAAGAGCACCAATAAAAATGGCACCACCGCCGCGCCGACCTTGGTGAGCGACTGGCCGGTCATGCCCATGGAGACAAAGAGGTTGAGGCCAAAGGGCGGGGTGAGGAAGCCGAACTCGATCATCAGCACCATGACGATGCCGTAGTGGATCAGGTCGATGTTGAAGCGGGCCAGGGTCTCCATGAAAAGCGGCGAGAGCACGATCATGGCCGAGACCGCGTCCATCACCGCGCCGGTGATCAAAAAGAAGACGGTGACCAGGATCAGGAACATCCACCAGGAGTCCACCACCGACATGATGTAGTCTGCCACCAGGCCGGGCAGTTGTTCGGCGGTGAGGAGCCAGACGAAGGTCATGGCGCAGGCCAGGATGAACAAGAGGCAGGCGCTCAGCATGGCCGAGTCGCGGCAGACCTTGAACAGCTTGGCCAGGGTGAGTTCCTTGTAGATGAAGAACTCCACGATGAGGGCGTAGACCACGCTGACCGCGGCCGCCTCGGTGGGGGTGAAGGCCCCGCTGTAGATGCCGCCCAGCACGATCACCGGCAACAGCAGCGCCCAGATGCCGTCCTTGAGCACCTTGAGCGCCTCGCCGCGGTTGTAGCGGCGCTCGCTGCGCCAGCCGTAGCGTCGGGAGAGGAAGGCCGTGTAGCCCATCAGGGCCAGGCCGATCATCAGCCCCGGCACCACCCCGGCCATGAACAGCTTGGCCACGGAGACGTTCATGACCAGGCAGTAGAGGATCATGGGGATGGAGGGCGGGATGACGATGCCCAGGGATCCGGCGGTGGTCACCAGGCCGGTGGCGAATTTCTGGCTGTAGCCCTGCTTCATCAGCGCCGGGTACATGATGGAGCCGATGGCCACCACCGTGGCCGGCGAGGAACCGCTGAGCGCCGCGAAAAACACGCAGGCCACCACCGTGGCCATGGCCGCCCCGCCCCGGAAGCGCCCCACCAAGAGGTTCATCACCGCGATCAAACGCCGGGCGATGGCCCCTTCGGTCATCAGGCCGCCGGCCAGGATGAAGAAGGGGATGGCCAGCAGCACGAAGTTGTCCAGGGCGTTGAAGAGCTGCTGGGCCAGGATGGTCAGCGGGGTGTTGGTGAAAACCAGCAGCACCAGGCCGGTGGAGAGCGCCAGCAGCACGCTGATGGGCATGCCCAGGAACAAGAGGCCCACGAAGCACAGCGACAGGGTGAGGATCATGGCTAGGCCTCCTCACCGATCTTGGGCGGGGTCAGGTTCATCACCCGCACGTTGCGCACCATGCCCACCCCGTGGCGCCAGGCCTGGTGCAGGAAGCGCAGGGCCATCAGCACGCTGAAGATGGGGATGGGCAGGTAGGCCCAGTACATGGGCAGGCCCATGGCCGCGCTGGTGGTGCCGAAGCGCATGAACTTGCCCACGTGGGTGAAGCCGTACCAGGCGATGACCACAAACAGCGTGGCGCAGAGCAGGTTGGAGACCACCCGCATCAGGTTGCCCAGGCGAAAGCCCGCCTTTTCCACGAAAAAGTCCATGGCGAAGTGCAGGCCGTATTTGACCCCCAGGCTGGCGCCCAGGAAGGTGATCAGCACGCTGACGTAGCGGCTGAACTCCTCGAACCAGGTGAAGCTGTGGTTGAAGACATAGCGCAGCACCACTTCGGTGAAGGACATCAGGGCCAGGCCCAGCAGGGTGAAGGCCAGAAAGCCCTCTTCGAGGCGGTTTATGAAAAACACGAGGCGTTTCATGCGCGGGTGATCCGGTGGGAGAGGGCGGGTGCGGGGCGGGGCGGGGGTGCGGCCCCCGCCCCGGGGTTGGCTTACTTGCTGTGCTTCTTGATGGTGGCCATGAAGGCGTCGTAGAGGTCCGGGCCCACCACGTCGCGGTACTTGGTCCACACCGGCTTGACCGCGTCGGCAAAGGCCTTGCGCTCGGCCGGGGTCAGGTCCACCACCTGCACGCTGTTCTGCTTGCAGTACTCGGCGATGGAGATGCCCAGCTTGGGCAGCTTGTCGAAGTCCTTGGCCGTCTCCTCGCGGTTGACCTTCAGGGCCAGGGCGGCGGCCTCGCGGAAGATCTTCTGCTGCTCGGGCTTCAGCTTCTCCCAGAAGTCCGGGTTCACGATCTGGATGCACTCGGTGACGATGTGTTGGGTCTTGGTGGCGAACTTGGTGATCTCGGTGGCCTTGATCAGGATCGAGGTGTAGAGCGGGTTCTCCTGGGCGTCGATGACGCCCTGCTGCAGGGCGCTGTAAAGCTCGGGGAAGGGGATGCCCACCGGCGAGGCGCCCAACTGCTTGAAGGTGTCCATGTACACCGGGCTGTTCATGACCCGGATCTTGAGGCCGGCCACGTCCTCGGGCTTGCGGATGGGCCGCTTGGTGTTGGTGATGTCGCGGATCTCGTTCTCGGTCCAGCCGATGCCGATGAAGCCCTTCTTGGGCAGGTAACCGAAGAACTTCTTCTGCCATTCGGGGTCGTCGATGACCGCGTAGGCCACCTTGCGGCTGGGGAAGGCGAAGGGCAGGTCCATCACCGCGGTCTGGGGCACGTAGTTCTGCATGACGGCGGTGGTGATGGAGGCCATCTCCAGGGTGCCGGCCTGCACCTGCTCGGCCATGGAGCGCTCGGAGCCCAATTGGCCGAAGGGGAAGGTCTTGACCTCGATCTCGCCGTTGGTCTTCTCGTTCACGTACTTGGCAAAGGCGTCCACGCCCTTGCTCTGGCCGTGGAAGGGCGGGGCCACGTGACCGTATTTGATCGTCATCTTGGCCTGGGCCGGAATGGCCAGGCCCACCAGAGCCACGGCCAGGGCCGCCGCCAGCACCACTAGTTTGCGCATGGTTCCTTCTCCTAATCGCTTGCGTTGACGGTTGCCCGGACGGGACGCACCCCTTGGGGCAGCTTAAGCGCCGCTCAGTATAGCCAAAAGGGCCGCCCGCGGTCAATAATTGTATACAAAAAACCGATCAGGCGCCAGCGGTGGCCAGGCCGGCCCGCCACAGGGCCAGGTTGGCCTCCCGCCGCGCCGGCGGGCTGGCCGCCTCCACCACCGAGGCCATGTTTTGGGGCGCGAAGGGCAGCAGCCCGGCCCCGGCCGCCGCGGCCAGGAGCACCAGGTTGGCCCCCTTGGGCCAGCCGGCGGCGCGGGCCAGGCCGGCGGCGTCCACCGCCGTCATCCGCACGCCCTGGCCGGCCAGGGTGGCCTGGGCCTGGGCCGAGAGGAAGCCCGGCCCGCTGGCGTTGACCATGAGCGCCGCGCCGGGGGCCAGGTAGGCCAGGTTGCGCACCGCCTCGCCGGCGTCCAGCGATAGCACCAGGTCGGCCCGGCCCAGGGCCACCAGGGGCCCGGCGAACTCGCCCAGCTTGAGGTGGCTGACCACCGAACCGCCGCGCTGGGCCATGCCGTGCACCTCGCTGATGAACACCGGCCGGCCCGCGTCCTGGGCCATGGAGGCCATGAGGCGGGTGACGAAGAGCACGCCCTGGCCGCCCACGCCGGCCACCACCGCCTGCCAGTTGGCCGCTGGGGTCTTTTTCATGAGCGCACCTCCGGGGCGATGGCATTTTGGGCGCAGACGTGCAGGCACTGGCCGCAGTCCACGCACCAGGCGCGGTCGATGCTCACCCGGCCGTCGGCCCCGCGCACCAGGGCCGGGCATGCGAACCAGGTCAGGCAGACGCCGCAGCCGGTGCAGGCACCGGCCGGCTCCAGCACCATGGTGCCGGTGGGGCAGACCGCGGCGCAGAGGCGGCAGGAGACGCACTTGGCCTGGTCCACCTTGATGCGGCCCTTGCCGGTGCGCGTGAGCGCGCCCGCCGGGCAGATAGCCACGCAGCGGCCGCAGTCGGCGCAGGCCTTGACCTTGGGCGAAAATACCGGCGGCCGGGGCTCGGCCGCGCCTTGCACCGCCACCCGCACCGCCTCGGCGATGGCCGCCGGCCGGTTGTGGGCCACGCAGGCATGCCGGGCCACCACCACCGCCACTCCGCCTTCGGGGGCGCTCGCGTGGCGCACCGCCCGGCGCAGGGCCTTGGCCAGGGACGTGGGGTCGTAGGGGTCCACCTCCTCCACCTGGGTCACCCCGCAGCCCTTGATCAGGCCCATCAGGTCCACCGCGTGGCCGGGGTGGCCGTCGGCGGTCTGGCCGTTCTCGGGCGTGGGCTGCATGCCGGTCATGCTGGTGGTCTCGTTGTCCAGGATAACCAGCACGAAGCAGTGGCCGTTGTAGACCGCGTTGGTCAGGCCGGGCGCGCCGGAATGATAGAAAGTGCTGTCGCCGATGGTGGCGATCACCGGCCGCGCCAACCCGGCGCGCTGGTGCACCCGGGAAAGCGCGGCGGCAAAGGTCACGCTGGCGCCCATGTCGTGGCAGGTGTCCACCGCGCCCTGGTTCATGCCCAGGGTGTAGCAGCCGATGTCGCCGGGGTAGATGCCGGCCGGGAAATGCCGGCGCAGGGCGAAGAACACGCTGCGGTGGGCGCAGCCGGGGCAGAGGTTGGGCCGGCGCGGCGGGGCCTGGTCCGGCGCCTCGATCAGCTTGCCGCGCGGCGCGGGCACCTTGACCCGGTTCTCCTTGAGCGCCCGCTCCAGGATTTCATACAGCGCGTCCGGGGTCAGCTCGCCGGCCGAGGGCACGTGGCCGGAGTAGCGGCCCAGGAGGCGCTCGCGCTCCGGGGCCAGCATCTCCAATACCGGCTCGGTCTCCTCGATGACCAGCACCCGGTTGCAGGCGGCCATGAGCTCGCGCACTGGCTCCACGGGCAGGGGATAGGGCGCGGCCAGTTGCAGGAAGGGCAGGGGGCCGCCCTCCACGGCCAGGCCCAGCTCGCTTAAAACGTCGCGGGCGATGGCCGCCGCCGCGCCCGAGGCCAGGATGCCCAGGCGGGCCTTTTTCGCCAGCGGCCGCTGCCGCCAGAGCACCAGGCGGGGGTCGGCCGCGATCTGGGCCGCGATGGCCGTTAGCTTGGCGTTGAGCTTGTGGTGCAGGGCCAGGCGCATCTTGGGGATGGCCGCCCAGCGGAAGGGATCGCGCGGAAAGGCCAGGGGGCGCTTGATGGCCTGGGGCCGGCTGAATTCCACCTCCTGCCGGGCGTGGCAGACCCTGAGCACCGGCCGCAGCATGACCGGAATCTCGTGCTGCTCGCTGAGTTCGAAGGCCAGGGGCACCAGGGCCTTGGCCTGGGCCGGGCTCTCGGGGTCCAGGACCGGCAGCTTGGCGAAGTGGGCCAGGAGCCGGCTGTCCTGCTCGGTCTGGCTGGAGTGGGGGCCGGGGTCGTCGGCGCTGATGAGGACCATGCCGCCGATGACGCCGATGTAGGCCGCGCTCATCACCGGATCCAGCGCCACGTTGAGCCCCACCTGCTTCATGGCGCAGGCGCTGCGCACGCCCGTGTAGGCGGCGGCCAGCGCGGTCTCCAGGGCGACCTTCTCGTTGACCGACCACTCCACGTAGGGCGCGGGCTTGAGTTCCGGGGCAAAGCGCACCACGGCCGGCAGGATCTCGCTGCTGGGGGTGCCGGGATAGGCGGTCATGAAGCCGACCCCGGCCTCCACCAGGCCGCGGCCGATGGCCTCGTTGCCCATGAGTATTTGTTTTTTGGCGCCGGCTGGCTGGCGTGGGCTCACGGCGTTGTCCTTGCTTGGGTGCTAATGAAAAAGAGAGAAAAAAATACAATGACTTGAAGGAAAAGGCAACAATTCAGCGGGTCAGAAACGGTTCAGAAGGTCAACTGCTTAACTTTAGGTCATTATTCTCCGTAGTGCTGGCGTCGTACGGTCCGCCAATAATCTGACCAGAACTGTTTAATCGCACCAGCGTATTCGTTGAATGCCGGCACTGTTATATAAATATCATCGCCCATTAATGGTTTGCTGACTTTGAAGGTACTTGGCAAATTAAATAACTTATCTAAATCAGGGTTGGTGAAGAGATCAGGACGCCGCGTTGCTAACTTTTCGCACGCACTACCATCTGCATGCTTAATACAATTAGCCAATAGTCTTAATTCTTCGATTTTATCGAAGCGACCGACAGAGCTAAGTGGAATTCCAAACCCTTGGAAACAATCTTTTAAGTCGTTCCAATTGAACTTACTTTTATCATTTTCTTCGGCGGGATGTAACAATTCCTTTCTGTATAGAATAAAGATATGTTGTTCAAATAAATGATATAATCCAACTGTAAACAAATTAATGATTCCTTGGCGCAAGCCAACTAACATTTGATAATGGCTGAGGCCACGATCAAATGCCCATTCCGCGATTTGTACCTGATCAAATTCTTCAGGATCCAACGATGAGGCGAGTTCGCTGTAAGCGTTACGCTCAATACTCTCAGCTTCCTGGTCAATTTTTTCAAATCGTTCAATAACTCTTTCATTCAGCACATCAGCGAATGCTTGAACTTCAGGAATAAACACGCGCTCGCAAAAGCGTTCCCACGACAAATCAATACGTTTTTTGTACATATTATCCTCATACGCTTTATTTGCTGTTGTAAGATTATACAACCGTGCAATTTACCTTCCTCGCGTTTTCAAGGGCGGTACTTCCACCTTTTCCAGCGCATCCAACGCCAGGCCCAGGCTGGGCAGGTCGTGGGCGCAGACCGGACGCCAAAAATCAGCCAGATAGGTGAGGCCGGGCCGGGCCAACTGGGGCGAGAGGCGCAGGCGGCCCAACGCGACCGGCTCCAAGCTCTGGGCCGCGCGCAAAAAGCCGATGAGCCCCAACGGCACCGGCCGGCCGCCGCCGCGCGGGGCGGGGGGCTGGCCAGCGTCGGGGTGGTGGCCTTCGGGCGGGACCGGGCAGGCCGCGCAGACCAGGCCGCCCTCCAGGCTCAGGCAGGGCTCGGCCATGGCCGCGTGGGGCCGGCCGCAGCGCAGGCAGGCCCCCAGGCTGAGGCCAAAGCCCAGCTCGGAGAGCAGCCGGGTCAGGAAAATCAGCAGCCCGGCGGCCAGCTCGGCCGGGGTAGTCGCCCGCTCCAGCCGGGCCAGGCTGAAGAGGGTCAGGGCCAGGGCCGCGGGCTGGGGGTCGTGGGTGGCGGTGCCGCGCAGCAATAGCTCCAGCACCGGCCCGGCCATGACCAGCCGCCGCCAGTCCTGCCTGAGGCCCAGGTGGGGGTTCACCAGCCGCGCGCCGGTGAGGAGCCACAGGTCGCTCCTGCGGCCGGGCTCGGCGGCGATGGCCAGCAGGTGGGCGGATTCCAAGAGCCCGAAAAAGCGTTTTTTCGAGCGCTTGGCCCCCTTGGCGATGGCCGTGATCCGGCCCAGCTCGCTGGTGTAGAAGTCCAGCATCAGGTCGCTCTCGGCCAGGGGCCGGGCGCGCAGCAAGAGGGCGGTCAGGCGGCGGGACTCCACTCAGGCCCCCGGAGATGAAAAGGCGGCCACGGCGGAGCGGCTGGGCACTAGGTCACCAGGTAGCGGTAGAAGATGGTAGCGAAGGTGAAGTAGATCAGGATGCCCACGATGTCGTTGGCCGTGGTGACAAAAGGCCCGGCGCTGATGGCCGGGTCGATGTTCAGGCGCTTGAAGATGGCCGGGGCCAGGGTGCCCATGAGGGCGGCCACGCTGAACCCGCAGAGCATGGCCAGGCCCACCACCAGGCCCAGGATGGCCCGGCCGTGCCAGAGGTCGGCCACCAGGCCCACCACCAGGCCGCAGACCACGCCCATGACCAGGGCCACCCGGACCTCCTTCCACAGCACCGACCACAGGCCGGTCAGGGTGATGCGGCCCAGGGCGAAGCCGCGCACCATGATGGTGGAGGACTGGATGCCCACGTTGCCGCCCATGCCGGTGATGACCGGCACGAAGGAAATCAGGTAGATGGCGTCAGAGAGCGTGCCCTTGAACAGCCAGAGCAACAGGCCCGTGATCAGCCCGCCGATGAGGTTGGTCAGCAGCCAGGGCAGGCGCAACCGGCTGATCTTGAAAATCTGGTTGCTGTAGAACATGTCCTCTTCGGAGGAGCCGGCCATGCGCATGAAGTCTTCGCTGGCCTCTTCCTCCAACACGTCCACCACGTCGTCGATGGTGATGCGGCCCAGGAGCCGCTCCTGGTCGTCCACTACCGGCGCGCTGACCACGTTGTAGCGCCGGAACTTGTGGGCCACCTTCTCCTGGTCCTCGTCGGCCTGCACCACGAGCTTCAGGGGCTCCATCACCCGGCGCATCACCGTGCCGGGGTCGGCCAGGATCATCTTGGACAGCGGCACGATGCCCAGCAAATGGCGGTCGCGGTCCACCACGTAGACGTTGTGCAGCTCGCCCACCTCGTCGCGCTTCTTGCGGATCTGCTCGATGGTCTCGGAGACGGTCTGGTTGGCAAAGGCCGAGACCAGCTCCAACTGCATGATGCCGCCGGCGCTGTCCTCGGGATATTGCAGGAGCTGGCGGACCTCGGCCGAGTCCTCCAGGTTGATGCGGGCCAGCACCTCCTGGGCCTGCTCGCGGGGCAGGTCGGCGATGATGTCGGTGGCCTCGTCGCTGGGCAGGTCGTCGACGATGGCGGCCAGGCGGCGGGTCTGGATGCCCACCAGCACCTGGTCGCGGGAGAACTCGGACAGCTCGGTGAGCACGTCGGCCGCGAAGCCCGGCTCCAGCAGGCCGAAAAGCTGGCGCTTCTCGCCCTCGTCCAGGCCCTCCATCAGGTGGGCCAGGTCGGCCGGGTGCATACCCTCCACCGCCGCCAGGATGGCGGGGGTGTCGCCCTGGTCCATCAGTGGCTCGATCTCGGCCACTTTCTGCTCCAGCCAAGGCTCCACGGGTCTGCTCCAGGCGTGGCGGGCTGGCGGCAGCCCTGCCGCGGAAATAGGAGGGGGGCGGTCATGGACCGGGCCGGAACGGCCGTCCAATCCCTGCGCTGCCACGGAATTGTCAAACAGTTATTAGCCCTTGCGAACTAGGGCCGGGCTGTCTACGGTATAGCCTCCACGGCCAGGCGTGTCAACGCCTCAGGCCAGATAAGCCAATAAAACTTCGGCCAGAGGGCCTGGCGTCCGATAGGGCAGCATGTGCCCGCCGTCCAGTTGCACCCGTTGGCTGCCCGGCGGCAACTGGGGCCACATGGCCGCGGTCTGGCTGGCCGGGATCACCCGGTCGCCCAGGCCCTCCACCAGGAGCACCGGCGTGCGCAGGCCCCCCAGGCGGCCCAGCAGGGGGTGGTCCAGCACCCCCTGGGCGGAGCGCACCAGGGATCGCTCCAAGAGCGGCCGCTCCGGCCCGGCCCACTGGGCCGAAAAGCGCGCGCGAACCGCGGCCATGCCCTCCCAGGCCTGGCCCCAGGGCGGCTGGGCGAAGATGAAGCTCAGGGTGAAGTCCATCAGGCCGGGGCTGTACCAGAGCAGGCGGTCGTCGCGGGTGGTGAAGGTGGCCAGAAGGGCGCGGCGGACGCGGTTGCGGCCGTCGTGGCCGCCGGCCGGGCAGAGGCCGACCAGGCGGGCCACCAGGTCGGGCCGGGTGGCCCCCAGCCAGAGCACCGCGTGCCCGCCCATGGAATGACCCACCCAGCGGGCCTTTTCGATGCCCAGCTCGGCGGCCAGGCCGGCCAGGGACTCGGCCAGGTATGGTATGGAGTAGGACGCGTCCGGCTTGGCCGAGAGCCCGTAGCCGGGATGGTCGGGGACCAGGCAGGTGTAATGCCGAGCCAGGACGGGCAGCATGGCAGCGTAGTCCAGGTGGCTGCCGCCCAGGCCGTGGATCAGGAACAAGGGCGGGCCGTCGCCACCGGCCAGCAGATGTTGGCTGCCCCAGTCCCGCGCCAGCCACAGGCGCTGGAAGCCGGGGGGCGGCGGGGCGGCGAAAGGCTCATGCATGGTTTAGTCCTTGCCGGCTGGGGATGGGCCTAGTATGCTCGTAAGTCAGGTGTTTGCCTGCATGGTTGGCTGCCGGACGCATTGGTGGCGGGCCCCCAGCCGGGGTGTCCGCGCCGCCGGCGCGGCACGGTTATCTTAGCACCCTGAGACCAGCCGAGTCATGGCCCGTCCCCCGGGCGCTCCGGGCCGGGCGGGTTCGCGGTCATAGGAGCCCATGGCCAAGCGCAAGACCCAGCAGAGCCCCAAGACCTCCCGCCAGGGCGCCCGGCCCCAGCCGCCGCCCGCGCCGGCCGCCTCCGGAGCGCCCTCCGGCGCGGAGCCGGAGTTGCTGGACCCGGAGGTCCTGGACCCGGAGAACGAGGCCGCCGAGGCCGAGGTCGGCGAGGCCAGCGACCTGGACTTCGACCGCCTGGGCGAGGACGGCGTGACCCGCCTGGGCCCGGACGAGGACTCCGGCGGCGGGGGGGAATGGGATGAATCCCGCCCCACGCCGCCCCCAGCCACCCTGGACACCCTGCAACGCTACCTGTGGGAGGTTCGCCAGTACACCCTGCTCACCCGCGAGGAAGAGGAAGAGCTTTCCCGGCGTTACGCCGACAACGCCGACCCGGACGCCGCCGCCCGCCTGGTGACCAGCAACCTGCGCCTGGTGGTCAAGATCGCCATGGAACACCAGCGCTACTGGATGCGCAATCTCCTGGACTTGGTCCAGGAGGGGAACATGGGCCTGTTGCAGGCCGTCAAGAAGTTCGATCCCTTCCGGGGCATCAAGTTCTCCTACTACGCCTCCTTCTGGATCAAGGCCTATATCCTCAAGTTCATCATGGACAACTGGCGCCTGGTGCGCCTGGGCACCACCCAGGCCCAGCGCAAGCTTTTCTACAACCTCAGGCGCGAAAAGGAAAAGCTGCGCGCCCAGGGCATCTCCCCCGGCGCCCGCCTGTTGAGCGACCGCCTGGGGGTCAGCGAGCGCGAGGTGGTGGACATGGAGCAGCGCCTGGACTCCTGGGAGTTGTCCCTGGATGCCCCGGTGAGGGAGGAGTCCGACGACGTTCATCAGAGCTTCATGCCCGACGACCGGCCCTCGGCTGAGGATGAACTGGTTTCCGATGAATTGCGCCAGTTGTTCCACGACCAATTGATGAGTTTCCGCCAATCCTTGGATGATAAGGAGCGCGACATTCTGGACCGCCGGCTCCTCGCCGACAACCCCATCACCCTGAGCGAGTTGGGCGAGGCTCACGGAATCAGCCGCGAGCGCATCCGCCAGATACAGGAGCGTCTGTTGGGCAAGCTGCGCCAGCACCTGCGCGACCAGATACCCGACTTCGACGAGCAATTCGCCGATCTGGCTGAGAGCGACTGAGCACCACCCACCATGTTTAAAACGGGCGCACTGTGGCCATAAGCGAGCTTAGATGCCGCCCCGCTGGGCGGGCCTGGGGCTATCTGCCGCTCCTGCTGGCCCTGGCGCTGGCCTGGGGCTGCGCCTCCACCCGCCAGGAAGGCCCCTCCGCCCCGCCCCCGCCCCCCAGCCTCTCCCAGGGCCAGGACGCCCTGGCCCTGTTCGCCGCCGGCGAACGCCAGCTCAAGGCCGGCGACCAGGAAGG
>JAZDHW010000014.1:0-11000 GCA_043805555.1 Pseudomonadota bacterium
GCCTGTCGGAGTAATCCTCCGACAGGCTTCCGGGCGGGCCATGGACGGCCCGCCCGGAATGGCGCCAAATTAATTTTGGGCGCCATTCCGAGAATTTGCCAAAATTCACTTTTGGCAAGTTCCAAGAGGAGAAAGCCATGGATGGCTTTCTCCGACACACACATAGCCTGCGCCTATGGATCGGCGTCGGTTTGACTGGCGTTGACGATTGATCTTGGCGAGCGGTCGGGAGCGGGCCGCTTTGGCGGCGGGGCGGGCGGGGCCTAGACGGTGATGACCTTGTCGGCCACCTGCAGGCTGGTGACGATGTCGAGCATGTTGGTGGTCTCGCCCACCTGCTTCTGCTCCAACAGCCCGAAATGGTTGAGGCAGGTGCCGCAGACCAGGATGCTGACCCCGCTGTCCGCCAGCTCCGCGAGCGCCGGCAGGCTCTCGGAGCCGGCGCAGCAGAGCTTGACCCCGCCGTTGAGGAACAGCACCCGCCACAGGGCCGGGCCCATCTCCTTGAGGGTGAGCAGGAAGTTCTTCATCAGCCCCGCGCCCAGGGTGTCGTCGCCGCGGCCCAGGGTGGCCGAGCGCACGAAGACCAGCAGGCGGGCGTTCTCGCCCACGGCGCAACTGGTGGCCGGCGGCTCCGTGACCGGCAGGCTGGCGTCGCGCCGGCCCCGGACCAGGAAGTCAGCGCCACTTGGCGCGATTTCGGCCCGATAGCCCTGGCTGACCAGGAAGCGGCTGACGTTCTGGCCGGCGGCGGCGTTGTCCACCAGCACCTCCACCGCCTCCGGGGCCTCCTTTTCCAACCGCTCCTTGGCCCGCAGCACCGGCTGGGGGCAGGCCAGTCCTCGGCAATCCAGCATGGCTCCTCCTTGCTGTGAGAGGTATCCCGCGAGTCTAGCAAAGCCGGCCGGGGCTGCCCACAAAATGTCACCCCGGCGGCCGGGCGGGGTGTTAAAAATTTTCCCACCCACCTTGCAAAGGGTGTATGGTTAGGATGGTCTGCGGACCCGGCCTGTTTGAGCGCGGCCGTGGACCTGGAGAAGACCGGGAGAAGCTGCTGACGTGCGTCGCCTCCTCGTCATAGCCCTGGCTGTCGGGGCCTTGCTGGCCTGGGCCGCGCCGGTTTGGGCCGAATCGCAGGCCATGGCCGCGTCGTTCGCGGGACAGGCGCGTCCGGGGGCCGTGCCCCTGCCCGGCCTGACCCCCCTGATCAAACCCAGCGGCATCCACTGGACCCCGGCCGATCCCCGGAGCGCCCACGGCGCCAAGGGCGCCACCACCCGCACCCCGGCCGGCCATGTCGCGCCCGAGCCCAACGCCGCCCTGGCGGGCCGCGCCGACCTCTACCGCAGCGTGCCCCTGCCCGATCCCGGCTTCGAGTTCAAGTCCGGCCCCGCCGCCGGCGCGCCGGCCCCGCCCAAACCCGAGGTCGGCGTGCGCCTGCTGCCCCTGCCGCTCTCCCTCAGCGCCGGCTCCCTGAGCAGCCTGGGCGCCGGCGAGGCCATTCCCGCCCCCAGCTATCACCACCAGGAGCAGGAGGCCATGTCCGAGGGCGAGGACCGCGGCGGCTTCCTGGCCCTGCGCTGGCGGCCCGGTTCCCACCTGGGCCTGGACGTGGGCGGCGGCTATCAGCGCGGCCACGACACCACCGGCAGCGGCGAGGGCCTGTCCTGGCAGATGGCCTCCCCGGCCCCGCTCATGGCCCTGCGCGACGCCGGCGGCAGCGGCGGCGGCGCCAACTATCTCAGCTACGGCCGCTGGGCCGCCTTCATGGCCCTGCCCTACCAGCTCACCGACCACGTGGGCCTGCGCCCCGAGGTCAGCTACTACTACGGCGAAAACCCCGACCTGGGCCGCTCCGCCGCCAACGAATGGGTCATGGGCCTGCAGTTCACCTTCGGCTTCTAGGCCCGCCGCTCCGCGACACCGCGCACTCCGCACCGCAATTAGTCAAAGCAGTAGCCGTCAATGCGAGGAGCAACCCTCTGGGGCTGCGACACGGCAATCTCTTCGCTCCCGCATTTTTCCGGGTGGCCCGGACAACTTGTTGTCCGGGTCGCGCAGCGACAAGAGGTTCCGGCGCGTAGCCCCTTGCCGGCCGTCAGACCACTTGGTGGTGCGGCCCCGTCTGGAGCGGGCTGCACCGTGCCCCCGCGCGCCCAAGCCATCAGCAACCGCCCCCGTGGATGGCCGGTCGGCCCGGCGGCAGGGTGCCCTCGCACGCCCCACCGGCTGCGCCGTCTGCAACGCCCTTGGCTTTGGCTGCGCGCCTCGCACCTACAGGCCACGTCGCCGCCACGTCGAGCTGACGGCTAAGGCGCGGGGGGCGGCCCCTCGTGGGTCAGGAGAACAAAGAAGGAACGCGTAATTAAATTATAATATCGAAGGGTCATTGCGAGAAGCCGTCAGGCGACGCGGCAATCTCTTCCGTCTTATCCGGGTGGCCCGGACAGCTCGCCGTCCGGGTCGCGTCAGCGACAGGAAACTTGTGGCGGCCCGCCCTTCCGGCCGTCGGGCCGCCAGGCTATGCGCACCCGCCTGGAGCGGGCTGTATCCTTGCCCCCGCGCGCCCACGCCGGCCGCATTAGCCTCGCGCCGGTGCGGGTCTCGCCGGCCGGGCGGCCGCGCGCGCTTCGGCGCGGCAGGTTTGAGGCGGCGCGGGTCATGGCCCCTGGCGATGCGCGGTTCTTTCCACCTTCCAGCCCATTCCCCTGCCCCAGCCCCGACCCACCCGCCGCGCGCGGCAGCGGGGCCATGCCGGCTCCCTTAAGAGCGGCCGGGCTGTGGCGCGGGGGGCGGCCCCACGTTGGACCGGGGACGAGATACCAAGAGAAGAATGGGCAGAAGAGATTTAAGCAGCGGTGGTGGGTCATTGCGAGGAGCCCTTCAGGCGACGAAGCAATCGCGCCGAGCCGCCTGCACGCTGCTTTTCCCTCTCATTGCGGTGAGCCGCCAGGCGACGCCGCAATCTCTTCCGTCTTCTCCGGGTGGCCCGGACAGCTCGCCGTCCGGGTCGCGTCAGCGACAAGAAAACACCAAACAGGGTCATTGCGAGGAGCGCAGCGACGAAGCAATCGCGCCGCGCCGACTTCGCGCTGCTTTTCCCTGTCATTGCGAGGAGCCGCCAGGCGACGCGGCAATCTCTTCAGGTTTTGGCTGTTGCACCCTCGCCCCCCTTGGGGGAGAGGGCGGGGTGAGGGGGGCTCTACCCCTGCGGGCCGAGAATCTCCAGCCAGCGGGCGGGCAGGGCGAAGGCGGCCTGGTGCACCGCCGGGGTGTAGTGCATGAGCGGCCCCAGGGCGGCCAGGCGCTCCGGGTCGGGGGTGGCCAGGGGATCGGGGCCGTCGGAGCCCAGGGCGAAGCCGATGACCCCGCTCAGGTAGGTGGGCACCTGGGCGGTGTAGTGCCAGGCGCGCGGAAACAGCGCGCGCATGAAACCCGCCACCGCGGCCGCCAGGTCGGGATACAGGTGCACCGATTCGCTCTGGCCGGCGATGAGCCCGCCGGGGGCCAGGGCCCGCCTCAGGCCGGCGTAGAACTCGCGGCCAAACAGCGGCACCGCCGGCCCCTCGGGGTCGGAGGCGTCCACCAGGATCACGTCATAGGGCTCGGCGATGTTTTTCACGAACGCGGCCCCGTCGCCGATGTGCACCCGCGCCCGGGGGTCATTGAAGCCCGCCGCCACCGCCGGGAAAAACTCCCGGCCGGCGGCGATCACCGCCGCGTCGATCTCGCACAGGTCCACCCGCTCCAGGCTGGGGTGCTTGAGCGCCTCGGTCAGGAGCCCGCCGTCGCCGCCGCCGATGATCAGCGCCCGGCGCGGGGCGGGGTGGCTGAGCAATGGCACGTGGGCCAACAGTTCGTGATAGGCGTGGTGGTCGAACTGGGTGAGCTGGATGTTGCCGTCCAAGAGCAGCACCCGGCCCAGGGGCCCGGCCTCGATCACCTCCAGGCGCTGGTGGGGCGTGTCCCTGGCCAAGAGCACCCGGTCCGGCCGCAGGTAGATGCCGAAGCTGCCCTTGAGTTCGGGCGGCTCCAGGAACGGCCGGCCGGGGACCGCCCGGGGCGGCCGCCTGGTCTCGCTCATGCCGGCGATCCCCTAGGCCGCGCCGGCCACGGCGGCGGGTTTGTGGCGGATCTGGCACTCGGGCAGGTCCAGCGCGCCGCGGCTGAGCAGCATGCGCTGCACCTGGGTGGCGCCGAAGCCTTCGCGCAGGGTGGTGGCCGCCGCGTCCATGTCGATGACATCGCCGCAGGTGAAGACGTCCAGGGCCGCGTAGCCGTATTCGGGCCAGGTGTGGATGGTGAAGTGGGACTCGCTGATGATGACGACCCCGCTCACCCCCTGGGGGGCGAACTGGTGGAAAAAGGGCCGGATCATGGTCGCGCCCGAGGCCTGCACGGCCTGGGAGAGAATGCTCTCAACGTGGCGGGGATCGTCCAGAAGCGCGGCGGGGCAGCCGTAAAGCTCCAGGATGAGGTGCTTTCCGAGGGATTTCATCTTGGCCCCCCTTGCGGCGCCCAGGGCGCTCGGCCGGGCCCGGGGGTGTCAGGGCCGGCCCTCTCCGCGGGCGTCATTACGATTATGATGGTTGAAACCGGACCCTGCCCCGCGGGGACGGCCTCACCAGAGACCGGCGCGGAGGGGCCTTTACATGGTGTCCCCCTGCTTCCGCGACCCGAAGGCCGCAAGCTGGTATGTTTTGACGGGCGCCATCCCCCCAATGCGCGCCCGCCTCGCCGCCAATTCCGAAAGGCCGAGCCTCGCCCAGCTCTTGAGGCGAGAGCCCGACCTTCACTTTGCGACGGTGACGTTACAACCTACACATTTCGTCCGGTGGCGTCAACCCTGGGCCGGCAGGGCGGTGCGCCTCAGGCGCTCCAGCACCCGGGCGTCGGACAGGAGGTCGCGGGCGAAATCCTGGTGCCGGCCGCTGTTGATGGCCTGCATCACCGCGCGCAGGAAAAGGGCGAAGGCGTCGGCCGGGGCCACCTCCACCGCGGCCTGCTTGGCGAAATGCCGGGTCTCCACCAGGGAGGCCTGGCCGGCGGCGGGGGTGAAGGCCCGCTCCAGGCGCGCGCCGGCCTGGGGGGCAAGGATGCGCAGGTGGTTGACGTAGCCGGCGTCGAAGCCGAAATGCCCGGTGAGGCTGCGCCCCTCGGGATAGGTGAGCATCAGGCTGAAGGCGGTGTCCACCTCCTGGCCCAGGGCGGTGACCCGGCAGCAGATCTCCTCGGGCTCGGCGGCGAAGAAGACCCGGCCCGCGCTGACCGCAAAGGGGCCCAGGTCGTTCAGGGCCCCGCCGCCCAGGGCGCGCTGATAGCGGAAGTTGGTCTCGGCCAGGGGCGGGAAGGAGTAGGCGGCCAGCAGGTGGGCCGGGGCGCTGTCGGCCTCGGCGATGGCCTGGCGGGCCGCGTCCACCTGGGGGTGGTAGGTCCAGGCCTGGGCCTCGGCCAACAAGAGGCTCCTGGCCTGGGCCAGGTCCAGGGCGCGCTGGGCCAGCTCCAAGCTGATGCCGGCCGGCTTGTCCACCACCACGTGCCGGCCGCGGCCGAGCGCCTCGGCCGCCCAGGCGGCGTGGGTGGAGCTGACCGTGCTCACCCAGATCAGGTCGGCGCGGCTGCGCTTGAGGGCCTCGCTGTAGTCGTCGTAGACCTTGCCGCCCAGCCCCGGCGGCAGTTGCACCGCGCCGGAGCGGCTGGTGGAGGCCAAGTCCACCTTGTCCAGGCCCAGGCCGGCCAGGGCCGGCAGCACCCGCTCGCGCACGTTTTGGCTATAGCCCAACACCAGCACCTTCATAGCCCACCTCGCTGCAAGAAAGACGCCGCGCATCGCCCGCTGGTTGCGCTTGACCGCGCTTGACCTAACTCTAGCATAATCTAAGATAGGTACCTTGGAGATGCCAGGCCCGGCCGCTCCCCAACCCCCAGTCCGGAGTGATATGCCCGTGAGCGCGCGCAGAATCGTCCCCGCCCTGCTGAGCGTTATGCTCCTCATCGCCCTGGCGCTGCCGGCCCGGGCCGGCGACCAGGATTTCGTGCTGGTCAACCAGACCGGCGTGGTCATCGACGAGCTTTACGTGGTGCCCAACAACGCCCGCACCTGGGAGGAGGACATCCTGGGCCGCGACGTGCTGAACCCCGGCGAGTCGGCCACCATCAGCTTTTCGCCCAAAGTGCGCGATTGCATCTGGGACCTGATGGTGGTGGACAAGGAGGGCAACGAGGTCTGGTGGGAGGACATCGACCTCTGCCAGCACCGCCGGGTGACCCTGACCCTGGAGAACGACAAGCCCTACGCCTATTTCGACTAGGCCCGGAATGGACAAGACGAAACCCCGCGCCTGGTCATGGCCGGGCGCGGGGCCGTTTGGTTTCTGGAGCGCGGGCGGCGCTAGTCTTTGGCGGTCCTGCCCAGGAAGGAAAGGATGTCTGGGAACTTGGAGCGCTTCTCGGAGATGTTGCGGCGCTCGGCCGCCGGGATGTAATGCAGCTTGGAATGGTGTTGGCTGGATTCCCTCGGATAGACGGTGCTACTCCGAACCGCAACGTCTCTGCCCGAGATTTCCACCGTACAAAAACGGCCACTAGTTGCGGACCTGAAGGCGCTACGCGTTCTCTCGGAAATCTTGATCTGCCTTTGGCTTGTCATCTTAGCCATGATTACCTCTCAGGCAACTACTCCAAATAATAACACAGAATGCCAGTAAAAGTAGAGCGGCCGACCAACGGAACAGTCTCTCCTTGCCGATCAAGCGCTTCTCGTTCTGCGCTGAGTTGTCGGAAAGCTCGCTGATGATCGCCGAGGCCAGGTCTTCCGGCGGGGAGGCCCCATAATTATCCAGGGTGGCCCTCAAGTTCGGGTGGCCGCCTGCGTCGCCGCCCATCAACAGCCAGATCGCCGCCACCACGCCGCCCGCCAGCAGCGCCAGCGATGCACCTAATAGGATCGACTCCAGGCCCCAATCCCAGGCGCGGCCCTCCACCAGCTTCATGACCACGCCCAGCAGCACGCCGTAGGCCGCCAGCAGGATTGAGGTCTTGGTGTCGAAGGAGCGAAAACGCTGGTACTCCTGTTCGATCTTCTTATAGGCCAGATCCAGCAGCAGCTGGGGCTGGGTCAACTCCGGCCCGTCCATGCCGTCCCCCTTTCCCCGACCTCTCTTACCGCCTGCGCAGCATCCTCTCGTCGCCCACCCGGATGGTCACCTGGGTGGCGTCGAAGTGCTCCATGAGCGGGATGAGGTACTTGCGCGAGAGCCCGGTCAGCTCCTTGAACTGTTGGGCCGCCATGCGCTCGTGGCCGGCGAAGAACTCCACCATCTTCTGCTTGATCTCGTTAAGCGCCGCGGAGTGGAAGTAGAGGTCCTCCTTCACCTTGACCATGACCCCCTCGTTGATCAGCACCTGCATCACCTGCTTGGCCTGCTTCAGGTCCTCCTTCTCGGCGAACTCCTTGAAGAGCGGCGGGGTCCAGCCGCCCTCGCTCCAGGCCTTTTCCATGCGCCCGCGCAGGGCCTCCTGGCCGCCGGCCAGGCGCACCTGGTGGCCGGCCAGACGGATCAGATCCTTGTCCACCTCCACCTTGGCCTCGTCGCCGAGCTTGCGCAAAAGGTGCGCGAAAAGCTTCTGGTCCAGGTCCGCGCCCAGGCGCTGCTTGAACTCCTCGCGGCTCATGCCGGGCTTCAGGGGCTGGGCCGCGTGGAATTCCGTGAGCAGCGTCACGGCCTGGTCCACCAGGGCCTGCTGCACCGGGGCCGCCACCAGGCGGCCGCCCTCTTTGTCGAAGCGGATGAGCTGCTGCTTGGTGAGCATGTCGCCCAGGAGCTTGTCCAGCTCCCTGGGCGGGATGTTCACAAGGCGCACCAGCTCGGCGGCGGTGACGCCGCCCGGCCCGGCCAGGCGGGCGTGCACGGCGATTCGCTCGGCCGGGACGCCGGTCTTGAGCGCGGCCAGGTCGGCCATGACCTCGGGCCGGTTGCGCTTGTGGCGGCCGGGGTGGGGGTGCAGGACCACGCCGCCGGCCACGGTGAAGACCGGCGAGTAGGAGCGCAGCACGTAGCGGTCGCCGGCCATCACCGCCACCGGGGCCTCCAGGCGCACCTGGCACAGGCAGGCCTCGCCGGGCTTCAGTTCGTCGCGGTCCAGCAGCATGATGCGCCCCATGATCTCCACGGTGCCGGTGTGGAAGCGCACCGGGGCGCGGTGTTTCAGGGGCCGGGCCATGTCCTTCAGGCTCACGCAGTCGATGTCCACCCACAGCGAGGGCTGCAAGGCGCCGGGGGTGGCCACCACGTCGCCGCGCTCGATAACCGCCTTCTCTATGCCTTGCAGGTTCACCGCCGTGCGCTGGCCGCGCCGGGCCTCGGCCACGTCGGCGTTGTGCACCTGGAGCCCGCGCACCTTGGCCCGCAGGTCGCGGGGGTAGATCTCCACCTCCTCGCCCACCTTGACCGCCCCGCCGATGGCGGTGCCGGTGATGACGGTGCCAAAGCCCTTCATGCTGAAGATGCGGTCCACCGGCAGGCGGAAGGGGCCGTGGGCCGGCCGCTCCTCCAGCCTGGTGGCCATCTGGTCCAGGAACGCGATCAGCTCCGGGATGCCCTGGCCGGTCACCGCGCTCACCGGCATCAGCGCCGCGTCCTCCAGGAAGCTGCCCTCCAGGTACTCGCGGATGTCCTCCTGCACCAGCTCCAGCCACTCGGCGTCCACCATGTCGATCTTGGTCAAGACCACCAGGCCGGCGTGCACGCCCAAGAGCGAGCAAATGTCCAAATGTTCGCGGGTCTGGGGCATCACGCCCTCGTCGGCGGCGATGACCAACGCCACCAGGTCGATGCCGGTGGCCCCGGCCACCATGTTTTTCACGAACTTCTCGTGGCCGGGCACGTCCACGATGCCCAGGCGCTGGCCCGATGGCAGGTCCAGAAAGGCGAAGCCCAGCTCGATGGTGATGCCGCGGGCCTTCTCCTCCTTGAGCCGGTCGGTGTCGATGCCGGTCCGCGCCCGGACCAGCGAGGTCTTGCCGTGGTCGATGTGGCCGGCGGTGCCCAGGACCAGTTGTTTCATGGACGGGCCTCCAGGAGGGATGGTGCGTCTATTCTGGTCAGAGTGCTGCACGGGGTGTCCTGCCCCCGTGCAGCGTCGGCTTGGCAAAAACGTGGTTTTGCCAAGCCCCCCAAATTGCTCGCCTAAGCAGGCTCGCAATTTGGCGGGCCATCCATAGCCCGCCGGCCGCCGCAGGCCATGATCGAGTTCCACAGTTTACTTACTAATTATACGATGCTTTCCAGCATTACGTGCGGCGGCCGCAAGGTGGTTACAGAATATAGGCCGGGGGGCGGGGGGCGTCAAGCCGCGGCGGTTGTGCCGGGCGGCCGGCCGGGGCATAATCGGCAAATGCAGGCGGAAACCTCCCCCATCCTGGCCCTGGACCTGGGCAGCAAACGCATCGGCGTGGCCGTGAGCGACCCGGCGCGGAGCATGGCCCTGGCGCTGACCACCGTGGAGCGGGTCAACCGCGACGCGGACGTCAAGGCCATCGCGGCCATCGCCGCCGAGCAGGGGGCGGGGCTGTTGGTGGTGGGCCTGCCCCGGCGCACGGACGACAGCGCCGGGCCCGAGGCCGAGGCCGCCCTGCGTTTCGGCCGCCGCCTGGCCCGCGCCCTGGGCTTGCCGCTGGCCTTTGTGGACGAGTGGGAGACCACCGCCGAGGTGCACCAGCGCCTCATCGCCGCCGACGTGTCCCGCGTCAAGCGCATGCGGGTGGTGGACAAGCTGGCCGCCGCGCTGATCCTGGAGCGCTACCTGGAGGGCCGCGGCGTGGAGCCGGCCTGAGCGTATTCAGCCCGCCGTTGACCGCCATCTAGCCAATAGCCGCCCCTGCCGTGCGGATTCCGGAGCAAGCCGGCCGGTGATTCCAGGGCAAGCTGGCCGCATGGTGATCAAGTTCCGGGCAAAGGGTGTGACGCTGGGTAACCGTTAAGGGTCTAGCCTACAGCCTACCAGTACAACTGGTTTTGCGAGCGGTACCGGGAGTGGTCCGGCAAGCTGGGCCTGGTGATGCAAAACTCCACCGCCGGCGACGTGATCCGGCTCAAGGCCAGCGGCATCCGGGAGATCGGCCGCAACACCCAGGGTGCCACCCTGAAGGACCTGAACCAGGGCGAGCGCATCGCCAGCGTGGCGCGCCTGGCCGAGGCCAAGGCCGAGGGCGAAGGCGACGACCTGCAAGGCGACCTGCCGCTCGGCGAGGCGGGTGAGGCGAGTGAGAACGGAGAGAACGGCGAGGTGAGTGAAAGCACCGAGGACGCCGGGGACGCTGGCGAGGGCGAGGACGGATAGACGCAGGGCCGGACGAGGAGGGCCGGCAGGCCGCCTGCCGGTGCGCGACCCTAAAAATTCAGGCTCTTGGTGTAGGGGCGGGGTTTATCCCCGCCCTTTCCTATTCCCTCATCCCCGCTGGGTGTTGTAGGCTGGTCCGGACAGGGAGCATGGAAGGGGTGAGAAATCATCACCCCGCCGCCGGTTCGGGCCTGCTCCCTCTTGGGTGGCCCGGACAGCTTGCTGTCCGGGTGCCGCAGGCACAAGAGGTGCCAGAGCACGACCACGCGCCCTGCCGGTGCGCGGCCCCGTGCCGCAACCTCTTGCTGCTGCGCAGCCCGGACAACCAGTTGTCCGGGCCACCCGGAAAAAAGTATAAGACGAAAGAGATTGCTTCGTCGCCTGACGGCTCCTCGCCATGACAGGAAGAGACAGCGTGCAGTCGGCGCAGCGCGAATTCTTCGTCGCCTAGGCTCCTCGCAATGACCCAGGGGCGGGGCGTTGGGCGCTGAGGCAGGCGACCGGCCGCAACATCTAGTCAGACCTTCCTTCCCGCTCTGCCTTATACTTACCCCATGGACCCCACGCCGCGCTGCATACCGGCCTTCGCGCCGGGCGTCTTCCCCGATCCGCTGCCGGCCCTGAGCGCGGCGCGGCGGGGGCTGCTCTGGTTCGAGTGC
>JAZDHW010000015.1:0-25539 GCA_043805555.1 Pseudomonadota bacterium
GGCTCTCCGGACGTCCCCGCCAGGCGTAATAGGCGCTGGCCGACACCTCCAGCACCCGGCACATCCGCCGCACCGGGTACTGACCGGAATGGTCACCAACAAACTGGTAGCTCATTTGGGCACCCGCGAGAAGATGCCCACGGGTTTTTTTAGGATGTCGCGCTCCTGGCGCAATATCTCGTTTTCTCGCCTCAATCGCCGCAGTTCCTCGTCCAGGGACTTCAAGCGCCCCTTGCCGGGGAAGGCCTCCACCGGTTCTTTTACCAGTTGCTTCTTGCAGCGACCAAAAACACTTTCCCTGATCCCCAGGTCCCGCGCGGCCCGGGATACGCTCAGGCCCCCTGCCGTCATCAGCCGAACCGCCTCCAACTTGAACTCCCGGCTGAAACTCCGATGACGATCTCCCATGGAACACCTCCATGCACCTTATACGCGCTTTTCGAGGTGTCCAGCAAACCGGGGGAACTTCAAACTGGGGCATCACCCGGTTAAGTTTACCCCAGATGCCTACTATCATTGGATACGTGGCCAGGCTAAGGGCGAAGTGGACAGCCTGGACAATCTCACCAGTCACAGGGTTATCCCCCATTCCCTCGAGCAACCGGCTGCAACTCAGGCGCAACCAGCACCAAATGGAAAGGACTTGGCCTGGGGCCAAGTCCTTGATATTGCTGGAGGCGGCGACCGGATTTGAACCGGTGAATAACGGATTTGCAGTCCGCTGCCTTGCCACTTGGCTACGCCGCCGGATGCCGGGGGGAAAAACTCTGTCGGTACAAAGCCTTAGCCCCTTATGGCAGGGAAATCATATCGGCGGCCGGGCGAGGTGTCAAGGCCTGAATGGCGCCAAGGCCGGGTTGCCGGAGCGCGGGGCGGTCCAGGTGGCATTGCCATGAAGCTGCGGCTGCGCCGTTTGGACGCCGGCAGGTGGCGGTGAAGAATCACGCGATAAAAGCCGAGGTCAATGTGAAAACAACACTCAACCTTCATGCCTTCCCCCCAAAATACGAAAAACCCCGCCATGGCTCGCGGCCATGACAGGGCGTGCGTGACCCTGGCTGGTGTCAGCTTGTGTTCGCCCGCCGCCGCGCCAACTGGCGCGGAAGCGGGAGGGCGAGCCCCTACTTTTTAGGCTCGGCCTCGGGTTTGGGTTTGGGTTGCTCGGGGGCCGTGCTGTAGCCCTCGTGCATCACGTGGTCGCATTTCTCGCAGCCACCCGGATAGTGCTCGCAGTCGTCGAAGCAGTGGTAGGTGAACTCCTCCACGTCATCGTCGTAATCTTGATCGTGCTGGCTCATTTTTGACCTCCTTCGCCAAATGAATTTTCTGGCATAACCGGCCGTAAGTCAAGGCCGGAACGCGAAATTCAGGGCGCAGGCCCGGCGGCCAGCGGTTATACTGAAACCGCCGCGCGCCCGCGCGCGCGCGTTCACGCACCCTAACCGCAGGAGTTGTCATGCCTTTCGCCGCCCAGGCTGCCACCGCCGCCCTGGCCCAGGCCCATCCCGGCCTGGCCTACAACCCCCTGGGCCGCACCGGGCTAATCGTCAGCGCCGCCGGGTTTGGCTGCTACCGGGTGGACGTGGAGGTGGAGGAGCACCACACCGCGCTGGAAAAGGCCCTCATCGCCGGCGTGAACTTCATCGACACCAGCGCCAACTACACCGACGGCAACTCCGAGCGCCTGGTGGGGGCGGTGCTGGGCCGGCTCCTGGGCGCGGGCGTCATCCAACGCGAGCAGGTGGTGGTGGCGACCAAGGCCGGCTATCTGCAAGGCCTGAACCACAAGCTGAGCCAGGAGCGCAAGCAGGAGGGCCGGCCCTTCCCGGATCTGTTGGAGCTGCAACCCGGCCTGGAGCACTGCATCCATCCCGAGTTCCTGGCCGACCAGATCGACCGCAGCCTGGAACGCCTGGGCCTGGACTGCCTGGACGTGCTGCTCTTGCACAACCCCGAGTACTACCTGGAGTGGGCCGAGGGCCAGGGCATGCCCCTGGCGCAGGCCCGGGCCGAGTATTACCGCCGCATCGGCCAGGCCTTCGCCCACCTGGAGGAGGAGGTCGCCCGCGGGCGCATCGCCTGCTACGGCGTCAGCTCCAACACCTTCCCCTTGCCGCCCAATAGCCCCGGCTTCACCAGCCTGCACGAGGTCTGGCAGCAGGCCCAGGCCCTGGCCCTGGGCGAGGGCCATCACCTGCGCGTAATCGAGTTTCCCTGCAACCTGCTGGAGCCCGGCGCGGTTTTGGGCCGGAACCAGCCCAATGGCCAGACCGTGCTGGAGCTGGCGGCCGGGCTGGGCCTGGGGGTGCTCATCAACCGGCCGCTCAACGCCATGGCCCCCGGCCAGGGGCTGCTGCGCCTGGCCGACCTGGAGGCCGGCGCGCCGCCCAGCCCGGAGCAGGTGCTGGAGGCCATCTCCGACCTCCGCGCCTCGGAGGAAGAACTTATCGCCAAGCTGCTGCCCCAGCTCGGCATGGAGCCCTCCCAGCGCGAGCAACTGGCCGGGTTCCTGGCCGCCGCGCCCACCCTGGCCGACCACTGGACCGAGTTGCAGGGCCTGGAGCACTGGCGGCACCTGGAGGGCGAATTCTTCCTGCCCCGCATCCACGCCGCCATGCAATTCATGGTGCGCACCCTGGGCGACGCCCCGGAGTTGCGCGGGGTGGTGGACAACCACCTGGCCAAGGTCGGAGCGGCCTTCACCCGGGTGGGCGGGGTATACCGCGCAGCCACGGCCCGGGAGCTGGCCGGCCTCAAGGCCCTGGCCCAGGCCGAGCCGGACTGGGCCCAGGCCCAGACCCTGAGCCAGATGGCCCTGCGCGCCCTGCGCTCCACCAGCGGAGTCAGCTCGGTGCTGGTGGGCATGCGCCAGGAGCGCTACGTGGCCGACGTGCTGGCCGAACTGGGCCGGCCGGTGGCCCAGGCCTTGCGCAAGGAGGCCTGGCTGCGGGTGGCCCAGGGCTAGGGGGCCGCCCGGCCCACGCCCGCCGCCGGGCCGGGTGGCGTTGCTTTGCGCAATGTCCCATCCATGGTGCGTTAGCGCAATTGACACACCATATTTTGTAGACTTTCTCGATCCTTCCTGACATAATCGCAAAAATTTTGTCCCGGGTTTGATCACCGACGACCCCCAACCGGCCGCCGGAAGCGTGCCAGGCTAAGGACCATCTGCATGAAAAAAACCGTCAAAACAGTTTGTTGCCTGACATGGACCATTTTGGGGCTCTGCATGTGGCTGGCGCCGGCGCCGGCCACGGCCCAGAGCGAGGCCGCCTGGCGCGCGGCCCAGGCCTTCAACACCGGTCTGGACCCCCTGGCGCTGGATGCGGTGGGCTCGGCCAGCAGCGCCGGCGAGGCCCTGGCCCGTTACCAGGCCGCCAGCACGGCCACCTACCAGGACCCCGAACGCCGGGCCGCCGACCTCTACGGCCTGGGCTACCAGGGCCACACCTCGGGGATGTTCGACTGGTTCACCGACCTGTTCACCTGGTTCGAGGACAAGAAAAACGAGATCACCGGGCCTGAATACAGCGACGCCGGCATCCCCCACGATGCCTTCACCTGGAGCAAGTATGGCATGAACGTCCAGCAGATCGACAGCATGTCGGTCCACGACTTCGAGCTGTGCCTGCAATACGCCGGCCCCTGGCTGCGCATCAACATGCACACCGACGAGGTGGCCGAGAGCAACTGGTACCGCCTGGAGCCGGGCCTGGCCCGCCTGGGCGCGGCCGCGGCCAACACCGGCATCGCGCCCAACCTGGTGGTGAACCTCTCGGGCTACTCCAGCTTTTCCAGCGGTGACGATTACCTGCTCGGCAGCCTGTCCTGGCAGGACAAGTCCAACCGCTACCAGAACCTGGCCGCCAAGCTGACCAGCAAGGTGCACTCCCTGGGCTGGGGCGGCGCCATCTTCGAGGCCTGGAACGAGCCGGACAACGCCGCCCCGGTGGGCATCGGGGTGAAACACGACACCGCCGAGTTCAAGGACGGCCTGATCTCCCTGCTCAACGGCTTCAGCAACGGCGTGCACAGCGCCGGCGGCTACACCGCCTTCTCGCCCTTCATGACCCTGAACGACACCAAGCTGGACGTGGTGAAGAACGTATGGCGCGCCACCCAGGGCGGGTTCGACTACTTCAGCGCCCACCAGTATGACGACGATCCCGGCAAGGTGAAGTACTGGGCCGGCAAGACCAAAGAGCTGACCGGCGACCGGCCGGTGATCATCACCGAGCATGGCTACCAATCCAGCCCCAAGGACGCCGACAAGTACCGCCGCATGGCCTGGGCCCTCACCCAGGGCTTTGGCGAGGGCACCCTCAAGGGCGTGATGGGCTACGTCTACGCCAGCAACCATCAGCCTTGGGTGATCGGCGCGGACGAGGACTTTTTCTGGAAGGTGACCCACGACGGCCGGCCGTAGGGACGGGGGCTGGCGCGGGCAGAGATAAGAGCGTGAACGGGCAGGGTGGGGCGGTGCGGCCGTCCCGCCCCGGCCCGCATCGTGCGGCGGTGGTGTTGGCCGTGGCTGGCGTCACGCGCGGTGGCCTGTGCGAGGCTTGTCCCGAAGTTGGTGGCGTTTTGAGAATGAACCCGGTAGCAGCCCTGTCTTGAGCAGTCAAGCCCCAGCCCTCCGAGCTCGTTTCGCTCGGCCTTGACTACCCAAGGCCGGGCTGCTGGGATTGGGGTCGCCCCCTGCCCGGAAAAAAAGGTTCAGGGCCCTGTGACGTAACTGGCGGTGGTGCTTAAACAATCCATTATCGGGCCGATCAGTGGACCTTTTTCTTCCGGGCAGGGGGCATGCTAGCTCCTCTGCCACCAACTTCTGGACAAGCCCTGTATAGGGGCCAGGCTCAGACCCGGCAAGGTCCACTCTGGCTTACCATGGCCGACGGTGGTGGGTGCATACAACCTCGGCATACCATCTGGCCCGCTATTAAAGGGCGGTATTGGACACGGCTTAAAGGCACATGCGCTGCTTGACTCGAAAAAAGGGTGGGTTGCCATGTCCAAACATTGAGGGATACCGTTGATATTTGGGCTATTAGGGGTAAAAACCTCAAGCTTTGTGTCTATTTTCCGCGGCGCACCACTTTCTGGTCTGACCCAATGCATAGGGTGACCAAGAAAAGTACCAAATTGAAGGAAGTGCGATGCCGGCAGCGGAATCTCGAATAGTAGTTGACAAAATATAATAATATATTTTAATACTTCGCCATTCAATGGAAAGTGGCGTTAAAAGGGTTTCAGATAGAAACGACATCGATTTGCGGTCAACGATGCTCTTGGGTGCGATTCAACCGCATTACGTTCACACGGGAAGCACCAAAAGCCCCAAAACGATGCCAGGCACGGCTCACAGCGTTGATGGATAAACGGAATTTCAGCAATGACAGTAGAGTATCAAATCATACCCAATTTGCGGTTGGTTTACGTGGAAATGCGAAAGGCCTTATCTTTTGAAGAACTGGTTGCCCATTTGGAAGACTTGGCGGCAGATAAAAATTATGTTCCGCCCATGAAAAAGATCGTGGACTTTACAAGCTTCGACAATTCTCCAATGCCTTCGTTTACCTTTGAGAATTTCACAATGATAGAGTCATACTATAATCATAAACTTCGAGGTGAACATTGCGTTTTTGTGACCCCATCGGAGGTTACGTTTGGTATGGGCAGGCTTTTTGACGGCCACATGTACTCTGCGAATCTTGAAGTGTCGGTGGTCAGGTCTCTGGATTCAGCCTTGGCGCTGCTTGGTATAAAGGAAGAGGAATTCCGAACGGGCCAAAGAGCAAAAGCTTAAAGCTGCCTTGGCCACACCTAGAAAGGCCGCGGTCATAATTTCAGGGAAAAACCAATCCGATCAGATTTACTCCCACCTCTACGCCGCGATTCTCAGGTTAATTAATCATGGGTAAACCCCCGGCTCTGCCGGGGGACTCCCAAAGTTTGACGGTTCCGGGAAAATATCGGAGCCTCCTCTTTGAGCGGTTCACGTATTTCAAGCCTCCGGCTTTACCGGAGGTTCATGACTTCTCAAGAAATCCTAAACCGGCACCACCACCGGCGGCCGCAGCAGCAGGTCCACGGCCTCGCGGGCGCAGGCGGCCAAGCGGGGGTGGGTGGTGGTCAGGCTGGTCAACTGGCGCAGGTTGTCGGCGGTGCGGTAGATGAGGTTGGCCAGGTCGCCCTCGCCGGCGCCGTAGAGCACGGCCACGTCGCTGAACTCGCTGCCCAGGGCCCAGGCGAAGACCGCGCTGGACGCGGGCAGGGGCATCACCGGGGTTTCGAAGCCCCACTGGCGCATGCGGTCCAGAATGCCATCCAGGGAGCGGCGCAGGTTCACGAAGCCGTCATTGAGGCGCTGGCTCAGGTAGCGGTTCTCGGCCTCGCGCTCGCGGTCGTCCACAAACAGGGCCAACAAAGCGGCCAGCAGCACCGGGTCCTGGTCGGACAGGGAGCCCTGGCGGATGGCCTCGGCGATCAAGACCGGCTGGTCCAGGCGCAGGTTGGAGGCCCAGACGCCATCTGGAGAGAGCCGGCCCTGGGCGTCCACAAAGCCCTCGGCGCGCAGGAACTCCAGGTGGCGCACGAAGTCGTACCAGAAGGCGTGGCTTTCCTCCTGCACCCGGTGCATGGCCGCCTCGGCCTGGTCCAGCAGATCGTGCAGCTCGTGGTTCTGGTCCAGGCATTGCTCGGCAATGGGGCATTGCTCGCAGGCCAGGGCGGCCAGCTCGTCCTGCACGCCCTTCTGGCGCTCCTCCAGCTCGCCGCGCTCGCGCAGGCCCAGGCCGTCCAGCTCCGGCGCGGCCAGGGGCCGGGGCGCGGCCGGTATCTGCCCCAAAACCGCCTGGGCCAGCATGCGGCCGCCGCCGGCGTGGGGCAGGTCCAGGATCTCCTGGAACACGCCGGCCACCTCATCCAGGGGCACGAAGTCCAGGCGGGGCCGGCCCTTGGTCAGGCGGCGCTCGGGGGTCAGGTTCACGGCCAGCACCCCGGCCTGCTCGCCCTCGCCCTCGCGCCGCAGCACCGCGGCCAGGGAGCCGTACATGTCCATGAACACCCGGCCGCGCACCAGGGCGGCCCACAGCCCCGAGCGCTGGGAGATGGAATCCAGCTCGCGTTGCAGGCGGTGGCGCAGGTTCTCCAGTTGGCGGCGGCGGCGGCGGCGCACCACGGCCTCTTCCGGGCCGGGGCAGAAGGAGCCGGCCAGGCGGTTGGCCAGGCCCTTCAAGGCCTGCTGGGGGCCGGTGGGCGGGGGCTGGCCCTGGCCCTCGGCCCGCTCCAGGCGCTGGAAGGTGGCCAGGCTGAGCCCCAGGAGCTGCTTGACCTCGGCCGGCCGCTGGCTGAGCAGCAGGTTGAGCACCATGGAGAAGTTGATGTGGAGCTGGCTTTCGATGGGGTCCGGGCTGGAGCCCAACAAGCTGGCCACCAGGGGCACGTTCTGGAAAGGCCCGGGCGCCACCAGGCAGAAGCCGATCTTGTCCATGCCGCGGCGGCCGGCCCGGCCGGTCATCTGCAAAAGGTCGGTGGCCGACAGGTCCACGAAGTCGCGGCCGTTGAAGCGGTCGCTCTGGGTGATGACCACGGTGCGGGCCGGGAAATTGACCCCGGCGGCCACGGTGGAGGTGCTGAAGATGGCCTTGAGCAGGCCCTTCTGCATGAGCATCTCCACCAGCATTTTCCAGTGGGGCAGGTGGCCGGCGTGGTGGGCGGCCACGTGGGTGTGGCGCAGGTAGCCCAACTGGGGGTGGTCGCCCAGGAAGGGATAGCGCTCCAGGAACTCGTCGATCTCGGCGTTGAGGGCGCGGCGCAACTGGGGGTCCACGGCCAGGTGGACGCTGGCCGCATGGCCCAGGGCCACGTCGCAGTCCGAACGGCTTTTCAGGAAAAAGATGGCCGGCAGGATGTCGGCCGCCTCCAGGGCGCGCAGGATCTGGCCAAAGGGCGGCACATGGGTGGCGGCGCGGCGGGCGCGGTTCTGGCCCTCCTGCTCCAGCCAGTGGCGAATCTGGGGGAACAGCCCGCCGCGGTGGTCGTGCAGGGGCGTCAGCTCGCCGTCCGGGAACAGGAACAGGGGCACCAGGGGCACCGGCCGCTGGTCGCTGTAGACCGTGACGCAGGGCTCGGCCCGCACGAACTCCAGCCAGCGGGCGATCTGGCGGGCGTTTTCCACCGTGGCCGAGAGGAGCAGCAGGCGCACCCGCACCGGCAGGTAGATGATGACCTCCTCCCAGACCACCCCGCGCTCGGGGTCGCCCAGGAAATGGGCCTCGTCCAGCACCACCAGGCCGGAGTCCAGGTCCTCGCCCCGGTACATGGCGTCGTAAAGCTGGTTGCGCAGGATCTCGGTGGTGCCCACGATGAGCTGGGCCCCGGCGTTCTCCTTGCGGTCGCCGGTGAGGATGCCCACCCGATCCGCCCCGAATTTGGCCGAGAACTCCGCGAACTTGGAGTTGCTGAGCGCCTTGAGGGGGCTGGCGTACCAGGCCCGCTGGCCGCTGGCCAGGGCCAGGTCGATGGCCTGCTCGGCGATCCAGGTCTTGCCGCTGCCGGTGGGGGCGCTGACCACCACGTCGCGCTCACGCAGCTCCTCCACCGCCTCGACCTGGAAGGGGTCGGGCACGAAGGGCGCGGCCTCGGGCGCGCCGATGGCCTGGAGGACGGGGGTCAAACGGCGGTTCACCCGGGGCTCGAACCGGACCGGGGGGTCGGCGGCGCGTGGGCGGGTCGCGGGAGAAACGGTGCGGGTCGTGGTTTTGCGCGCCCGCCGGCGCTTGGCTTTGATTGGCGTCAAACGAACCTCCCTTGACGCCAGGTTTACATTAGCCGGGCGGTGACAAGCAAGCCAGGAATGCGGATCGGTACTAGATTTTTGTGACGTGATTAAGAACTAGTACGTAATAAAGCGCATGTTTTGCAGGGTGGCCTCGTCTGTATTGTACTTCTTGTCGAGCAGGTGGTCGTTGAGGGCCAGCACCAGCCAGCCGGCCAGGCGCTCCCCCTGGCCCAGGGCAAAGGCCATCTCCAGGGACTTGTACCCGTTGGGCTGGCCGGGGGCCATGCGGTAGAGGGTGAGCAGGCGGTAGGAGCCGCTCTGGGCGTCGTCGGGGTTCAGGCTGGCATAGGCGCTGCCCGGCTCCGGAGCCGGGAACTGGTTCGGGTCCCGGGTGGCCGCGGCCAGCACCTTGCGGCTGGGGTCCAGCACCAGCACCGCCCGGTAGAGGTCCTGGCCGTCGGGCTGGGCCAGGAAGCCGTGCAGCCTGGCGGTGAGCCGGCCGGGGTTGTCGCCGGCCAGTTCGGGCAGGATCATTTTCTGCAGAAGCAGGAAATCGCGTCCCACCAGGTCGCGCAGTTGCTGCTGGCGGGTGTCGTAGTGCACCACCCCGCGGTCAAAGGGCGGGATGTCCCAGTAGGCGGCCGCGGCGGTGAACACCAGCAGCAGGGCCAGGGGCAGGGCCCACAGGGTGGCCAGGCGGGCCCGGCGGCGGAAGCGTTCGCTGGCGGTGATGTCGCGGCTGATGGAGACCAGGCCCACCAGCTCGTGGTGGCTGTCGCGCAGGGGGCTGATGCTGGTGGCCAACTGGCGTGGGCCCTTGGTGGGGTGTTCCACCACCAGCACCCGCTCCATCTCGCCGCCGCGCTTCATGACCTCCTCAGCCAGCTCGCGGTAGGCTCCGGCCTGCTGGTAGAGCTTCTCGGTGGACTGGCCCAGCACCTGGTTGGCGTCGCGGCCGAAAAGCCGGGCCGCGGCCAGGTTGAAGGCCTGCACCTGGCCCTGGGGGCCGCTGAAGACCACCGCGTCGGGCAACTGGTCGCAGAATTCCTTCATGCCCTGGAGCACGTGGGTGGTTTGCACCAGGCGCTCGGCCAGCAGGCGGGCGATGGCCTGGGCGGCGGAGGGGAAGCGGGACAGGAACTCGGGCACCTGCTCGCGGGCCACCCGGACCGTCTCCACGTCGGTGCGGGCGCGCAGGGTGGCGGTGCGCCGGGAGCCCAGCAAGAAGGACATCTCGCCGAAAAGGCTGCCGGGCTCGCTGATCTGATTGATTTTCTGCTGACTTTTGAGCACGTCAATGCTGCCGGAGAGCAGCAGGTAGAGATCCTGGGACTCTTCCCCTTCCTCGAACAGGACCTGCCCCGCCTCCCACGTGCTGTGGTAGTGGCGGGCCAGCTCGGGATCGCGCAGGATTTCTTCCAGCATTGCATCACCGCCAAAGGCTGGGGACCGGCCGGCAAGGCCGGCGCACGGCAGCACTGATCAATCATGTAGCAAAAGCGCGGGAGTGGCGGCAAGGTTTTTCGGCTGGACCAAGGGGTGGCTCCCCCCGCCACCGAGCCTCCGCGGGGCGGGGGGACGCCGGGCGTCACCTTCCCTGGCGACCGCAAGGGGAAAGACGCGTCCCTGCGTCTGGTTTGGACCATGGCCTGGGAGGGTCCTCCAGACCACCGATCCACCCGCAAGGTAAGCAAGCGACATGCCAATCAGCCCGCCGCCAGGCTTTGGTGGTCAACATGTTTAAATTGCGGGCATAATACGGCTGCATCCGCCGGGGCGGCCCGGGCCCGCGGCCGGACCTGGGCAAGATGGTCTGGGCAGGAGGGGCCAAAGGGCGGACAAAAATTCCCAGTCGGGGGGCTCAGGCCGGGTCCTGGTAGCCGGTATGCTGGTCCAGTTCGGCGCGCAGGCGGTTGAGCTCCTGGTCCAGCTCGGCGCAGGCGGCGGCCAGTTGCTCCCGGCCCAGTTCCGGGGGGTAGCGCAGCTCGCGGCCGGCCTTGGCCACCACCTTGGCAAAGGGCTTGGGCAGCATGGCCCGGTCCCAGGCCTTGTGGAAGGTCCAGACCCGGTCGGCCGACCACATGATGGGCAACAGCGGCAGGCCGGTCATGGCCGCCAGCCTGATCATGCCGGGCTTGGCCTGATAGCGCGGGCCGCGGGGGCCGTCTGCCACGGTGGCGGCAAAGCTGACCTCGCCCCTTTTCACCTGCTCGGCCATGGCGAGCAGGGCCTCGCCCCCGCCCCGGCTGGAGGAGCCGCGCACGGGGATGCCGCCCATCAGGCTGATGAAGCGGGCCAGCAGCTCGCCGTCCTTGCTGCGGCTGACCATGATGGCCGGCCGCCAGGGACCGAACAAATAAAGGAAAAAAATCGCCCCCCGGTGCCAGGTGACCGCGATGGCCGGCTGGCGCTCGACCAGGTAAGTCTGCACCGCCTGGGGGGAGTCGATGCTCACCCGGCAGGTTTTCAACAACAGCCGCAGGCAGCGGCCCCCCAGGTTGGCGGCCAACCAGAACAGGAGGCGCTGCCGACGGCTGAAGCGCTGGGGGTCGGACAACTAGTAACCCAGGTCCGCGCCCACCAGCAGCAGGTGCAGCCGGTTGGGGTTGGCCTGCTTGTGGATGACCACGGTGGCGTTGCAGATGCGCTCCGGGCTGGCGCAGTCCTCGCAATGGCCGGTGGCGGCGCAGGGGGTCTTGCGGCCCAGGCGGTGGGCGTTGGTGGGGGCCACGAAGTGGCGGATGCGCTCCTGGGCATAGGCCAGGTTGGGCACGATCTTGTTGCAGCCGGCGATGATGATGACCTTGTCCGGGCCGAAGAGGATGGGGGCCACCCGGTTGCAGGTGGCGTCCACAAAGACCAGCTCGCCCTGCTCGGTGATGGCGTTGACGCTGGAGACGATGACGTCGGCGGTGAGCCCGCGTTTGAGCCGGGCCATGACCTCCTCGCCGGGGAGGCCTGGCTCGTAGCGGTCGATGAGCTGCACCGGGCCCTGGCGCAGGGCCTCCACCACGCCGGTCTGGAACATGGTCATGGACCCGCCCATGGCCACGCTGGCGTTCTCCGGGATCAGGGCCATCACCGCGTCGGCCACCTGGGCCGGGTCGGCCACGAAGCTGGCGTTCATGCGGTTTTTCTTGAGCACCTCGATGACGCTTTCGGCGCGGCGCTGATAGAACCAGGCGACGTTGGCTTCCATGCGGGCTACCTCCCAAAGCTGCGGGTTGATTGGGCTGGACCTTATAAGCAATACCACGCCGGCCCACGGGCGGCAAAGGGGCAGGGGGCCGGCCCTGATGCCGGGGGCGACCCGGGCGGCCGGCAGGCCGGCGCAAGGATGGTCCAAGGCCTAGTCATCAATCCAGGCACTGCCTTCTCAGCCTGGCATGACGCATTGTTAATAAAATAACATTGAGCAACGCTAAACATTGCTTGACATGTAATTAGGGCACAAGCAGTATGAGGTCTCCGATCACCGCAACGCAGAAATGAGCCGGGAGGTGGGCATGGGCCAGGAGGTCTTTGACAGGCTGCGCCGGCAGCTCGACCAGTATTCCATCGGGTTTCCCGCCACGGACTCCGGGGTGGAGCTCAAGATCCTGCGCAAGCTCTTCACGCCGGCGGATGCCGAGCTTTTCACCCAGATGAGCCCCCGCCTGGAAACCGCCCTGGACCTGGCCCAGCGCCTGGGCCGCGGGGCCGGGGATCTGGCCGCCCAGTTGGAGTCCATGGCCGGCCGGGGTTTGCTCTTCCGCCTCAAAAAGTCCGGCGAATCCCGTTATGCGGCCATTCCCTTCATCCACGGCCTTTTCGAGTTCCAGGTCAAGAACCTGGACCCGGAGCTGGCCGGGCTGATGGAGGCCTACACGGCCGAGAAGCCCTTTGAGCAGGCCATGCAGACCAGCGCCGGGGCCTTTTTAAGGCCGATACCGGTGCAGCGCTCGGTGCCGGTGGAGCACCACGTGGCCTCCTACGACGACGCGGCCCAGATCCTGGCCGCGGCCAGCCAGATCGTGGTCACCGACTGCATCTGCCGCAAGCACAAGCAGACCCTGGGCCAGGGCTGCGACAAGATCATGGAGGCCTGCTTCATGTTCGGCTCCATGGGCCAGTACTACCTGGACCGGGGCATGGGGCGGGTGGTGAGCCTGGACGAGGCCTTGCAAGTGCTGGCCACGGCGGCCGAGCAGGGCCTGGTCACCCAGCCCGGCACGGCCCAGAACCCGGCCGGCATGTGCAACTGCTGCGGCGACTGCTGCGGGGTCCTGGCCACCCTGAACAAGCACGCCAAGCCGGCCAGCATCGTCTTCAGCAACCACTTCGCCAGCCTGGACCCGGTGGCCTGCACCGGGTGCGAGACCTGCCTGGAGCGCTGCCAGATGGGCGCCATTGACATCGACGCCGACGGCAAGGCCATCATCGACCTGGACCGCTGCATCGGCTGCGGCCTGTGCGTCATCACCTGCCCGGCCGAGGCCATCACCCTGACCCTCAAGCCCGCTTCCCGGCGCAGCGGCGCCCCGCCCAAGACCGGCGCGGACCAGATGCGCTACATGGCCCAGGTGCGCGGCCTGCTGCGCGCCTGAACCGCCGCCCTGCCGGCGGAATGATCTGGGGCCGGGCGCGCGCCCGGCCCCGGCCTTTGCCCCGGCGCGCTTTCCCTGCTATGATCCGGCCCATCCGATCCCCTGCGGCAGCGGCCGCGCATCGCCCCAGCCAAGCGAGGATGAGCATGAGAACCAACCTGTTGTGCGCATTCATGGCCCTGGCCGCCTGCCTGGCCCTGGCCGGCCCGGCCCCGGCGGCCGCGCCCATGGCCCAGAACCCGCTCTTTGACCTGCAAAAGCCCCTGGGCGGCCTGGACGCCAACGCCGACGGCAAGGTGGATCCGGATGAGTTCTGCGCCGGGGCCAAGGACCGCGCCGCCTGCCTGGAGCGTTTCAAACAACTGGACGTCAACGCCGACGGCAGCATCACGCCCCACGACCTGCAAAAGCGCTTCGACAGCCTGGACGCCGACGGCGACGGCAAGGTCAGCCGCCAGGAGTTCATGAGCGGCTGGAGGGATTCCCAATACGTCGCAGAGCACTACCAGCGCCTGGACATCGACGGCGACGGCTATATCACCCGGGATGAGTTCAGGAGCGGCTGGGGAGCGATTCCGGTCTGGGCCTGGTAGGCGGGCCGGACTAGAGCCAGCCCCGCGTCAGGTAGACCGCCAGCAGGCAGGCCCCGCCGGCCAGGGCGCTGGCCGCGGCGTAGAGGCGCAGCATGGCGCTGACGTCTGCGGCCAGGGGATCGCGGCCCTGGGGGTTGAGCCAGGGTTTTTCGACCAAAACCCCGCCGTAAAAATTGGGACCGCCCAGGCGCACGCCCAGGGCCGCTGCCGCCGCGGCCTCGGGCCAGCCCGAGTTGGGGCTCTTGTGGGCCCCGTGGTCGCTGAGGGCCCCGCGCCAGGCCGCCTGGGCCTCCAGCCCGGCCAGCAGGCAGGCCGCGCTCAACAGCGCCGCGCTGAGCCGGGCCGGCAGGTAGCCGGCCACGTCGTCCATCCGGGCCGAGCACAGGCCCAGGTCCGCGTAGCGCTCGTTCTTGTAGCCCACCATGGAATCCAGGGTGTTGACCGCCTTGTAGGCCACGGCCAGGGCCGGTCCGCCCAGGGCCAGATAGAACAGCGGGGCCACGATCCCGTCGTTGAAGTTCTCGGCCACGGTCTCGATCAAGGCCCGGCGCACCCCGGCCTCATCCAGCGCGGCGGTGTCGCGGCCCACGATCATGGCCAGGCTCTGGCGGGCCTGGTTGAGATCCCCGGCCAGGAGCGGCCGGTTGACCGCCTGGGCCTCGCGCCAGAGCTGGCCCAGGGCCAGGCACTCGAAGGCCAGCAGCGCGGCCACGGCCAGGCCCAGCAGCCACCACAGGCCGCCGGCCAATAGCAAGAGCAGATAGGCCCCCCAGCCGAACCCGCCCACCACCGCCAGGCACAGCGCCACGCCGGCCAGGCGCAGCTCGGCCGGGGTGGCGTAGCGGGCCCGCAGCCAGGCCTCCAGGCCGGCAATGGCCCGGCCCATCAGGCGCACCAGGTGGGGCCAGGCCGGGGGATCGCCCAGGGCGGCGTCAGCGGCCAGGGCCAGCAGGATGACCAGGGCTCCGTCCATCACAGTATCCAGCCATAGTCAGGGGTGAAGGGCAGGGGGCGCGGCAGGGCGGGGTCAGTTGGCCTTGAGCAGCATGGCCCGGCGCACCCGCTCCCAGTCCACCCGGGCCTCGCGGCAGTTCTTGGCCTCCAGGAGCACCCCGTGCAGGGCGGCCTTGACGCCCTCCTTCACCCGGTAGCCGCCGCGGGCCACCTTGTGCTCTGGCAGCAGGCGGTTGCGCAGGTGCCATTCGCAGACCACGCCCAGGGCGGCCTTGGGGGCGTGCTCGATGAGCTTGGCCTTGATGAACTGGTCGCTGGGCATGAGCCCCCGGCCGCGCATCTGGCGCGAGCTGGGCACCACGTAGACCTGGCCGTAGCCGATATCCAGGGCCTCCTGGCGCAGGCGGCCCAGCTCGCAGCCGGGGCAGGGCCCGCAGCAGCACAGGCCGCGCTCCGGGTGCACGTCAGCCGGGCAGTCCAGGGGGCGCAGGCAGAAGGGCAGGAACAAGAGGCGGCGGCGGTAGGGCGTGGCGGCGTAGCGCCGGGCGAACAGGCGGTTGCCGGCCCGCACTAGGAGCTTCAGGTACAGGCCCGGCCGCAGGCGGTCCAGCAGGCGGTTGGCCACCTGGCCGCCGCGGCGCAGCAGGCCCAGGGTGAGGCCGGGCAGGAACAGGCGGCCCACCAGCCAGGGGGCCAGGATCAGGCAGATCAGTCCCAGAACGGCGATGACGACCAACCACGCCCAATCCATGCTGCTCTCCTGGTTGGGGCGAAGATTAACCTATATCAGAGGCCCGACCGCCCGGCCAGGGTTAACGGCCGCGATCCCCAATTGTCCCTGGGACGGCCGCGCGCAAATCGGGCCGCCCCAAAGCCCCGACCAAGCCCAATCGTCCCCAGGGATTTCACATCCAGGGTAAATAACTCCGGAAGTCAAGTTAATCACCCCGCGCATTGTCACGCTGGCTGATAATTTGTCGGAGGGCTGCCAAAACCGATGCTGCACAGGCTGAGCGGAGAATGTAAGCGCAAGCCCACCAGCGGCGCGCGGACAGCGCCCGGCACGCCAGCATTTAAGCCGCCTCGTGATTGCCAACGCCCGGTGTTAAAGTTTTTGCGCATTCGTGCGGGATGGGTCATGTGCAATTTTCCGCAGGCCAGCAATTAAACCCCGCCCATAGTCAAAATGCCGCCAGGAGAAAATGTCGCTACAAATATTTTGAAGAATGCGCATTATTTTCTACTTTGGCCTTGACACTTTTCCGGTTCACTGGGTATTAAGAATATAAATGCCCCTGTACTCGTAAAAGGAGAGTTGCGATGGCAAGGACTTCCCGCTGGACCCAAGATGATCGCGCAAAACTATTAAAACTGGTTCGCGATGGCGCTTCCGAGCAGCAGATCCGTGAAGATTTCTCCACCACCGACCGCAAGGGCCAGGGCCGCGCCATGACGGCGGTCGAATTTGCCCAGCAGCTCAAGCAATCCATGGTGGAAGCTGGCGAAATCAAGCAGGTTTCCCGTCAAAAGGCGCCTGTGAAGAAGGTCATTTATCAGGTCACCACCACCGGCCGGCTCACGCTTTCCGATTTCAGCGAACTGACTGGCGCCAAGGAAGGCGCGAGCTATTACCTGGAAAAACCCCGTGGCCGCTCCAATGCCTGGCGGTTGATCCCGGTGGAGTAGCTCCGCGTTCATACTGCGAACAGCTTGCATTTCATTGCCAGCCGCTGCGCGGCGGCCAAACTAAAACCAGCCCTTGGGGCTGGTTTTAGTTTGGGCTCGCATTACCGGCTGGCGTGAAAATTATAAGCCGCCGCCTGGCAATACCCCGCATCACTCCAACTTATTCAGGGCCAGAAGCGGTTGCGCCACCGGGCGTTGCATTGATAAACACTTGATGTCCGGTCTTATCTTGCGGCCAAAATCAGGCTCCGCAGCCCGGCCCGGCCCGCGAAAAAGCTTAATGGCCAAACTAACTAGGTGCGTGTCGGAGAAAGCCATCCATGGCTTTCTCCTCTTGGAACTTGCCAAAAGTGAATTTTGGCAAGTTCTCGGAATGGCGCCAAAAATCAATTTGGCGCCATTCCGGGCGGGCCGTCCATGGCCCGCTCGGAAGCCTGTCGGAGTATTACTCCGACAGGCTCCTAGATGTGGCTATTTTTGTTGGCATTCGGGGCAGGTGCCGGTCACTTCAAGCTTGTGCCCATGTACTGTGAACCCCAATTGGCTGCTCAGGCGTTTTTCCACCTCGGCCAAAACGGGCTCGGAAAACTCCACCACCCGGCCGCAGGAGATGCAGCGCAAATGGCAGTGGTGCTCATGGCCATAGGTGTGCTCATAGCGGGTCTGGCCGGCCTCCTGGAACACCGGGGCCACCAGGCCGGCGTCGACCAACAAGGGGATGGTGCGGTACACGCTGGCGCGCGAGATGCGCCGGCGCTTCTTGCTCAGGGTCAGGTAAAGCTCTTCCACCGTGAAATGGTCGTGGCGGGAGAACACCTCGCGCACCACCGCCTCGCGCTCCGGGGTGTAACGCATGTTGCGGGCGGCGAGATAATCGCGCAGCACATCGAGTTCGCTGGTCACGCGCGCGCTCCGGCCATCCAGGCGTGGTTGGGGTCTGGCTTGAGCCTAGGGATTGGCAACGGGCTTGTCAAGACCCCGCAGCACCGGGGCGGGTCAGCAGGCGGGAGACAGGCACCATATCCACCTCCCGGCGCAGGCGCTCGGCCTGCTCGGCCAGGGCCTGGATGGTGGCGGGGTGGGGATGGCCGATGGCAATGGCCTGACCGCGAGCCTTGGCTAACTCGATCAGGCGCGCGATCTGGGCCGTGACCGCCGCGCTGCTGGGGTCGTTGTCCAGGAAGACGTCGCGCCGGGCAAAGGCCAGGCCCATGCGCTGGGCCTGTTGCCAGGCCTGGGAGCGCGGGCTGGTGAGGCTGTCCAGGAAAAACAGGCCCCGCGGCCGCAGCACCTCGCAGACCGCCTGCATGGCGGCGCGGTCCTCGGTCAGGCGCGAGCCCATGTGGTTGTTGACCCCCACCGCGCCGGGCACGGCGGCCAGGGCGGCCTGGGTGGCCTGGCGCAGGCGCTCGGCGTCCATGCTGGCCAGCAGCGCGCCAGGGCCGGGGCTCAGGCTGGGGTAGCTCTTGGGCTCCATGGGCAGGTGCAGGAGCACCTCGCGGCCCTGGGCGCTGGCCTCCTGGGCCACTTGGCGGCCGTGGGTCGCGTAGGGCAGCACCGAGAAGTCCAGGGGCAGGTCCAGGGCCAAAAGCTTGCGCGCGGCCTCCAGGCTGTGGCCCAGGTCGTCGATGACAATGGCCACCCGGGGCCGCGCGTGGGCCGCTGGCGGCCTGGGAGCAGACGGCGCGGGGGGGGCCGGGGCCGGGGCCGCGCCGGAAGGCTCCAGGCTCACCTGGTGGGTCAGGCGCGGGCCCAGGTGCACTAGGATGGTCTGCGCGCCGCCGGCCTGGCCAGCGGTCTGCACCTGGTCGGCCCTGCCGCGCAGGGCCAGGCCCAGGCTATGGGCCAGGGCGGCCGGGTCCTGGCCCGGGGCCAGGCGCACGCTGAGCTTGGTCAGCTCGCCGTCGGCCTGGGGCGCGATGGTTAGCCGGATGCGGTCCGCGCCCAGGCCGGCCCGGCCCAGGGCCGCGAACAGGGCCTCGTCCACCGCCACCAGGCGTTGGGACAGGTCCGCGCCGCTCAGGGGCTCCTCATAGGGCAGGTGGGCCTTGGTTGCGGACGGAGGCGTCGTGGCCGCCGGTGGTTGGGCCGGCGGGGCCGGGCGGGGCGGGGCCGGCTTGGCGGCCTTGGGCGGCTGGGGTGGCGGGGGAGCCGGGGCTGGGCCGGGGCCGGGCAGCAGCCAGGCCAGGGCCACCGCGGCGATCACCAGCACCATGCCGACGGGCCAGGCCCAGCGCCACCAGCGCGAAACCCCGCCCGGCCGGCGCTTGGCGCGCTGCCCGGAACGGGGTTTGCGGGTCTTCGACTCGGGTTTGGCCGCAGACTTGGCTGCGGGTTTGGCCGCTTTCGCCGGCTTGGCCGGTTTGGCGGCCTTGGGCTTGCCGCCGGCGGCGGACCGGGCGCGGCCCTTGCCCGCCCGCGCGGCGCTCACGGTCTACTTGCCGGCGTCGGGGGCGGCCGGGGCGGGTACGGGCCTGGCCGGCATGCCGGCAAAGACCTGCCAGGCCTTGAGCAGGTCCAGCGCCCGCACCAACTGATTGTCGTCGTTGAGCTTGTCGGCGGCCATATAGAGCTTGGCGTCGCCGTTGTCCTTGGCCTTGGCCGGCTCCTGGGAGGGCGGGGCCAGCGGGGCCGGCGGGGCGGTCTCCTCGGCCGGCAGCACCCCGCTCAGGTCCTTTTCGCGGATGGCCTGGGAGGGGTTGTCGTTTTTCTTGTCCTTGGCCGGCGGCTCGAAGGGAACCACCAGGTCGGGCTCGATGCCCTTGGCCTGGATGGAGCGGCCGCTGGGGGTGTAGTAGCGGGCCGTGGTCAGGCGCAAGGCCCCGCGGTCCTCCAGGGGCAGGATGGTCTGCACCGAGCCCTTGCCAAAGGTGGTGATGCCCAAGAGCAGGGCGCGCTTGTGATCCTGCAACGCCCCGGCCACGATCTCGCTGGCGCTGGCCGAGCCGTTGTTCACCAGCACGATGATCGGATAGTCGCCGGCCACGGCGTCCTTATGGGCCGAGTAGGTCATCTGCTGGCCGGCCAGGCGGCCCTTGGTGGAGACGATCACCCCGCCCTTGAGGAAAACGTCGGAGACGCTGACGGCCTCCTGCAAAAGGCCGCCGGGGTTGTTGCGCAGGTCCAGCACCAGGCCCTTGAGCGGCAGCTTCTGGGATTGCAGCACCCGCAGGGCCTTGACCAGGTCGTTGGTGGTGTCCTCCTGGAAGCTGGCGATGCGCACGTAGCCGTAGCCGTCCTCCAAAAGGTTGAAGCGCACCGAGCGCAGGGGGATCAGGTCGCGGGCGATGGCGTAGTCCAGGAGCTTGGGCGCGCCCTCGCGCAATACGGTCAGGGTGACCTTGCTGCCCTTGGGCCCGCGGATGAGCTTCACCGCGTCCATCAGGCTCATGCCCTTGGTCAGCTTGCCGTCAATCTTGATGATGCGGTCGCCGGCCTGCACGCCGGCCTTGAAGGCCGGGGTGCCCTCGATGGGCGAGACCACGGTGAGGATGCCGTCCTTCAGGGTGATCTCAATGCCCACCCCGTGGAAGCTGCCCTTGGTCTCGATTTGCAGGTCGCGGAACTCGTCCGGGGTCAGATAGGCCGAGTGGGGGTCCAGGCTGCTGACCATGCCCTTGAGGGCCTCGGTGATCAACTCCTCCTGGGTCTTCTTCTCGACGTACTTCTTCTCGATTTCGCCCAGGACCTCGGTGAAGACCTGCATGCGCTGATAGTCGGCGTCGCTGGCGGCCTGGGCCCGGGGCAAGGGCGACAGGTGCACCGCCAGGGTGACCAGGGCGGCCACGCCCAGAACGAGCAGGGATATCTTCAAGGAACTGGCGCGCATCTATCTGCCTCCCAGGATCGGAATAAGTCACTAGCTTATACGCGCTCAACCACGGGGTCAAGGCCCCAACCGCAGCCAATCCAAGGGATTTTCCGGCCTGGCCTCGCGGCGGACTTCCAGGTAGAGGCGTCCGTCATCGCCAACCTGGCCCAGGACCGCGCCGGCGGCCACCGCCTGGCCGTTGGCCACCCCCACCTGGCCCAGGTGGGCCAGCACGGTGTGCACCCGCTGGCCATGGTCCACCACCACCACCAGGCCGTAGCCGGGCAGCCGGGCCGCGTGGACCACGCTGCCGGCCCAGGGCGCGCGCACCGGCGCGCCGGCCGCGGCCTGGATGAGAAGCCCCTGGCCGTTGGAGCCGCCGTGACCCACCACCTGGCCGGCCACCGGCGCGGCCAGCCGGCCCCGGGCCGCCAGCACCCCGCCCCCGGCCGGGCCAGGCGCGGCTTTGGGCGGGGTCAGGTCCAGGGCGAAGGTGCGGGCCAGGCGGGCCTGGGCCTCCTGCAATACGGCCAGGTTCTCGGCCATGGCCGCCTGGCGTTGGGCCAGTTCCTGGCGCAGCTCCATCTGCGAGGCCTGGAGTTGCTCCTGGCGCTCGGCCTGGGCCACGAGCTGCTGACGCACGGAGCGGATCTCGGCCTGGCGCGCGGCCAATTGGGTTTGCAGGTCGGCCAGTTGGCTGGCCTGGCTGCGCACCGCCTCCAGTTGGCGGCGGCGCTCGTCCACCAGCCAGGCCAGGGACTGGCTGCGGGTCAGGGCGTCCTGGAAGTCGGCGGCCGAGGCAAAAAGGGCCTGGTCCACGGCCGGGCCGTGCAGGTAGAGCGCCCGCAGGCCGGCCTGGTGGCGGCCGCGGTCAGCGGCCAGGCGCGGGGCCAGGTCCTGCTCCTGGCGGGCGGTGGCCTGGGCCTGGGCGGCGATGCTCCGCTCCTGGTCGGCCAGCTCGGTCTGGCGGGCGCGGCCGGCCTCCTGCTCGGCGGCCAGGGCGGCCAGGTCGTTTTCCAGGCGCAGGGACGCGGTCTTGATCTGCGCCTGCTCGGTCAGGGTGTCGGCCAGGCGCTGGCGCAGCTCCTGGGCCGCGTCCACCGGGGTCTCGGCCCGCGCGGCGGGCAGGGCGATCAGGGTCAGCCACAATATCGCGAGCAGGCGGAGGGCGCGCGCTCGGACGGGCAGGGGCATCAGGCCAGCTCTTGGGGCCGCAGGGCCCGGGCCAGGCCCAGGAGCCCGCCCAGCACCCCGGCCAACACGGCCAGCACGGCCAGCACCGGCGGGACCAGCCAGGAAAAGGCCAGCAGGTCGGCCAGGTTCAGGCCCAGGGGCAGCTCGGCCGGGGCGGCGAGCAGGCTGAAGAGCCCCCAGATCATGAGTGAGGCGGCCGCGGCCCCGGCCAGGGCTTGCAGCACGGTCTCCAAAAGGAACGGCCAGCGCAAATAGGCGCGGGTGGCCCCCACCAGGTCCAGCACTTCGACCTGGTTGCGCCGCACGTACACCGCCAGGCGCACGGTGTTGGCCACCAGGAGCACCACCCCGGCAAAGAGCAGGAAGCCCAGGGCCAGGCCCAGGCTGCCCAGGGTGGAGGCGGTCTGGGCCAGGCGGTGCAACCAGGGCCGGCTGGTCACCGTCTCGCTCACCAGGGGATTTTGGCCAAAACGCGCGGCCAGGGCCTCCAGGTCGGCCGCGCCGGGGCGCAGCAGCACCTCCATCGTGGCCGGCAGGGGGTTGTCGGTCAGGCCGGAGAGCAGGTCCTGGTTGGGGCCGAGCTGGCGCCTGAAGCGCGCCAATGCCTGGGCCCGGCCCACGTACTCGGCCCGGTCGACCTCGGGCAGGCGGGCGATCTCGCGGGCCAGGGCCTGGGCCGCGGCCGGGTCGGCGTCCTGGTGCAGGGCCAGGATCAGGCTGGGGCCCAGGGCCAGGCGCTGTCCGGCCTGGTAGAGGTTGAGGCACAGGGCCAGGTAGGCCCCCAGGATGGCCAGGGCCACGCTGAGGGTGGAGACGGCCACGCCCTGGAGCCAGGGATCCTCGCGCATCTGCCAGAAAACCCGGCGCCACAGGCTTAAGCGCCGGCTCATCGGGCTTCCTCCAGGCGGCCGGCCTTCAGCCGCACCACCCGCGCGCCGCCGACCATGCCCAGGAGGGCCGGGTCGTGGCTGGCCACCAGCACCGTGCCGCCCCGGGCGTGGGCCTCGATGAGCAGGCGCATGACCTCGGCCGCGCTGACCGGGTCCAGGTTGCCGGTGGGCTCGTCGGCCAGCAAAAGCGGCGGCCGGCCCACCAGGGCCCGTGCCACCGCCACCCGCTGCTGCTCGCCGCCGCTGAGTTCGCCGGCCTGGACCCCGGCCTGGGCCATGAGCCCCACCCGCTCCAGCACCTCGTCCACCCGCTGGGCCAGGCGCGCGCCGTTCATGCCGGCCACGCGCAGGGCCAGGGCCACGTTCTCAAACACGCTCAGGCCGGCGATAAGCTTGAAGTCCTGGAAGATGACGCCCACCTTGCGCCGCAAGAGCGGTATCTGGCGGGGCTTCAGGCGGCCCAGGTCGGCCCCGCCCACCCGCACCAGGCCGCTGCTGGGGGCCTCGGCCGCGAAAAGCAGGCGCAACAGGGTGGTCTTGCCGGCCCCGGACGGGCCGGTGAGGTAGACGAACTGGCCGGGGCGCACGTGCAGGTTGACCTGGTCCAGGGCCGGGCCGGGGCGTCCGGGATAGCGTTTGCTCACCTTGGCCAGCAGGATCATGCCCAAAAATACTTCGCGGCCAGGGGGCCGCCGCTAGAGGGCCTGGGTTTAACGACCCTGCTCCGGCGCGGGGCTGGCCGGGCGGGCCACCGAGAGCCAGCGCGCGAACAGGTCCCGCTCGCGGGGGTCGCCGGGCTGGGCCTCGGAAGGCATCTGCACCCCGGCCGGCAGGCCGCCGCCCATGGCCCGGCGCAGGCGCGCCTCGGCCACGTTGTACACGGTCAGGGCGGTGTAGTAGTTGTTCTGGGCCTGGGTGAGCAGGGTCTGGGCGTCGAGCACCTCGGTGTTGGTGGTCAACTGCTCCTTGAAGCGCTCCTGGGTGATGCGGTAGTTCTCCTTGGCCGAGCGGATGGAGGCCTTGGCCGTGGCGATGTTCTTCTCGGCGTCGTGCAGGGCCAGGTAATACTGCTTCACCTGCAGGTCCACCTGGTCTTGGACGTCGCGGCGGACGTTCTCCAGGCGGCGCTTCTGGGCCCGGCGCTGGCCCACCTGGTGGTTGGTGCGGCCCCACTCCCAGAAGGTCCAGTTGAGGCTGGTCACCACCTGCCAGCCGCTGGGGTCGTAATAATAGGAGTCGCCCAGGTCGGCGGTGTCGCTGGTGGAGACATAGCCGCCGGTCAGGTTGAGCTGGGGGTAGTAGCGGCTCTGGGCCTGGATGACCGACTGGTCGGCCTGCATGAGGCGCAGGTCCAGGCTTTTCAGCTCCGGACGCTGCTGGCGGGCGGTGGCGTGGGCCTGGTTGTAGTCGATGTCCACCTTGTGGAAGGACAGGATGTCCTCCACGTCCAGGGTGCCGTCCACCGGCGTGCCCAGCAGGGTGTTGAGCCGGCTCATGGCCACGCTGGTGGCGTTGTTGGCCGTCACCTCCTGCTGCTGGGCGTTGGCCAGCTCAACCTCCACCTTGAGCACGTCGTTGATGGGGATGATGCCCACCTCGTGGAAGTCCTGGGCGTTCTTAAGGTGGCTGGTGAGCTGGGTCACCGCCTGCTGGGCCACCTCCTCGGCCTTCTGGGCCCGCAGGTAGTCGAAGAACGACTCCTTGACCGCCAGCGTCACATCCAGCGCCGCCAGCATCACCTGCATGCCGGCCACGTCCACGCCCAGGTCGGCCAGGCGGTAGGAGCTGGTCAGGTTGAAGCCGGTGAACAGGGGCTGGCTCAGGCTGGCGTTCCATTGGTAGACGTTGGCCGAGCCCAGGCTGGTGACGCCCAGGGCGGTGCGGCTTTGCGTGGGGTTCTGCACCCGCTGCCAGGTGTAGGCGGTGGAGAGCGCGGGCAGGAAGTAGGTCTCGCTCTCCAGGCGCTGCTGCTCGGCGGCGGCCAGGTCCTCCTTGGCGGCGGCCAGGTTGGGCGAATAGGCCAGGGCCTTCTGGATGGCCTGGGGCAGGGTGAGTTGGCCTTTGGCCTCTCCGGCCAGGGCCGGGCCGGCCAGGGCGGCCCAAAACATGACGGTCCCCAGGGCCAGGACCAGGCTGCGTTTGATGGGGCTCCAGCTCACCTGCGGCTCCTCAAGGTGGAAGGTCGCTTCAGTATATCAGAACCAATATGGCAGGCTGGGCGCAGGTGTCAATGCCCGCCCGGCCAGCTTGGCCCGCCAGGCCAGCTTGGCCCGCCCGATCAGCCTGGCCCGCCCGGCCCGGCCCCTGGCGACAGCAGGCGGCGCAGCAGGCCGGCCATGAGCCCGCCGGCCCAGGCCAGGGGGCGCAGCAGGCCATAGATGAGCGCCGGCCGGAACAGCCCCGGCTCCCGCGCCGCCAGCCATCTGAGCCAAGTGCGGTTGGCCGGATACAAGAGCAGCAGGCAGACCGCGGCCAGGCTCAGGCCCCGGCCGGGGTCCACGGCCGCCAAGACCCACATCAGGCCCAGCGCCAGCAGCCACAGGGCCACCTGGGCCGCCATGCCGGCCACCGGCCCCCGGGCGGCCGGGCCCAGGCGCAGGGTGGGATAGATGCCCGCTGCCCAGACCCCGGCCCCGGCCAGGAGCGCCCGCAGGCTGTGCCGGGGCGGCAGGGTCAAGAGGGCCTCGCCCTCCCAGAGCAGGGGCCGGCCCCGGGCGGCCAGGGTGAGCCACAGGGCCAGCAGGTCGGCCTGGCCCAGGGCCGGGCTGGGCATCAGGCCGCCGGCCGCAGCCAGATCGGCGCGGTTGAAGGCCATGGCGCAGTCGGCCGGCAGGCCGGAGCGCTGCTGGCGAAAGGCCACCTCCTGGGCCGCCAGGGCGGACCAGGGCGAGGCGTCGCGGGGGGCGGCCAGGGCCAGGGCCAGGCCGGCCGGGGTGGGCCGGGCGCTGAAGATCTCGCGCAGGGCGCTGAAAAGGCCGGGCTGGGGCAGCCAGGCCGGCTCGATGAAGAGCAGGACCCCGGCCCGCACCGTGGCCGCGGCCTG
>JAZDHW010000016.1:0-14515 GCA_043805555.1 Pseudomonadota bacterium
CGGGGGGTGGACGGCGGGTGCGGAGGCCGGGCGGATGCCCCGGCGCTCCGTTGTCGTCGCTTTGGTTGCTGATCCCAAGGCGCGCGCATGCGCCACCGGATGTGTGGATGTCGCGACTGAGCCCCGAGCAAGAGGCCTTCCAATCGCGGGTGCGGTCCCTGGCCGCCCGCGGCCTGGCCCCGCTCGCCGAGCGCATCGAGGCCACCAGCGCCTTCCCCCAGGCGGCTTACGACCTGTTCGCGGCCGAGCAGCTCTTTGCCGTGGCCCTGCCCAAAAGCCACGGCGGCCCGGAGGCCGACGCCCTGTCCCTGGCCCTGATGGTGGAGGCCATCGCCAGCGTCAGCCCCAGCTCCTCGCTGCTGGTCTTCCCCACCAACGCCGTGTTGCGCACCATCGCGCTCACCGGCACGGCCGAGCAGAAGGAGCGCCTGTTTGCCGAGCTGAAGGCCGGGGTGCACCCCATGGGCTTTTGCCTCACCGAGCCCGACCACGGCTCGGACGCGGCCAACATCCAGGCCAAGGCCCAGCGCCGGGGCGATCTCTACATCGTCAGCGGCACTAAGAGCTACGTGACCCTGGGCCCCCACGCCCGCTACTACCTGACCTTCGTGCGCACCGGTCCGGGCCCGCGCGCCGAAGGCCTCAGCGCCCTGCTCATCCCCCGGGACGCGCCCGGGGTCTCCTTTGGCCCGCCCGAGAAAAAGCTGGGCCTGCACGGCTCGGTCACCAGCCAGATGTTCCTGGACCAGGCCCAGGTGCCGGCGGCCAACCGCCTGGCCGGCGAGGGCGAGGGCTGGCGAGTGCTGCGCGAGGTGGCCAACCCCATGCGGGCCTGGGGCGCGGCGGCCCTGGCCCTGGGCGCAGCCCAGGGGCTCTACGCCCTGGCGCTGGCCCATGCGCGCGCCACCGGCTGCGGCCGCCAACAGGCCGTGGGCTTCGCCCTGGCCGAGATGAAGATGCAGATCGAGGCCTGCCGCTCCCTGGTGCACCGGGTCTGCGGCCTGGTGGACGAGTTCACCGCCGCCCCCGACCCGGCCAACTTCCTGGAGCTGGAGTGCATGGTCAGCCTGTCCAAGTGCTTCGCGGCCGACACCGGGGTGCGGGTGGCCAACCTGGCCGGCCAGGTGCTGGGCCGGGCGATGGCCGTGGGCGGCAGCCTGGCCGCCAGCCTGTTCTGCGTCACCAAGGGCGTGCAGATCTTTGACGGCAGCAACCAGGTGCAGCGCCTGGTGGTGGCCCGCAATTTGATGGAGGCTTGAGCCCCCCGGATGACCCCCTCACCCTCCCCTCTCCCCCAGGGGAGAGGGTGGAAATGATAAGGGGCGGGTCGCCGGCAGCGACCATTCCCGCTCCCTGGCCCGCGGATGAGCGAGGGCCGGGGTGAGAAATCCCGCTCCCTGGCCCTCGGCTGAGCGAGGGAGGAGCGGACAAAATCCCGCTCCCTCGCCCCCCGGAGGGGGGAGAGGGCTGGGGTGAGGGGGGCGACAAGGTTTATCCGGCCGCGGCGCGACGCCAGGGAAGGGGCGCGCGGCGGCCGCCAGGCGGGGGAAACCCAACCGGGCCCGACAAACCCGGTCATATTTGGCCCAGCAAACGGCCGCCAGACGGCCCAGCGAGGGGACCGGCGCAAAGAGGCCCGGCCCCTACCACACAGGGAGGACACATGGATTTTGAACTGAGCGAAGAACTGGTGATGCTGCGCGACATGGTCCGCGATTTCGCGGCCGAGAAAATCGCCCCCTTTGCCGACAAGTGGGACGAAGAGCACTACTTCCCCTATGAAGAAGTCGTGCTGCCCATGGGCGAGCTGGGCCTTTTCGGCACCGTCATCCCCGAGGAGTTCGGCGGCAACGAAATGGGCTTCCTGGCGGCCATGATCATCACCGAGGAGATCGCCCGCGCCTCCAGCAGCCTGCGGGTGCAGGTGAACATGCAGGCCCTGGGCTGCGCCTTCACCATCTTCCGCTACGGCACCGACGCGGCCAAGCAGAAGTATATCTCCAAGCTGGTCAGCGCCGAGTACATGGGCGGCTTCGGCATCACCGAGCCCAACGCCGGCTCCGACGTGATGAGCCTGAAATCCACCGCCGAGGACAAGGGCGACCACTGGCTCCTGAACGGCTCCAAGACCTGGATCAGCAACGCCAGCACCGCCAAGTGCGTCATCTACTACGCCTACACCGACAAGAACGCCGGCTCCAGGGGCATGAGCGCCTTTGTGGTGGATCTCCGCGACGAGGCCGGCAACCAGGCCCCGGGCGTGAGCGTGACCGACCTGGACAAGATGGGCTCCCGCAGCTCCCCCACCGGCGAGATCTACCTGGAGAACGTCAAGGTGCCCAAGGAGAACCTCTTGGGCAAGGTGGGCGACGGCGCCAAGATCGTCTTCGGCTCCCTGGACCAGACCCGGCTTTCGGCCGCGGCCGGCGGCGTGGGCCTGGCCCAGGCCTGCCTGGACAGCGTGGTCAAGTACGCCATGGAGCGCGAGCAGTTCGGCAAGCCCATCGGCACCTTCCAGATGATCCAGGACCAGGTGGCCCAGATGGCCATCGAGATCGAAGCCGCCCGTCTGTTGGTCTACAAGGCCGCGGTGCAGAAGGACAACGGCAACCTGGCCAACAACCTCGAGGTGGCCATGGCCAAGTGGAAGTCCGGCGAGGTGGCCAACATGTGCGCCAATTACGCCCTGCGCATCCTGGGGGCCTACGGCTACTCCACCGAGTACTCGGTGGCGCGCTACTACCGCGACGCGCCCACCTACTTCATGGTCGAGGGCAGCGCCAACATCTGCAAGTGGATCACCGCCCGGAAGGTGCTGGGCCTGAAGTAGGCGGCAAGACGGGCGGGAATAAACCCCGCCCCTTGTATGTTAAGACATGGCTGCTTCGGGAGCGGGCGAGGCGGGTGCGAGGCCGGGCGTCTCCCGACCCGCGATGGCCGTCGCGGCACGCGACCCCCGCCCCTACGATGACGGAGACCGTCGGACCTGGAAACGGATGACGAATTGACGGCCGATTTACCAAATCCCGGTGTCATTGCGAGGAGCATCCCGGCCGGGATGCGACGCGGCAATCCTCCGTTGATTCCCCCCGCCTTCCCAGCCAGGCGATGGTATGGGAGCCAAAAGCGGACAAGGGAAGATCGCCGCGCTACGCTCGCGATGACATTCAAATTGTTAGATGGCCGATTCCTGATAATGACCGACTTCTAGGAGCGTTCACATGCATCCCTATTTCAAGAACATGCCTGCCTTCGGCAAGGCCCTGAGCGACAAGAAAAAGGAAAAGGCGCTGCCCAACCGCCAGGCCATCGAGGAGGTGGAGGCGATCGTGGCGGCCGAGGTGGAGCGGGTCAAGAACGCCGGCCTGCCGGCCGAGAAGGTCCGCAGCCGGGGCCAGATGACGGTCTGGGACCGCATCGAGTACCTGGTGGACCCCGGCAGCTTCCGGCCGCTGCACACCATCTACAACCCCAAGCAGAACGAGGAAGGCACCACCGGCGTGGTGGACGGCCTGGCCAAGATCAACGGCAAGTGGTGCGTGATCGCGGGCTTTGACAACAAGGTCATGGCCGGGGCCTGGATCGCCGGCCAGGCCGAGAACCAGTTGCGCATCACCGACCTGGCCAAGCGCCTGCACATCCCCTTGGTGTGGCTGGTCAACTGCTCGGGCGTCAAGCTGACCGAGCAGCAGGAGGTCTACGCCGACCGCCGCGGCAACGGCACCACCTTCTTCCGTCATGCCGAGCTGGAGAAGCTGGGCGTGCCCATCCTGGCCGGCATCTACGGCACCAACCCGGCCGGCGGCGGCTACCAGGGCATCAGCCCCACCTACCTGATCGCCCACAAGGACTGCAACATCGCCGTGGGCGGCGGCGGCATCGTGGGCGGCATGAGCCCCAAGGGCGGCTTTGACGTGGAGGGCGCCGAGCAGCTCATCGAGGCCACCCGCCATTTCAAGGAGGTCCCGCCGGGCTCGGTGAACATCCACTACGCGGGCACCGGCTTCTTCAAGGAGGTCCACGACACCGAGCAGGGCGTGCTGGACGCCATCAAGAAGCACATGGACCAGATGCCGGCCTACGACCTGGACTTCTTCCGGGTGGACGAGCCCAAGGAGCCCCTCTTCCCCGGCGAGGACCTCTACACCCTGGTGGCCTTCAACCAGAAGGCCTCCTACGACTTTGACGAGTGCCTCTCGCGCCTGGTGGACGGCAGCGAGCACCTGGAGTTCCGCCCCGGCTACGGCCCGGAGATCTACTGCGGCCTGGTGAAGCTGAGCGGCCTGGCCGTGGGCGTCATCGGCAACCGCCAGGGCTTCCTTCCCGCCGGCTACCCCAAGTACGCCGAGGGCGCCTACCAGGGCATCGGCGGCAAGCTCTACCGCGAGGGCCTGATCAAGATGAACGAGTTCGTCACCCACTGCGGCCGCGACCGGGTGCCGATCATCTGGTTCCAGGACACCAGCGGCATCGACGTGGGCGACATCGCCGAGCAGGCCGAGCTTCTGGGCCTGGGCCAGAGCCTCATCTACAGCATCGAGCAGACCGACGTGCCCCAGATGCTGGTGGTCGTGCGCAAGGGCACCGCGGCCGCGCACTACGTGATGGGCGGGCCCACCGCCAACAACCACAACGTCTTCACCCTGGGCACCCCCACCACCGAGATCTACGTGATGCACGGCGAGACCGCCGCCGCCGCCAGCTTCTCCCGCCGCCTGGTGAAGGAAAAGGACGCCGGCAAGGACCTGCAACCGGTCATCGACAAGATGAACGCCCTGGCCCAGGAGTATTACGACAAGTCGCGCCCCGGCTACTGCGCCATCCGCGGCTTCGTGGACGAGGTGGTCCGGTTCAACGGCCTGCGCGACTACATCGTGGCCTTCACCGAGGCGGCCTACCAGAACCCGCGCAGCATCTGCCCCCACCACCACATGATGATCCCCCGGCTCATCAAGGGCTGAGAGCAGCGCGCGCGCCCAGCCGCCAGCATTGGCGGCGGGCCGCCAGCCTGAGCTGAGAACCAACCGGGCCGCTCCGAGATCATCGGGGCGGCCCGGTTTTCATCGCCTTGATTGACCGGTCCACGGCAAAGGGGATAGACTGGAAAGAACAGGCGAGCTATACTGATGTTGCCTATGCGCACTGGGGGCGGGGATGGTCTGGCGCGACTACATACCGGAAGACATCAAGCAGCTTTACGAGATACACGACTACCGGCACGCGGCGGCCATCCTGTGCAATGAGTTTTCGGCCGAATATGAGGAAATAATAGGCGCGCTGTTGGCATTGCGTATCACAGTGCAGGACATCATCGACCCCGGCGGCAACGAGTCCCGCATCCCGAAAATCGTCTCGGAGATCATGCGCCCCCGTGGTTGGAGCGAGAAAAGGCTCGCAGCCAAGCTTGTTGCGGACGATGAGACCTTCCAAAGCGACACCCATTACGTCGACTACCTCAAAGGCAAAGTCGCTTTTGAATTGGAATGGAACAGCAAGGATCAGACCTTTGACCGGGACCTGTTCGCCTTCCGCACCTTTTTCGACTACGGACGCATATCGCTGGGAGTCCTGCTGACCAGGAGCAACAGCCTTGATCCGGTCTTCAAGGCCCTGGGCGAGGGTGTAGACAAATATGGAACAACCCGGCAGGTTAAAGCCAAGTACGGCGCCAGCACCACCCACATGGGCAAGCTGCTGCCCAGGCTGGAGGCGGGCCGCAATGGTGGCTGCCCGGTGCTGGTCTTCGGCATCACCCCTGCAATCATAACTGACTGGGAAGGGCACCCGAAAAATGTTGGAAGCCACTAGGGATCTGCTGGAAAAGACCGCGGGCCAGACTTTCGGTGTGGTCCTGGCCGATCCGCCCTGGCAGTTCCAGAACCGCACCGGCAAGATGGCCCCGGAGCACAAGCGGCTATCGCGCTACGGGACCATGAAGCTGGAGGACATCCAGAGCCTGCCCGTGCGGGACCTGGCGCGGGAGACGGCCCACCTGTACCTGTGGGTGCCCAACGCGCTGCTGCCGGAAGGCCTACGGGTGATGGAGGCCTGGGGATTTGAGTACAAGACCAACCTGGTCTGGCACAAAATCCGCAAGGACGGCGGCCCCGACGGCCGCGGGGTGGGCTTCTATTTCCGCAACACCACCGAGCTGATCCTCTTCGGCGTGCGCGGCAAGAACGCCCGCACCCTCGCGCCGGGCCGCCGGCAGGTCAACATCATCAAAACCATGAAGCGGGAGCACTCGCGCAAGCCTGACGAGTTGTACGAGATCATTGAGTCTTGTTCCGCCGGGCCTTACCTCGAACTTTTCGCGCGCGGACCTCGCCGGGGCTGGACGGTCTGGGGCAATCAGTCCGACAGCTATTACCCGACCTGGGCCACCTATGCCAACCACTCCCAAAGCGAGCGTCCACCTGTCCGGTTGGTGGCCTTGGCTGGGAGTAGGCGAAGCTGATCATCGACGTGGCCGACGCCGCCTAGTTTTGTCTCCCGGCCATCTCCCGCATGAAACCGGGCCGCTCCGATTCTCTCGGAGCGGCCCGGTTCTTTCGTGGCAGGCGTCGCGCTGCCTGCGCCGTGGCAGGCGTCGTGCTGCCTAGGCCGTCGCGGCCAGCGCGGCGCTGATCTCCTCGCGGGCGAAAGCGTCGGTCTCCCCGGGCAGGCTGGCCTCCAGCGCGGCCTTGGCCTGCGCCCCGCCGATGCGCCCGAGGGCCCAGGCCGCGTAGCCGCGCACCAGGCCCTCGGGGCCCACCAGGGCGCGGGTCAGGGCGGGCACGGCCTCGGGGTCGCCCAGGTTGCCCAGCGCGATGGCCGCGTTGCGCTGGAAGTACCTATAATCCTTGATGTAATTGTACATGATCGGCAGCACGCGGGTTTCCAGGAATCCCGCCGGCATCTCCAGCATCTTGGTCAGGCTGAAGTCGGCGGCCAGGTTGACCAGGAACGGGTCGGGCGGCAGCTTAGCCTTGAGCTTGGCCGCGTTGCGCGGGCAGGCCTCCTGGCACAGGTCGCAGCCGTGCACCTTGGCGCCCATTTTTGCGCGGATCTCGGGCGGGATGTTGCTTGTCACCAGGGGCCGGCCGTCCTGGGTCCACCAGGCGTTGAAGCCGATGCAGCGCCGGGGGTTGAGCTTCAGGGGCTCGTAGATGGCCCGCGTGGGGCAGGCGTCCATGCAGGCTGTGCAGTCCGGCGGGCACTTAACTTTGAGGGTAGGTTCGTCGTATTCCAGCTCGCGATCCACCACGATGGAGCTGAGCACCACGAAGGAGCCGATCTTGGGCGCGTAGGCGAAGTTGTTTTTGCCAAAGGTGATCACCCCGGCCCGCGCGCCGGCCCGGCGCTCGGGCAAAAAGATGCCCCGGCCGATCTGGCAGCCCTGGCGCTCCAGGAAATCCTGCATGAGCTTGTAGCGCGCGCCGTTGATGCGCTCGGGCGGCGGGCCGTAGGCGCGGGCCTGGTAGATGCGCCCCACCTTGCCCAGCAGCGAGGCCGGGAACTCCTTCTGGGCGTAGTCCCAGGCCATGCAGACGATGGACTTGGCCGCGGGCATGGCCTTTTGCGGCTCGGCCCCGGCCAGCAGGCGGCGCGGGTCGGCCTCATAAAAATCATAGATGTCGCCCCGCGAGCGCACCTGGGCGATGTGGTCGTCGAAGTTCTCGGCCGTGGTGACGCCCACCGCGTTATAGCCGAGATCCAGGGCGAACTCCTTGATGGCCTGGGTCAGCGACATTGTCCCTCCCCTTTGCGGTAATTATGTATGTACATGCAATTGCGCAAAAAATTTTGCCCTCACTCCAGCAGCTTCTGGAAGCTGGCCAGCAGATCGGCGATGCCGGCCCGGCCCAGGGTGGCCTCCATGGCGGCCTGGGCCTCCAGCCAATAGGGCCGCGCCCGGTCGAGCTTGGCCTGGCCGGCGGCGGTGATGGTCACCCGCTTGAGGCGGCGGTCGCTCTCGCCCGGCTCCAGGCCCACCCAGCCGGCCTTTTCCAGCACCACCAGGTTGCGGGTCACGGTGGTCTGGTCCATCAGGAGCAGGTCGGCCAGCCTGGTCACGGTGATTTCGGGGTTGCGGGCGATGTTGGCCAGCATGGAGAACTGGGTGATCTTCAGGCCGCTGGGCTTGAGATAGGCGTCGTATTGGCGGGTGGCGATGCGCCCGGCCCGGCGGATGGCCGCGCACAGGCAGGGGAAGGACGGAGCTTGCTCAACCGTGGAGGGGTTGGTCTGGGGCTTGGCGGGCGTCATGTCTTATGTATATACATGATGTTCCCCGGCCGGGCAAGCCCTTTTCCACCCGGCCCGGCCCCCGCCGGGACGAAATATGCTAAATATATCGGAGTGCGGCCCTGCGCCGGCCGCGCGCGCCCCTGGGGATCCGACACCAATGCCTGCCCCGGAGGACGCCTGTAATGCCGAAAATCATCCGCAGCCTACTCATGGCCCTGACCATCCTGGCCTTCGCCCTGGCCCCCGCCCTGGCCGCCGGCCCGCGCGGCAACCCCGGCGGCCCCGAACCGGCCATGCCGCCCGGGGTCAAGGCCAACCAGGCCGGGCCCCAGGCCCAGGCGGGGGCCATGGGCAAGAACATGCAGAACAAGGCCCAGGTGGGGGCTACGGGCAAGAGCCTGCAAAACAAGGCCCAGGCCGGGGCCGCCGGCCGGGCCGCCAGCCAGAAGCCCGACCAGAGCGCGGCCGAGGCCGCCCAGCGGGTGGGGCCCAAGCGCTAGGCAGCGGCCCCGCAGCGCAAAGACGCGGGCGGCCCGGCGCATGGCCGGGCCGCCCGTTGCTTCTGCATCCGCTAATCGTCCGGAGTCGGTCGCGGGCCAAGGATGGCCTTTTGCAAACTCCTGCTATGCCCGGTTGAAGACGTAGTTGATCTGGCCGCCCTTCAGGGGGTTGGCCTCGGTCTTCAGCTCCATGCCGATGGCCAGGTCCGCGAAGGGCACGTTGCCGATGCGGCCGAAGACCTTGTAGTCACCGTAGTCCAGCACCGCGATGACGTAGGGCACGTCGTCGGTGAAGCCCACCGGCGCGTACATGAGCTGGCTGTAGGTGACGAGCTTGCCGGTGCCCTGCACCGGGAACCACTCCATGTCGCTGGAGAGACAATGGTAGCAGTCGGCCCGGGGCGGGAAGAACACCATGCCGCAGGTCTTGCACTTGGTGCCGCTCACCTCGCCCTTTTCCAGGCGGTCGACGAAGTCGTTGACCTTGGTGGTGGCGGTGAAGGCCACGGTGCCGAAGCGGTTGAAGCGCAGATCGGCTTCCTTTTTCTCCTTGGCCATGGCTCTTACCTCCCCAGAATGCTGACGTTGCCGTAGAGGCCCACGCCGCCGATGTTGTGCACCAGGCCGATCTGCGGGTCCTTGACCTGCATGTCCCCGGCCTCGTCCCGAAGCTGCAAGACCACGGTGCGGATCTGGCTGCCGCCGGTGGCGCCGATGGGATGGCCCTTGCTGAGGAGGCCGCCGTCCACGTTGACCGGGATGGAGCCCTCGGCATAGGTCTGTTTGGCCCGGATCAGCTCCTTGCCCTGGCCGGGCTCGGCGAAGCCCAGGTTCTCGTAGGCCATCATCTCGGCGATGGTGAAGCAGTCGTGCACCTCGGCCACGTTGACCTGCTTGGGCCCGATGCCGGCCATCTTGTAGGCCTCCTGGCTGGCGAGCTGGGCCACCTTGAGGCCGGTGAAGAGGTCGCGGCCGGCCATGTTCACCGGCGCGCTGGCCGCGCCCACGCCCAGCACCCACACCGGCTTCTTGATGCCGAAGTTCTTCACCCGCTCCTCGCTGGCCACGATGAAGCAGGAGGAGCCGTCGGCGTTGGCGCAGCAGTCGAATACCTTCAGCGGGCTGGCCACCGGGTCGGCCGCCAGGCAGGTGGGCACGTCCACCACCTTCTTGAAGCCGGCCTTGGGGTTCATGGCCCCGTAGTGGGCGGCCTTGACCCGGATCAGCGCCAGGTCCTCCTCGGTCACGCCGTATTGCTGCAAGTAGGCGCGGGCATACATGGCGTAGTAGGCCGGCATCATGGTGCCAAAGGGGCTCTCCCACTGGATGTCGGCCCCGCGGCCCATGCGCTCCTGGCTCTCGGCGCTGGTGATCTCGCTCATCTTCTGGAAGCCCAGCACCAGCACGCAGTCGTGCAGGCCGGACTTGACCAGGGAATAGGCCAGCTTCAGGCCGGTGGAGCTGCTGCTGCACAGCGTCTCGGCGTAGAAGGTCGGGCCGGGGGTCAGGCCCAGGTATTCGGCCATTACCCCGGCCGGGCTGCGCTGCTTGTCATACTCCGGGGACGAGCAGACCACCGAGGCGTCCACGTCGGCGCTCTTAATGCCGGCGTCGGTCATGGCCTCCTTGAAGGCCTCGAAAGCCAGCTCGCGGATGGAGCCGGGGTATCCGCGGGTGAAGGCGGACTGCCCCACCCCGATGATGGCGACCTTTCCCATGCTTTGCTCCCTGCCAAGGGCGAGGTGTGACCAACTCCGGCCGCCGGGCAGGGCGATTCCCTGGCGACAGTCCGGGTCAGCGCTAAATTGTAGCTACATTATAGATGTTTTAACCAACCTTAACAAGAAAAAACGCCGCCAGGCGGGTGCATGGTTCGGGGGCGGGCGCTCCAGATTTTCGCTGACATAGGGTAATTAGTTAAAGTAAACTGTCAAGACAGGAAGCAACGGGTGGGCAATAGCCTGGTTTTGCGATAGAATTTGCCTGTGGCCCCCCTGGGGGGGATGGGTTTGCAATTTGACACCCGCCAGGTGGTGTGCTAGTTTCGTGACGGTCCATATCTTGTGGATATGGCTGGGCATGCGCCCCGGCCGCAGCCGAACGGAGAGCGGAAGTTTGCTGGACCTGAAGTTCGTGCGCGAAAACCTGGACGCGGTGCGCCAGGCCTGTGAAAACCGCCGGACCGCGGTGGACCTGGACGGCTTCGCCGCCCTGGACCAGCGCCGCCGCGACCTGCTGCCCGAGCTGGAGGGCCTGCGCGCCCGGCGCAACGAGGTCAGCGCCCAGGTGGGCAAGGCCAAGCAGCAAAAACAATCCGGCCAGGACCTGGCCCCGGTCTACGCCGAGATGAAGGAAGTGGGCGGACGCATCAAGGCCCTGGAGGACGAGGTCAAGGCGGTCCAGGACCAGCTTGAGGCGCTCCTGCTCACCATCCCCAACCTGCCCCACGCCTCGGTGCCCATTGGCGCGGGCGAGGAAGACAACCCGGTGGTTAGCGTCTGGGGCGAGAAGCCGTCTTTCGACTTCGAACCCCTGAACCACTGGGACATCGGCGAGGCCCTGGACATCATCGATTTCGAGCGGGCGGCCAAGATCACCGGCGCCCGCTTCGCGGTGCTGAGGGGCCCCGGCGCCCGCCTGGAGCGGGCCATCACCGCATACATGCTGGACCTGCACACCACCAAGCACGGCTACACCGAGATCCTGCCGCCATTCATGGTCAACTCCCGGGCCATGACCGGCACCGGCCAGTTGCCCAAGTTCGCCGAGGACCTCTTCAAGCTCCAGGGCACCGACTACTGGCTCATCCCCACCGCCGAGGTGCCGGTGACCAACCTGCACCTGGACGAGGTGCTCGACGCCGAGTCCCTGCCCATCCGCTACACGGCCTACACGCCCTGTTTCCGGGCCGAGGCCGGCAGCCACGGCAAGGACGTGCGCGGGCTCATCCGCCTGCACCAGTTCGACAAGGTGGAGCTGGTGCGCTTCGTGCGGCCGGAGGAGAGCTACACCCACCTGGAGGAGCTGACCGCCAACGCCGAGGCGGTGCTCCAGGGCCTGGGCCTGCATTATCGCAAGGTGGTGCTGTGCACCGGCGACATGGGCTTCAGCTCGGCCAAGACCTACGACCTGGAGGTCTGGCTGCCCGGCCAGCAGAAGTACCGCGAGATCAGCTCGTGCAGCAACTTCGAGGACTTCCAGGCCCGGCGCATGAACGTGCGCTGCAAGGAAAAGGGCCAGAAGGGCACCACCCTGGTCCACACCCTGAACGGCTCCGGCCTGGCCGTGGGCCGCACCATGGTGGCGGTGCTGGAAAATTATCAGCAAGCCGACGGCAGCGTGCAGATACCCCCGGCCCTGGCGCCCTACATGGGCGGGCTGGAGGTCATCGCGGCCCGGCAGGTTTAAGCACTTTTTAGCGGCCGCCCGGTTGGGGACGGCGGAAGGCAGGCGAGGCATGCGGCGAGCGTTGGCGCGCAACTGGGTGGCCGGGCTGATGGGCCTGGTCCTGGCCATGCTGTTGGCCCTGCCCGTTGCCGCCGCCGGCCCGGACAACGCCCCCGCCCACCTGGACAAGCCCCAGTTGGCCCAGGTCCTGGCCACCCGCCTGCGCCAGGTGGTCAACGGCCGGCCCTTCCAGGCCTACAGCCCCCGCTGGGGGGCCCTGGTGGTGGAGCCCACCATCTCCGCCAGCCTGCAGGGCGAGGCCGAGGAACTGCTGAACGGGCTGAAGAGCGCCCGCGCGGCCATGGCCCTGGTGGAAGTGCCCAGCGGCCGGGTGCTGGCCCTGGCCGGGGTGCGCCAGGGCCGCCTGGACCCCGGCGTGGCCCTGGACGCCGGCAGCCCGGCCGCCAGCCTGTACAAGATCGTCACCGCCGCCGCCGCGGTGGAGGAGACCCAGCTCAACCCCCTGAGCCGCATGTCCTTCACCGGCCGGCCCCACAGCCTCACCCCCAACCAGGTGCGCATCAGCAAGCCCCGCGGCGGCACCCAGTGCACCCTGCGCGAAAGCTTCGCCATCAGCAACAACCCGGTCTTCGCCAAGCTGGGGGTCTACCAGATCGGCGGCGAACTCCTGACCTGGTACGGCAAGGCCCTGGGTTTCGAATCCCGCCTGCCCTTCGAGCTGCCCCTGGGCACCAGCCGCCTGGCCGACTGCGACAGCGACTTCGAGGTGGCCGGCCTGGCCAGCGGCTACAACAGCCAGACCACCATCAGCCCGGTGCACGCCGCGCTGCTGGCCGGGGTCTTCGTCAACCACGGCCGCCTGATGGAGCCCTACGTGGTGGCCCGGATCAGCGACCCGGCCGGCAACCCGCTCTACCAGGGCCGGCCCCGCTCCCTGGGCCGCATCGTCAGCGACGCTACCTGCCAGGCCATGCCGGAGATGTTCGAGGCCACCATCACCGAGGGCACCGCCCGGCGGGCCTTCCACCACCTGGGCCAGGACCGCGTGCTGCGCAACATCAGCCTGGGCGGCAAGACCGGCACCATCAGCGGGCCGGACAAGAGCGAGCTTTTCGAGTGGTTCGCCGGCTACGGCCGCGACGATTCCACCGGCCGCACCATTGCGGTGGCCGCGGTGGTGGTCCACCACTCGGTGCGCCACGCCAACCCCAAGCAGCTCTCGCGCCAGTTGCTGCGGGCCGCCTTCAGCGGCGGCAGCACCCACGTGGTCAGCCAGCCCCAGCGCCACGACCCGCGCATGTAAGCCCGCGCCGCCCCGCCGCCCCACCGCACCCCGCCGCGCCTAACCCCGACGCACCCCGCCGCGCCTAACCCCGACGCGGCGTTTGCTTTTCTTTACCCCACGCCCCCTCTGGCGGAGAGGGCGGGGCGAGGGGGGCTCGCCACCTGACCCCCATGCCAACGGCCTCATTGCGGAGAGCCTCGCACCGAGCAGGTCATTGCGAGGAGCGCAGCGACGAAGCAATCGCGCCGAGCCGCCTGCACGTCGCTTTTCTGGTCATTGCGAGAACCAACCCGCTTGGGTTGCGACGCGGCAATCTCTTCTCTTCTCCGGGTGGCCCGGACAGCTCGCTGTCCGGGTCGCGTAGCGACAAGAGGTTGCGGCGCGAGACGTGATGCTCGTGCGAGACCTGGTTGTCGCCCGCCGTTTTTCCCTCTCCCTCGCCCCCTGGGGGAAAGGGACGGGGTGAGGGGGCCCTCTCCCGGGTGGCCCGGACAGCCCGCTGTCCGGGTCGCGTAGCGACAAGAAAGCTGGTGGAATAAGGCTCGTTCTTGGGATGTTGGTTCGGCGCACCGCTCTTCCGGCCGTCGGTCGGCCTTGTGATGCGCGCCCGTCTGGAGCGGGCTGTCTCCTTGCCCCCGCGCGCCCACGCCGGCCGCATTAGCCTCGCACGTGGGCGGGTCCCGCCGGCCGGGTGGCCGCGGGCGTTTTCGGCCCAGCAGGTTTGAGGCGGCGCGGGTGATGGCCCCTGGCGATGAAAGGTTCTTTCCACCTTCCAGTCGATTCCCCTGCCCCAACCTCGACCCACCCGCCGCGCGCGGCACTGAGGCCTTGCCGGCTCCCTTAAAAGCGGCCGGCTAAGGCGCGGGGGGCGGCCTCCGTTGGGCCGGGGACGAAAAAACCAGGGGAAGAAGAACCGACGGGACTCGCGGTGATGGGTTATTGCGAGAAGCAACCCGCTTGCGTGCGACGCGGCAATCTCTTCTGTCTTCTCCGGGTGGCCCGGACAGCTCGCTGTCCGGGTCGCGCAGCGACAAGAGGTTCCGGTGCGTAGCCCCTTGCCGGCCGTCAGACCACTTGGTGGTGCGGCCCCGTC
>JAZDHW010000017.1:0-9856 GCA_043805555.1 Pseudomonadota bacterium
GACAGGCTTCCGGGCGGGCCATGGACGGCCCGCCCGGAATGGCGCCAAATTAATTTTTGGCGCCATTCCGAGAACTTGCCAAAATTCACTTTTGGCAAGTTCCAAGAGGAGAAAGCCATGGATGGCTTTCTCCGACACGCACCTAGTGCGTCTTCCGCCCGGCCCGGCTGGTGGCCTGCGGTCACATCTATTATAATAAGGCCAGTTATTCGGCCGGCGCGCCCCCGTCTCCCCGGCGGGGGCGCGCCGGTTTGGCCGCCACCCCGCGCCCGGAGTCGTCATGCAAGCGCTCGCCAACCCCCAGATGGATTTCCTGCTCGGGCTTTTCGGCCGAGAGCGGGTCAACGCCGGCCCCTCGGCCCAGGATCTGCACTGCCGCGACTACAGCTTCCACGTCTGCCAGCGGCCGGCGGTGGTGGTCTGGCCGCAGACCACCGAAGAGGTGAGCCGGCTGTTGGCCTGGGCCAACGCCGAGCTGATTCCGGTGACGCCCTGGGGGGTGGGCTCCAGCGTGGAGGGCAACCCCATCCCGGTCCGGGGCGGCGTGGTGGCGGACCTCACCCAGATGGACAAGCTGGTCAGGCTCTACCGCGACGACATGCAGGTGGAGGTGGAGCCGGGGCTGACCTACAAGGACCTGAACACCAAGCTCCGCCACGAGGGCCTGTTTTTTCCGCCCGATCCCGGCGCGGCGGCCACCCTGGGCGGCATGATCGCCAACAACGCCTCGGGCACCCGCACCGTGAAATACGGCGCAACCCGGGACTACGTGCAGGGGCTCACCGTGGTCCTGGCCGACGGCCGGGTGATCCACACCGGCAACCGGGCCCACAAGTCGTCCTCGGGCTATGACCTCACCCGGCTTTTCGTGGGCAGCGAGGGCACGCTGGGCGTCGTCACCCGGGCCTGGCTGCGCCTGGCCGGGTTGCCCGAGCACTTCGCGGCCGTGGTGGCGTCATTTGAGAGCGTGGAGCAGGCGGTGGCCGCGGTGGTGGCGGTCAAGGCCTCCGGCACCGGCCCGGCCGCCCTGGAGCTGATCACCGCGCCCCTGGCCAAAGTCATGCGGGCCGAGGGCCTGGACATCCCCGAGCAGCCGCAGCTTTTCATGGAATTCGACGGCTTCAGCGAGGCCAGCCTGGCCGAGGCCCTGGGCCTGGTGGAGTCCATCTGCCGCGACCTGGGCTGCCTGAGCTTCGCGGCCGGCCAGGGCCTGGAGGAGCACAACCGCCTCTGGAGCGGCCGCCACGCCGTGGCCGAGTCCATCAAGCGCGCCCACCCCGGCCTGGAGATGCTGGTCACCGACGCGGCGGTGCCCATCAGCAGCTACCCGGCCCTGGTGGCCTTCGCTTATGACCACATGCGGCGCGAGGGCGTGACGGGCTACGTGCTGGGCCACGCCGGCGACGGCAACCTGCACGTGGTCTGGCCCGGCGATCCCGGCGACCCGCCGGCCTGGCGCAAGGTGGAGGCGGCTAACGAGGCCATCGTGGCCGAGGCCATCCGCCTGGAGGGCACGGCCACCGGCGAGCACGGCATCGGCATCGGCAAGATCAAGTTCATGGCCCTGGAGCACGGCGAATCACTGGCCGTGATGCAGGCGCTCAAGCGCACCCTGGACCCCAGGGGCATCCTGAACCCCGGCAAGCTTTTGCCCGACGCCTGATGGCGGGCAATAGGACATCGCCGCACAGGACCCAATGAGGTTGGCGCAGGAGTCTGCCTTATGACGGGGTCGGGTGAGCGGAAGAGACAAAACTACAGGAAGGGGTAAGACAGCCTATTCGTGTTGCCAACCGTCTTGGATAACTTGGGCCTCCATCACCTTGTTCTTAATGTCCGGACTGATCTTCATCAGGAGCGGCGTTACCTTGAAATGTTGGAAAGCGAACCCTTTCCAACTACGTCCGTCAACAAACGCCAGGGCCTCGGCATCCATGTAAACGAAATAGCAGCGGATCAGCTTTCCGGGATGCTGGGTGAGCATACGGTCCCGTGCCAGGACCAACTTGAGTAGGTCCTGCATCACCTTCGTGTATTGAGCACCCCTGGGCTTGCCATGATGGGCCCAGATTTCGGCCAGGACGACTTGAAGAGAATCCTCGAAAAAGGCGTCTATCTCTAAACGACGATTGCCTGGAAGAAGGATTGGGGAAGGGACCAACTTAAGGCCGAGGTAGTCCGCCAACGCGCCGCGGGCGGCATCTTCGGCCAAACGTTGAATTGTAGAATCGCTTCTGCTCGTGATTTTTCCATTCATGCAATCGGGTAAGAACCTGTCTTAGCGCCAGCCGTGCTCGCGGCCGTTGCGCAGGCGGCTGATGTTGTCCTTGTGCCGCCAGACCACCAACAGGGCCATGGCCAGGGTGGAGAAGATCAGGGGCCGGGGCTCGCCCAAGAAAAGCATGACCAGGGGCGCGCTGCCGATGCCGGCCAGGGAGCCCACCGACATGTGTCCGGACCACCAGGCCGTGCCGCCCAGGATGGCCAACACGATGACCATCCCCATGGGCGCGGCGGCCAAGAGCACGCCCAGGGCGGTGGCCACGCCCTTGCCGCCCTTGAATTTCAGGTAGATGGGATAGACGTGGCCCAAAAAGGCGGCCAGGCCCACGGCCGCGGCCTGCCAGGGCTCCAGCCAGGACCAAGCCAGGTAGGCCGGCAGCCAGCCCTTGGCCGCGTCCAGGAGCAGGGTGGCCGCGCCGGCGGACTTGCCGGCCAGGCGGCTGACGTTGGTGGCCCCGATGTTGCCGGAGCCGCCGTGGCGCGGGTCCGCCCCGCCGCACAGCCGGGTCACCACCAGGCCGAACGGGACCGAGCCCAACAGGTAGGCCCCTACGAACAATCCCAGGAATACTAGCATCATGAGCCCATCCGCTTGCATGCTGCACCGACTTCATGTTAATACCCCCTTGCGGCAAAAGGCACAAGGATTTTGACCGGAGGCCGGCTTTTATTGCCGGGAGCGGCTGCCGCGTGTATCTTCGAAAAAGGGGCGGGCGCACCAACGGCGCGGCCCCGCAACAGGAGCAGCCATGCGCATCTGTGTGGTGGACGGTCAGGGCGGAGGCATCGGCAGCGTCATCATCCGCCGCATCAAGGAAGAGTTCGGCGAGGCGGTGGAGGTGCTGGCCCTGGGCACCAACGCCATCGCCACGGCCCAGATGATGAAGGCCCACGCCAACAAGGGGGCCACCGGCGACAACGCCATCCTGTGGAGCATCCGCGACGCCGACGTGGTCATCGGCCCCATCGGCATCGTGCTGGCCAACGCCATGATGGGCGAGGTGACCCCGGCGGTGGCCGCGGCCATCGCCTGCTGCCCGGCGCGCAAGTTCCTGCTGCCGCTAACCCAGGAAAACGTGGAGGTGGTGGGCGTCACCCACGAGCCGCTGCCCCACCAGGTGGACTACATCGTCAAGGTTCGCCTCAAGGAGTTGATCGACCATGTGTGAAGCCACGGCCTACATTGTGGACAAGGAAGGCAAGGAAACCGTGCTTTTGGCCGACGTGGACGTCATCGAGCCCCAGGAGGGCGGCCAGATGCGCTTGGTGTCCATCTACGGCGAGCAGAAGGTGCTCAAGGCCAACATCAAGTCCATGTCCCTGGTCAACCACAAGGTGGTCTTCGTGCCGGCCTAGGGCCGGCCCCGGCCCCGGCCGGCGGGCCGCAGGGGCCGCCACCCAACCAGCCAAGGAGTGAGAGCCATGGCCGACCAGTCTGCCATCGAGCGCGCGCTGGCCAACCTGCACTGGCTGGGCCACGACTGCTTCCGCCTGGACAGCAGCGCCGGGCCCGTTTACTTCGACCCCTTCCAACTGGCCGGCGGACCCACCGCGGCCCTGATCCTGGCCAGCCACGACCATTTCGACCATTGCGTGGCCGAGGACATGGCCAAGATCCGGGGGCCCAAGACGGTGATCGTCACCGAGCCGGCCTGCGCGGCCAAGCTGGGCGGGACGGGGGTGATGACCCTGAAACCGGGCCAGAGCATCGAGGCGGCCGGCTGCCAGGTGACCGGCGTGCCGGCCTACAACACCAACAAGCAGTTCCACCCCAAGCAGAACGCCTGGCTGGGCTTCGTGGTCACGGTGGACGGCGTGAGCATCTACCACGCCGGCGACACCGACTTCATCCCGGAGATGAAGGGCCTGGACGTGGACATCGCCCTGCTGCCGGTCTCGGGCACCTACGTGATGACCGCCGACGAGGCGGCGCAGGCCGCCCTGGCCATCAAGCCCAAGGTGGCGGTGCCCATGCATTATGGCGCCATCGTGGGCGAGGACGCCGACGCCCGGGCCTTTGCCCAGGCCCTGGCCGGCCAGGTGGCGGTGAAGGTGCTGGCCAAGGAGGCTTAGGCCGCTCCAGCCCCGGCCGGGCAGGGGAGGGCCCCCGCCCGCCGGAGGCCCTTTTCCGGCGGACGGGGACCGGGGACGAGGCCGGGCCCCGGCGTTGGCCCGCACCCCTGGGAAGCTGATTCATGCGCGCGGCTCCGCTCCCGGAGCCGCGTCCTCGTTTATCGCCAGCGCTCGCAAGCAGTCTGCGCGGGCCATGGATTCACCCCAAGCAAGCCATGCTTGCTTGGGGACCCCGAGGATGGCCCGCCGAAAAGCGTCGGCCTTGCCCCAAGGCCAAGCTTTTCGCCACGTTGGCCGAATTTACTTCGGCCAACGTGGGTTGAAAAAGGCCATGGATGGACTTTTTTAAAATCATGCCTAGAAACTGATTTGCGCTCCCAGCCACACCCCCAGGCCGGGGTGCAGCACCTCGTAGGGGCTGCTGGCGTCCGGGGTCATGTTGCCGTAGACCACCAGCTCCTTATCCAGCAGGTTGTCGGCCGAGAAGGTCAGCTTGCAGTTGGAGGTGAGCTGGTAGGAGGCCTTGAGGCGCAGGTTGGTGTAGTCGGCCAGCTCCTCCTCCCGCTCCAGTTGCAGGGTGGCGCTGAGGCTGAGGGAAAGCCCCTTGCCCCGCCACCACAGCTCCGGCACGGCCTGGAGCTTGGGCCCGGACTGCACCTTGTCGCCGTCCTCCTCTTCCCACGGGTCGGCCCAATAGCCGCCGATGCCGGCCCCGAAGCCGTGGCCCAGCAGGAAGCTCAGGCTGGCCTCTACGCCGGTGGACTCCCACTTGTCCACGTTGCGGGCCACGTAGCGGTCCTGGGCGTCGTCGTAGAGGTAGCGGATCTTGTCGGTGTAGGCCATGTGAAAGAGGCCCAGATGCGCGGTGTAGCCCTGGCCGGCGCTCTTCCAGCCCAGTTCGTAGGTCCAGCCGTACTCCGGGGCCAGCTCGGGGTTGCCGCCGAACATGTCCGAGGAGCTGTAGAGCTGGTTGAAGGTGGGCAGGCGGAAGGTTCGCCCGGCGTTGAGGTACAGGGCCTGGCCCGGCACCAGGCGGTAGAGCAGCGAGGCCTGGGGCAACAGCTCCTGCTGGTCGTCGCTGCCCTGTTCGGCGTTGAAGGCCGCCTCGCCCCGGCAGCCCAGGCTGAGCTGCCAGTTGCTGGCGAACTCCCACTCGGCCATGGCGAACAGGCTGGCCTGGTGGCGGTGGTGGCGGGCGTAGTCGCGGCTGACGGTGTAGCTGCGGCCGGCCGCGGTCACCGTATCGCTGCCCTCGTCCTGGCGCTCGAAGACATAGCGCAGGCCGTAGAGCAGGTCCACCGGGCCCAGGCGGCGGCGGTCCTGGCCGTCCAGGCCCAGGGTCTGGTTGCGCTTGTCGTCGTTGGCGTCGGGCTTGCCGGTGGCGGTGTAGTCGTAGTTCAGGTCCATCTGGCTCTGGTGGAAAAAGACCTGCCCGCGGGTCTCGCCGCGGCCCAGGCCGGCCCAGAGGTAGTGATGGGTCAGCTCTTGGTCGGTCTGGTAGTTGCTGCTGCTGGATTTCAGGTAGCGGCGCGCGTAGCCCGAGTCCTGGCGGTTCAGCATGTAGTTCAGTTGCAGCCAGTCCCAGGGCTGCGCGGCCAGCAGGGCGGCCTGGCCCTGGGTGCGGTCCAGGTCGGTGTCATAGGGGCTGCGCTTGCTGTAGTTGCGCTTGACCCCGTCCAGGCGGCCCTGGCCGTCGGCCTGGGCTCCCAGCCAGAGCTGGGGGTGATCCAGCCAGGCCCCGCCCTGCCAGCGCTCGTGGCTGCCGCCCTGGCCCTCGGCCCCGCCGTGCACCGCGTCATCCGCTCCGCCCGCCGGCCGGCGGGTGATGATGTTGATGATCCCGGTCATGGCCTGGGAGCCGTAGAGCACCGCGTTGGCTCCGCGCACGATCTCCACCCGCTCGATGAAGCGCTTTGGGATCAGGTTGAGGTCGTAGGAGCCCGACCCGGGCGAGGTCATGATGGGCATGCCGTTAAGGAGCACCAGCTCGCCGCCGCGCACGCCGCGTAGGCCGATTTCGCCGTTCATGCCGCCCTGGCTCACCCCGCCGGGCAACTGGGCCGAGGGGATGGCCCCCGGCGTCTGCTCCAGGACCTCCATGGCCGTTTCGCCGGGCATGCGCTCCAGGGTCTGGCGGTCCAGCACCGTGACGCTGGCGGCGGTGGAGAGGAAGTCGGCGCTGAAGCGTTTGGCCGTCACCGTGACCGGGGCCAGGGTGACCGGCTCGGGCGGGGCGGGCGGGGACTGGGCCGAAACGGCCAGGGGGGCCAGGCAGAGGCAGGACAAGAGCAGGAAGGAACAGATCGCGCGCATGACTATCCTCCGGTGCATGCATGGTGCGTAAAAACTGCCACCGGAGGCTTCCACCAAAAAGAAATGCGCCCCGAGTCCATTGATCAGGACTCGGGGCGCACCCAGTTTGCTTAGCCCCAGCCTCCGGAGGCGCCTATCCACGGACGCCTGACGGTGAACATTTTTAGCTTGGGCAGGTCTTCTGGCTCCCGGATCAGCCTACTCTCCGCGCCTTCCCGACGTCTTCGTGACGGCAGTGGCTTTTGATCGCGGATTTCGTCCCCGGTCACAGCGGCGGGACCGCGCCGGCTCTTACCGGCTTCCCCATTAAGCCCTGACGGGCGCCCAAACAGATTGTAGAATGCTCGTATCACGTTTTTCACCGTCTGGCAAGCGCCTGTCGCGCCTGCCCCGCGCCTGCCCCGCTTTCCCCGGCCGGAGACGAGGACCATGGCCCTGGCGTTGCCCTTGCCCCCGTCATCCCCCGATCGCACCCATGACGCCCTGTGCCTGGGGCTCAACTCCATTGACCACATGTGCCTGATCCCCCAGCGTCCGGCCTGGGGCGGCAAGCAGCGCATGACCCGCATGGCGACCATGGGCGGCGGCCAGGCCGCCACCGCCGCCTGCTGCCTGGGCCGCCTGGGCTGGCGGGTGGCCTATGCCGGGGTCTGCGGCGACGACGCCGCCGGGGCCAACGCCGCGCCCTGGCTGCGGGCCTGCGGGGTGGACCCGGCCGGGCTCATCGTCAAGCCCGGCGCCCAAAGCCAGCAGGCCTTCATCATGGTGGAGGAGCAGGGCGGCGAGCGCACCATCGTCTGGACCCGGGACGAGGCCTGCCACCTGGACCCGGAGGACGTGGACGAGGGGCTGATCGCCCAGAGCCGGGCGCTGCACCTGGACGGGCATTTCTGGCAAGCGTCCATCCGGGCGGCGCGTCTGGCCAAGCAGCACGGGGTGCTGGTGAGCCTGGACGCCGAGCGGGTTTTCGCCGGCACCGCCGAGCTGGTGGGCCTGTGCGACGTGGTGGTGGGCAGCGAGGATTTTGCCCAGCGCCTCATGGGCATCAATGACCCGGCGGCGGCGCTCAAGGCCCTGGCCGGGCTGGGCCCGGCCTGGGTGGGGCGCACCCTGGGCGCGGCCGGGGCCGAGCTGCTGGTGGCCGGCCGGCGCCATCACGCGCCGGGCTACGCGGTGGCGGTGGTGGACACCACCGGGGCCGGCGACGTGTTCCACGCCGGCCTGGTCCACGCCATCCTGGAGGGCCAGGGGCCGGACGAAGCCTTGGCCACAGCCAACGCGGTGGCGGCCATGTCGGTCACCGGCCTGGGCGGCCGCGCGGTCCTGCCCACCCGGCCGGAGCTGGCGGAGTTCCTGGCCCACGCGCGAACCAACCCATGACCTGGTTCGCCTGGGCGCTCTTGTCGGCGGTCAGCCTGGCCGCGGCTGATCTCATCACCAAACGCAGCTTCTCCGACCTCAGCCTGGAGCAGGTGGTCCTGGCCCGTTTCGCGGCCGTGATCCCGGCCTGCCTGGTGCTGTTGGCGCTCTGCCCCTGGCCGGCCGAACTGGGCTGGGGCTTCTACCGGCCGCTGCTCATGGCCCTGCCGGCCGAGGTGGCCGCCACCTTCCTCTACCTGCGCGCCATCCAGCTTTCGCCCCTGGCCCTGACCCAGCCCTTCCTGGCCTTCACCCCAGTCATCGCCCTGGCCACGAGCCAGGTTTTCCTGGGCGAGCTGCCCGGCGGCTGGGGGCTCACGGGCATCGTCCTGCTCAGCGCCGGGGCCTACGGCCTGAACCTGCACCAGCTCAAGGCCGGCTGGCTGGAGCCCTGGCGGGCGATGCTGCGCGAGCCCGGCTCCTGGCGCACGCTCTTGGTGGGCGGCATCTACGCCTACACCATCGTCATGGGCCGCCAGGCCACCCTGGCCAGCAACCCCTGGTTCATGGGCGCGGTCTATCCCCTGGTGGTGGCGGTGATCACCGCCGGGCTGATCGGCCTACGCGGCCGCCTGGCCTGGATCTGGCTGCGCCGGCCCTGGCCGCTCATGGGCCTGGCGCTCTGCCTGGCCGGCATGATCATCGGCCACTTCATGGCGCTGGGCCTGATCCAGGCCCCCTACATGGTGGCGGTCAAACGCACCAGCCCGTTGTTCGCGGTGCTCTTGGGGGCCTGGTTCCTGGGTGAGACCCGCCTGGGCCAGCACCTCATGGCCAGCGCCCTGATGGTGGCCGGGGCGGTGGTGGTGGCGCTCTGGGGCTGAGGCCTGAGACTTGAATCCGTGCTCAGTCCCGCGAGGGTGAGCAAGCATTTGGAAGATGGAAGGGTAGGGTCAAAGGTGATGATTTTACATTTGGAAAAATTGAGCAGATCACCCCCCCCAGAAATACGCTTAAAACAATCAATGCCACAATACAATTTGCGATTAAAACCAGCCATCCCCCAGTGCTTTTAGGCCATGTGGATAGCCCGCCCCAAATTCGGGTTGGTTTTCCGTTTTTTATTACACAAATCGGTCTAGCGCGCCAGATATCTACCATTTGATTCATTTTGTTTGGTTGCATAATACAAAATTCCCACCAACCCATATCATCTCTCCAATGTTGCAGAGCTCCACACCACCAACTTGAGGCTTCTCTGCTAATGCTTTCCCCATCCCGTTCCAGCTTAGCTCTTAAATGGCTAGGCAGAGTAGAGACGTTGCGGCAAATATTTAAATTCACCCGAGCAACTATGGTCGCTTTGTCACCCCCCCTTACTTGGCAGGTCGACATTGAGTAATGTTCTGCAACTTTAGGGGCTAGGCCAAAATAAATACCTGTTCCAGCATAATTAGATTCCCTATACCCTGGGGCTTGCCCCAGGGTTACCGCATGCTGGGGTTCCAAGGGGGCGCTTAGCACCCCTTGGTCAAGGGCAGGGTCATACCCTGCCCGCGAAGTGGCTTCGTTGATTGCCCTGCCCGACATACCAATTACCGGTTTGGACAATTTTTGACGCAGAGACTTGAAACGTAGTTCCATGGAATAATGTCAAAGATGGAAAGACAATATCAACCATTGTCATTAAGTGTCGTTGTCAAAGAGGTTGTGCACAGATAGCCAGCCTGGAGATTGGTGGTTTATGGTTCAGGGCGGCGTGTGGCCGGCGATGGTTGTAGTCATGGAGCCAGGGGAGGAGATAGCCCTCTCGCTCGGCCGATGACTC
>JAZDHW010000018.1:0-5424 GCA_043805555.1 Pseudomonadota bacterium
AAGAAACCAAGGACCCGCGCTGGTTCCCGCCCGCCATCCTGCGCCGCAAGATCGCCGCCGGCCACGTGGGCAAAAAAGCCGGCAAGGGCTGGTACCTCTACGACCAGGACGGCAACAAGACCGGCATGAACAACTAGCGCCAAGCCCCGGCCCCTGCGGGGGCCTCGCAATGACTCCGGGGCATAGGAGGAAAACCATGGAACCCGTCGTCGTCGTCTCCGCCTGCCGCACCCCCATTGGCCGCTACGGCGGCTCGCTCAAGGACGTGCCCGTGGGCGAGCTGGGCGCGGTGGCCTTGAACGCCGCCGTTCAGCGCGCCGGCATCGATCCCGGCAGCGTCGAGGAGGTCGTGGCCGGCCAGGCCTACCAGAACGGCGAGTGCGCCAACGCCGCCCGCTTCGCGCTGCTCTTCGCCGGCTGGCCCGACCACGTGCCCGGCATCACCCTGGACCGCCGCTGCTGCTCCGGCCTGGACGCGGTGCTGTTTGGCGTCATGAAGATCCAGACCGCCAACGCCGACACCGTCGTCGCCGCCGGCTTCGACTCCATGAGCCAGGCCGAGCTCTATCTGCCCGGCAACATCAAATGGGGCCTGGGCGGCCGGGTGGACCCCAAGTTCGGCTTCATGCCCAATGGCCACGGCGCCATGGGCATGTGGGGCATCCCGTTCTTCGACCGCATCCAGCGCGCCCGCCCCATGAGCCAGCCCATCAGCCGCTACGGCGAGCTGAACTCCATGATGGCCTGGGCCGAGAACGCGGCCAAGGCCGAGGGCATCACCCGCGCCGCCGCCGACGAGTGGGCCCTGCGCTCCCACGCCCGGGCCGTGGCCGCCTGGGAGGCCGGCATCTTCGCCCAGGAGGTCGTGCCGGTGCCGGTGCCGGCCAAGAAGGGCTCGCCCGCCGTCTTCGAGCGCGATGAGACCCCCCGCGCCGACACCAAGCTGGAGAAGCTGGCCAGCCTCAAGCCGGTCTACGCCGACGGCGTCTGCACGGCCGGCAACTCCAGCAGCGAAAACGACGGCGCCGCCGCCCTGGTGCTCATGAGCGAGAGCAAGGCCAAGGCGCTGGGCAAGAAGCCCCTGGCCCGTTTCCTGGCCGGGGCCCAGGCCGCCTGCGACCCCACCCTCACCTACCCGGCCGTGCCGGCCTCGGTGAACAAGGCCCTGGCCAAGGCCGGGCTCGCCATCGCCGACATCGACCTGTTCGAGATCCAGGAGGCCTTCGCGGTGCAGATGCTGGCCGACGCCAAGCTCATGGGCATCGCCGCGGCGGACTACGACCAGAAGCTAAACGTCAACGGCTCCGGCATCAGCCTGGGCCACCCCATCGGCGCCACCGGCGTCATGCGCCTCACCACCCTGCTGCACCAGATGCAGCGCCAGTCCGCCCGCTACGGCCTCATCACCATCTGCGGCGGCGGCGGCCAGGGCATCGCCGCGGTGTTCGAGCGGGTGTAGGGGGAACCAAGAGCTTGCGGGGGAACCCTTTCTTGTGCCAAGAAAGGGTTCCCCCGCACCCCCTCCTAAAGAAGCATATGAGGGAAATAAGATGGACTACCAATTCATCACCTATGAGCAGGAAGGCCGGGTGGCGGTGCTCACCATCAACCGCCCCGACAAGCGCAACAGCCTGGACAAGGCCACCCGCTACGAGATCGCCGACGTGCAGCAGCGCGTGGCCGAGGACGACTCGGTGGGCGTGCTGGTCATCACCGGCGCGGGCGAAAAGGCCTTCATCGCGGGCTCCGACCTCAACGAGTTCGGCCGCATGAACCCCCACGAGGCCTATCGTTTCCTGGACACCCTGGCCCAGCGCCTCTACACCCGCTTCGAGGAGCTGGACAAACCGGTCATCGCCATGATCAACGGCCTGTGCCTGGGCGGCGGCTGCGAGATCGCCCTGGCCTGCGACCTGCGCATCGCCGCCGACAGCGCCCGCTTCGGCCAGCCCGAGCTGAACCTGGGCATCATCCCCGGCTCCGGCGCCACCCAGCGCCTGACCCGCCTGGTGGGGCCGGGCAAGGCCCGCGAGATCATCTTCACCGGCGACATGCTCGGCGCTGAGGAGGCCCTGGCCATCGGCCTCATTAACCGGGTCCACCCGGCGGCCGAACTGCGGGCCAAGACCATGGAGATGGCCCACAAGATCGCCGGCCGCGGGGCCTTCAGCCTGATGATGGCCAAGCGCGCCACCCGCATGGCCCAGGAGGTGGGCCTCACCGCCGGCCTGGCCTACGAGGCCCTGGCCGAGACGGCCTGTTTTGCCGGCCGCGAGAAAGAGGAGGGCATGGCCGCCTTCTTCGAGAAACGCCCCGCCAAGTTCAACCAATCGGAGTAAAATGAAGACACTCGCCGCGGTGGCATGAATGCTAGCCTGTAGTGAAGGGGACCGGGAGACCGCGCCGCCGCCAAGCTTCCGACGGCGATCGACCTGGGCGGGCCGTCTCCCGGCCTGACTTCTTATGCTCCATGCCGATCCAGCCTTTGATCCCGCGCCCGGCAGCCGCCGCAGATGGGGCATCTTCATCTCCGGCTGCCTGGGCTTTTTCCTGTCCATGTTCTACCGCGTCTCCACCGCGGTCATCGCCCCGGACCTGGTGCGCGACCTGCACCTGGACCCGAGCCAGATGGGCAGCCTGGGCGCGGCCTTCTACTATTCCTTCGCCCTGAGCCAGCTCCCCCTGGCCCTGGCCCTGGACCGCCTGGGCGCGCGCGTCACCATCACCGGCCTGGCTGTCTTCGGCGTGGCCGGCGCGGCGCTCTTTGGCCTGGCCCAGGGCTATCACCACGCGCTGCTGGCCCGCCTGCTCATGGGCCTGGGCATGAGCGGGGCCCTGATGGGCGTCTTCGCCCTGTTGGCGGCCTGGTTTCCCATCAACCGCTTCGGCTTCGTCTCCGGGGTCCTGGTCAGCCTGGGCACCGCCGGCAACCTCCTGGCCGCCACCCCCCTGGCCGCCATGGCCCAGGCCCTGGGCTGGCGGGGGGCCTTCCTGTGCATCGCCGGGGTGCACGCCCTGGTGGCGGTGGCCTTCTGGGTGGTGGCCCGCGATCATCCCCCGGGCCAGCCCCCGCCCCCGCGCACCCGCAACTCCATCGGCGGACTGCTGGCGCTCATGGGCACTGCCACCTTCTGGGGCCTGGCCGTGGCCAACTTCGCCCGCTATGGCTTCTTCGCCGCCATCCAGGGCACCTGGGCCGGGCTGTTCCTGGCCGCCAGCATGGGCCTGGACAAGGTGGCCGCCGGCAACGTCATCCTCATGCTGGGTGTGGGCTATATGCTGGGCCTGCCGGTCTGCGGGCGCATCAGCGACCGCTGGCTCCAGACCCGCAAATGGGTGGTCTGGCCGGGCAACTTCCTGATGATGCTGCTCATCTGGTCCGTAGCCGCCTGGGGGGAGTCCCCGCCCCTGTGGCTGGCCTACCTGACCTTCCTGGGCCTGGGCCTCCTCTGCTCCCCCGGCCAGTTGTCCATGGCCCACATCAAGGAATTGGTTCCCCGCGAGCGCCAGGCCCAGGCCATGACCGCCCTGAACCTCCTGACCATGCTGGGCCCCGGCGTCTTCAGCCAGGTCCTGGGCCTGGCCCTGGAATACGGCGGCGGCCCCAATGCCGGGGCCCAGGCCTACGACAGCCTCTGGCACATCGGCGCGGCGTTCATGGCCCTGGGCCTGGCGCTGTATTATTTTGTACCTGACAGCCTGGCCCTGCGGGCGCGGCCCGCCCCGGCCGCGGCCGCGCCGGCCCGGCCCAACCCCAAGGAGTGACAGCATGACCAGCCTCATCACCCCCTTCGACGGCCACGCCCCCCAGATCCACCCCGAGGCCTGGGTGGACATCTCCGCCCGCATCATCGGCCGGGTGGAGCTGGCCGCCGGGGCCACCATCTGGCCCGGCGCGGTGCTCAGAGCCGACGACGAGGCCATCACGGTGGGCGCAGGCAGCGCGGTGCTGGATCTATGCCTGATCGAGGCCCCCACCGGCCACCCGGTGGTGATCGAGGCCGGCGCGCTGATCAGCCACCAGGTCTGCCTGCACGGCGCGGTGGTCAAATCCGGGGCCCTGGTGGGCATCGGGGCCATCGTGCTCGACGGCGCGGTGGTGGGCGAAGGGGCCCTGGTGGGGGCCGGGGCGGTGGTGCCCCCGCGCATGCAGGTGCCGGCCGGGGTGCTGGTGCTGGGCCAGCCGGCCAAGGTGGTGCGCGAGCTGAAGCCGGCCGAGCGCGGGATGGTGGCCGGCCAGTTGGCCGAGCTCCAGGCCAAGGCGGCCATCTACCGCGCCGGGCGCTGACAAGGCAATAATTTGAAATTCGCTCCAATGAGCCTTATTCTTAACAGTAGAGAAATGGTCGCCCGGTTCGGGCGTGGGCGGTCGGAGGGTAAAAAACCCGGCCGCACTAAACACTTGTTGGGTTTGGTGCATCATGCGGGCTTTCCTACGCAGAGTTTGGCAAGGGTTGCTGGCGTTGGGGCTGGCGGGGGCCGTGCTGGCCGGAAGTCCGGCCCAGGCGGCGTCCATCGACTTCGGGGCGGCCAGCTCGTACAACACGTTTATTTTGAACAACTTCTATGGTTCCTCCGACACTCAGGGCGCCCTGGCCGTGGGCGGCACCGCCACCCTGGAGCACTACTCCGTGGGTGACCAGTTGGCCCCCACCTTCTCGGGCGACTCCCTGGTGGTCGGCGGCACCCTCAATTACCTGGGCGGGCGGGTCTTCTACGGCGACGTGGCCGTGGGCGGCGCCGCCAACCTGAACTCCGGCGTCTATTGGGGCCTGGTCAACAACGGCCAGAGCTATCAGGAGAACCTGGGGGCCTCGGGCCTGCCGGTGGACTTTGACGCCGCCGGCGCCTACCTGCGCAACCTGTCCACCTCCCTGGCCTCGCTGCCCACCACCGGCACCGCCACCCAGCTCTGGGGCGGCGTCAAGGTCCAGGGCGACGGCAGCAGCGACCTGCAGGTCTTCACCGTCAGCGGCAGCGACCTGAGCAGCTCCACCTGGTGGCACGCCTTGTCCAGCATCCCCAGCGACGCCACCATCCTACTCAACATCCTGGGCGACAACATCACCCTGACCGGCGGCCTGCAGCCGCTGGAGCCCTACTCCGACCGGGTGGTCTTCAACTTCGTTGAGGCCACCTCCATCAACATCCACGGCGTCAGCGTGGAGGGCAGCATCCTGGCCCCCTTCGCCGACATCCTCAACGCTGAGGGCGTGATCCAGGGCCAGTTGATCGCCAAGAACTTCAGCGGCAGTCTGCAGCAGAACCTCAACCCCTTCCAGCCCTACGGCGACCCCGGCGGCGGCGCTTCGGTGCCGGAGCCGGGCAGCCTGCTGCTCCTGGGCAGCGGCCTGGCCGGCCTGGTCGGCATGGCCCATCGCCGCCGCCGGCGGGCGGCGGCCGATGAGGCGGCCCCGGCCCCGG
>JAZDHW010000019.1:0-10952 GCA_043805555.1 Pseudomonadota bacterium
GTCGGCCTCCTCCAGGGGGATGACCTTGCGCGCGTCCGGGCGGCCGGCGGCGGCCGGCGCGGAGGCGCGGCCTGGTCTGGGCAGGGAGAGCCGCGCGTCGCCGTTGCCGTTGCCGTTGCCGGCGGCCGCGGGCCGGGCCCGGCGGCCACCCTCGCGGTGGGATCCCACCAGTTGGACCAGCTCCTCCACGAAGCCGCGCATGGTGTCGGCCTGGGCGGTCATCTGCTCCGAGGCGGCGGCCGACTCCTCGGCGCTGGAGGCGTTCTGCTGGGTCACCTTGTCCAGCTCCACCGTGGCCCGGTTCACCTGCTCGATGCCCTGGGCCTGCTCGGCGCTGGCCGCCGATATCTCGCCCACCAGCTCCACCACCCTGGCGCTGGACTGGCTCAGCTCCACGAAGGCCTCGTTGGTGCGGCTGACCAGATCCGAGCCGTCGCGCACCTTCTTGACCGTGCCCTCGATGAGCGCGGCGGTGTTCTTGGCCGCCTCGGCGGCGCGCATGGCCAGGTTGCGCACCTCCTCGGCCACCACGGCAAACCCCGCGCCGGCCTCGCCAGCCCGGGCAGCCTCCACCGCCGCGTTGAGCGCCAGCAGGTTGGTCTGGAAGGCGATCTCGTCGAGGGTCTTGATGATCTTGCTGGTCTGCTCGCTGGCCGCGGCGATCTGGGTCATGGATTCGGTCAGCTCGCCCATGGCCTGGTTGGCCCGCACCACCACGTTCTGGGTGTCCTGGGCCAGGTGGTTGGCCTGGCCGGCGTTGTCGGCGTTGGTGCGGGTCATGGAGGCCATCTCCTCCAGCGAGGAGCTGGTCTCCTCCAGGGCCGCCGCCTGCTGGGCCGCGCCCTCGGCCAGGGCCTGGCTGGCGATGGCCACCTGGCCCGAGGCGGCGGCCACCTGGGCCGCGCCCTCGCTCAATCCGCCGATGACCCGGTGGATGGCGGTGGTGCTGCTGCGGGTGATGAAGATGGCCAGGATCACCCCCAGCACCAGGGCCACGGCCATGCCGGCGTAGTCGATGAGCGAGGCCGCGTTCACCGTGGCCTGGGTGGCGGTCTGGCTTTGGTTCACCGCGGCGATGGCGTTCTCGCTCACCGCGTTGACCTGGCCGATGATCTGGTCGGCCAGGTCCCCGCGGGTCTTGCGCATGGACTGGAAGGCCTCCATGCTCTCCATGACCGCGACCATGGCCTTCTTATAGTCCTCGCTGGCCCGCTTGATCTCCTCCAGTTGGCGCCGGTTGACCGCCTGGCGGATGACGGCCGTGAGCTCGTCGGCCTTGCGGCCCAGCTCCGTGAAATGGCTCAAACCCTGCTTGATCTGGCCGGGGTCGTTGGCCGCCTGGCCCTTGAAGTTGGCGATGCGCAGCTCGTTGCCCGCGGCCAGGATGCCGTGGACCAGGCTGATCTTCTGGTAGCGCTCCCTGATGACGTCGGCGCCGGTGCCGGCGCTGTTCTCCTTGGCAAAGGCCTCCTCCTGGCTTTGCAGGAAGGCCTGGGTGTTGTCGCCGAAACGGGCCGCGCTGGCGTTCATCTCCTGGCGCAGGCCGGTCTCGCGCTGGTGGATGCCCACGGTCTGGCGGACCAGATCCTCATACTTGGCGGTGGCGGCCATGATGGCGCTGGCGCCGCTGGCCAGCTTGACGAACTCGCCGCCCTGGTTGCCCAGGGCCTGCACCTGGCCCAGGGTCTTCTTGGCCGCGGTCAGGTCGGCGGTGGCCAGGTCCAGGTATTTCTGGTCGAAGCTGTAGACGTAGCCGCGCAGGTTGAACATGGCGCTCTGGAAGCGCTCCTGCATCTCGCCCACCGCGTTGAGCCCTTCCATGAATTCCCGCTCCCGGGCCACGTCCCGGGAGACCACCGAGTTTTGATAGCTGGCCACCGCGCCCAGGCCCACGGCCAACAGGATCAGCAACCCGAAACCCAGCGCGATCTTGGTCCCCAATTTCATCTGGCGCATTATTCACCCCTTTTGCATTGCATGGCTGCCAACCCAGCTACGGGTTCAAGCGCTATGGTCCGGGCGTCCCGGCTCCGCGAAGCCCAGCACCCGGTCGATGTCCAGCAGGATGCGCACCGCTTCACCGTCCTTGGCCAGGCCCTGGATGTAGTCGGAGTCCACCGCCACCCCGAAGGTGGGCGGCGGCTCCAACTGGTCGCCCCGCACGTTGGCCACCTCGTTGACCGCGTCCACCACCACTCCCAGGCTGGTGCGCTCGGCACCGGTCTGCACCTCCACCACGATGATGCAGGTGCGCTCGTCATAGGGCCGGGCGGCCAGGTCGAAGCGCTCGCGCAGATCCACCACGCTGATGACGCGGCCGCGCAGGTTGATGACGCCCTTGATGAAGGCGGGCGTGCGGGGGATGGGCCGGATGGGCAGCATCCCGATGATCTCGCGGATGCGCATCAGGCCGATGCCGAACTGGGACTCGCCCAGGCTGAAGGTGAGGTACTTGGTCTCGCCGCCCGGCGGCGGCCCGCCCCTGGTCTCCGTTTCCCGCTGGCTTAACTGGTGCATCACTGACCCTCCTGCGCGACCCGCAGCCGGGCCGACGTATATCTGGGCAGGGGCCGCCAGGCAGGCGACGGCCTCCGCGCTCATACAGACAGGAAATGACGGATCAAGCAGGCAAGCGAGGACTCTTCCATCCATTGACGGCGGGTCCGGAGGCGCGGCCGCCGCTCCCGCTCCAAGGCCCTCGACAAAATCCACTGCAGCACAATGTGCATACAGTGGATTAATTAAGGTTGAGCGTTAAGTTCGCACTGCACAATCGGGCGTTAACTGAATCTGGGGGTTGTTTTTGCTGATGTGAATTGCTTCTGGCTAAGGGCGGGAGGACGCGCCGGGCCCGGCGCCTCAGCGGCTTGCTGGGTCACCCGCGGCCGGTTTGAAGCTGGGACTAGGGCTCCACCAGCCCTTCGCGGATGGCGTAGCGCACCAGTTCGGCAAAGGAGCCCAGGCCCAGCTTCTGCATGATGTGCATCTTGTGGGTGTCCACGGTCTTGACGCTGATATTCAACAGCGACGCGGCGTTGCGCGATGACTTTCCCTCGGCCAGCAGTTGCAGCACCTCGCGCTCGCGCGGGCTCAGGGAAGTGAAGGCCCCCGCCTGGCAGGGCTGGACCTGTCCGCTCAGGGTGCCCAGCAGGCTGCCGGTGATGCCGGGGCTCAGGTAGGCGTCGCCCTGCACCACGCTGCGGATGGCGCGCTTGATCTCCTCGTAGGCGCATTGCTTGAGGATGTAGCCCTTGGCCCCGGCCTTGATGATCTCCATGGCGTAGCGGGCGTCGGAGTGGATGGTCAGGGCGACCACCTTCATGCCCGGGTCCTGGGCCAGGATCTGGCGGGTGGCCTCGATGCCGTTCAAGTCCGGCATGCTCACGTCCATGATGACCAGGTCGGGCTTGAGGCCGGCGGCCAGCTTCACCGCCTGGCGGCCGGTCTGGGCCAGGCCCACGATCTCGATGTCCGGCTCGCGCTCCAACAGGGCCTTGAGCCCCTCCAGCATGATGGAATGGTCGTCGGCGAGGATGATGCGCACAGCCATGATGGCTCCTTTACTGGACGAATGGCCGCAGGGGCGCTTCGAGGCGGACCCGGCTGCCATAGCCGGGCAGGGATTGGATCAACGTCACTCCCCCCCAGGAATCGACCACCCCCCGGATGTTGAAAAGGCCGAAGCCCTTGTCCAACTGGCGTTCCAGGCGCGAGACGTCAAAGCCGATGCCGTCGTCCTCAACGGTCAGCACCACCTGCCGGGCGGCCCAGACCAGGCCGACCCGGATCAGCTCGCAGTGGGCGTGCTTGACCGCGTTCATCACCAGCTCGCGGGCCATGCGGAACAGCGAGTTGGCCAGGGTCTGGCTGATGTCCTTTCCCTCGCCCTCGCTGTGGAACACGGTCTTGACGCCGTGCTTCTCATGGGTCTGCTCGGCCAGCCACTCCAGGGCCGGGCCCAGGCCCAGCTCGCGCAGCATGGGCGCGCTGAGGTCCCAGCTCAGGGCCCGGGCCCCCAGCAGGGCCTTGTCCATCATGGTGATGATCTCGCGGATGCCCTTTTTGTTGGGCTTGCCGGGCGCGCCCACCAGGGCGGCCAGCTTGATGCGCATCAGGGCCAGCTCCTGGCCCAGGCCGTCGTGCAGGTCCGAGGCGATGCGCCGCCGCTCCCGCTCCTCGATCACGTTGATCTCGTGGATCAGGCGGCGGAGCTGCTCCTGATAGGCCAGCAGGTCGGCCTCGGCCCGTTTGCGCTCGCTGATGTCGGTGACGGCCACGATGACGCCCCGCTGCGGCTGGGTCGGGTCCAGCCGCCGGGCCTGCAGGAACACGTCCACGCTGCTGCCGTCGCGGCGGCGGAATTGCGAATCCGTGGACCAGGTATCGCTGCCGCCGGCCCGGTCGTAGAGCTGCGCGCCCAGGCGCTCATATTCGGCCGGGTCTGCGTAGAGCAGGCTGGTGGGCCGGCCGATCAACTCCTCGGCCGGGTAGCCCGTCAGGGCGTACATGGCCGCGTTGGCCCAGAGTAGGACGCGCTCGCGCACGAAGCAGATGCCCACCGGCGAGGCCACCAGGGTGGCCTCCAGGGTGCGCAGGCTGTCCTGCAGGGCGGCGGCGGCCTCCTTGCGCTTGGTGGCGTCGTTGAGCAGGTGCAGGGTGGCCGGCCGGCCCTCCCACTGGATGCTCACGAAGTTGGACTCCACCCATTTGCAACTGCCGTCCCGGTGCAACAGCCGGAACTCCTGCAGCACGCCGGCTCCGAAGACGCCGGCCTGGTTCTGCTTGCCGTTGCAGACCAGCTCCCGGTCGCCGGGATGGATGAGCGGGGCGATGGCATGGCCGTGCATCTCCGGGTGGCTCAGGCCGGTCAGGGTCAGGGCCTTGGGGTTGAAAAAGACCACCCGGCCCTCCTGCACCACCACGATGGCCTCCTGGGCGTTATCCACCACCTGGCGGTGCTTCTCCTCGGATTGGCGCAGGGCCCGCTCCATGCCCAGGCGCTCGGTGACGTCGCGGAAGCACCAGACCCGGCCGATGATCTTGCCCCGCAGCCGCTGGGGCAGCGAGCGCACCTCCACCACCCGGCCGTCGTTGAGCGCCAGGGTGAAGCTCAGGCCGTCGGCCGGGTTGAGCAGGGCGCGGTCGATCTGGGCGCCGAGTTGGTCCGGCTCCTGCAATTGGGGCAGCAAAATCTCCAGGGCCGCCTCGATGTCGCTCTGGTCCAGGATCGATTCGGGCAGGGACCACATGCGGCGGAAGCTGTCGTTGAAAAAGGCGAGCCTGCCGCGGGAGCCCACCACGGCGATGCCGTCGGCCACCGACTGGAAGGCGGCCGCGATCATACTCAGGGCGCGCTCCAGTTCGCCTTCGGAATTGATCCGGCGCACCACCTCTTCCTGCATGCGCTGGTTGGCCGCGGCCAGGTCGGCGGTGCGCTCCGCCACCCGGTTCTCCAACTGCTCCTTGGCCTGGCGCAGGGCGTCCTCGCTCTCCCTGCGCTGGGTCAGGTCGGTCATGGTGAAGATGAAGCCGGCCGGGTGGCCGTTGCGCCGCACCAGGCGGCTGGAGATCAGGATGGAGCGCATCCGGCCGGCGGAGTCGTGCAGGCGGTATTCGTGCGGGGGCACCTTGTCGCCTGCCAACAAATCGCGGCCCCGGCTCAGGGCGGTGGCCAGGTCCCCGCCCTGGAGCAGGTCATACATGCTCAAGCCCCGGTCCAGCTCCGTCGGCGAAAGCCTGAGCAACTGGACCCCGGCCCCGTTGAGGTAGGTGATGCGGTGGTCCAGGTCCACCTCGCAGATGGCGGTGGGCAGCATCTCGGCCATCTGACGGAAGCGGTCCTCGCTCTCGCCGAGCTGCTGCTCCACCTCCTTGCGCCGGGTGATGTCCACGCACAGGGCCAGCACCCCGAAGCGTTCGCTGGCCGGATCCTGCCAGGGCACCTTGTGGGTGCTCACCCACCCGGCGCTGCCGTCGGCGCGCAGGTACTGCTCCTCGATGCCCACCAGGGGGCGCTGGCGGGCCACCACCTCCAGGTCGTCCCAGTGGTATTTCTCGGCCAGCCAGGCGGGGAAAATGTCGCGGGCGTGACGGCCCTCGATCTCCGCCGGCGCGCGGCCCAGCAGCCGGGCCGCCTCGCGGTTGACCCGCAGGAAGCGGTTCTCGGCGTTCTTGAACCAGATGGCGGCCGGCACCGTGTCCAGGATCAGTTGCAGTTCCTGGGCCTTGGCCTTGGCCGCCACCTGGGCCGCCTCCTTGGCGGCCACCGCCTGGCGCAGCAGGCGGTTGACCCGGCGCAGGCTGACCAGCCGCCAGGCGGTCATGACGGCCAGGCCCAGCACCAACAGCCCGCTCAGGGCCCAGAGCCAGAAAACATTGCGCCAGAAGGGCTCCGGCGCGCCGAACCATTTGTCAAAAAGGCGGTGATATTCGGGCGTGGTCATGAACAACTTGAGTTCGGGCTCGATCAGGCGCAGCAGTTCGGCGTTGCCCTTGCCCACCGCCAGGGCCCGGTAGGTGCTCAGGATGGGCGGGGCGGCCGGCCGGATCAGGTGGTCCACTTTGGCCCGGCGCGCCAGGGCGGTCAGCGCCCCCTTCTGCCCCACCACCGCATCCACCTTGCCGGCCAGAAGCTGCATCAGGGCCTCGCCATAACTGGTGAAGCGGGTGAAAGGCTCCACCCCGCGGGACAGGGCCATCTCCTCGGCGGTGGTGTCGGCCACGGTGCCGATCCTGAGCGCGCGCGCATCGGGCGGATCCGCGGGAAAAGCGCTTTTCAGGACGAACAGCACCACGTCGGCCTGCTCGATGGGGCATGAGAAATCCAGGACCCGCTTCCGGCTCTCGGTGGCCGACAGGATCGGGATGACCTGGGCCCGGCCGGTGCGCACCGCCTCGATGGCGTCGGCCAAGGAGTCCACGATCAGGTACCTGGTCTTCAGCCCGGCCCGGTGGCAGATCTGCTCCATGAGTTCGAAGGCGAAGCCCTGCGGCCACCCCTGCTCGTCCAGGAAATAGGACTGCGGAACCAGGGGAGGGAAGGCCACGCTGATTTCCGGACGCGGCCGTTCCGGACTGGTCTGGGCCCAGGCGTGCTCTGACCAGGCAGGGGGAGTGAGCAGGAGCAGGGCCAGGCAGCATATGAACTGGAAAGAGGTCATCCTGGCAGATCTCAACGGCCAACGCAGAGACGTGCAACTCTGGTGGGCGGGATCGACGAACCATGTCCGCTCACCACGGTGAATAATCAGGACGCCGCGGCCTTCTGCGGTTCTCCCCGGTGATGATTACCAATTAATTAACATAATTAGTGCACAGTCTTTCCTTATTCTCGCTCAGTTATATGCTGATTATCGTAGGCCAATCACTTAGGAATTTCGCCCAAGCCAAAACATCGGCCGATTTGGAACCGTGCGCGCTTCGCGCCGCTGGCGCCCGAAAGCGCTTCAAGTAAACAGCGGGTTGCCAGGCCTCGCGGCCCAACAACCCGAGTCTCCATAACCAAGCCCCGCCGGCAGGAAAAAGGCATCCCGGAAAATGGCATAATATTTTAGTTAATTCATTGTGTTGCCTTCGCGGCATTCCTTATTGCCTCCAAGTTGCCTCCAGGCCTTTGCCTCACCGGCAAGTCACGCAGCCAACCTATTTTAGCTTGGGCATCCTTTCTCGTGCGCCTGGAGCTGGTGTGGCCTTGGTGGTGGGATTGGCGTCAAGGACTATCCGTGGCCTGGTTATCACCTTGGGCCACGCCGCGCAGGGCGCCGCCCTGGGCCGTCTGTGACAGGGCACGGTTGACGGTAAAATACGATCAGGCTACTATGCATTAAGCGCGATTGGCCCATCCCCCCGACGTGGGCTGGATGGCAAAAGACCCCGCAAAAAACCTTCTGCTCTGCGCAGGTTGCCGCGCCTGAGCTGACCACTCGGCCCGGCAGACAATGCGGGCCCTGGCCGGCCTGGGAACGCAGCCCTGGCCGCGTTTCAAGCCAAGGGAACTGCCCTGGAAGTGTTGGAGACGCTAGCCATGCACGCTCGCCTATCCTGGGCCTGGATGTTCGCCCTGGCCGTCAGCCTGACCCTGGCCTGGCCCGGCCCGGACTCGCTGGCGGGGGTGGTGGACTATCACCTGGTCATCAGCCGCCAGGAGCTGAGCCCGGCCGGCCGCCCGGCGCAGGCCATGACCGTCAACGGCGCGGTGCCCGGCCCCACGCTGCGCTTTCGCGAGGGCGACACCGCCCGCATCCGGGTGGAAAACCGCATGGACGTGGAGACCTCGATCCACTGGCACGGCATCCTGGTGCCGCCGGGCATGGACGGGGTGCCGGAGATCAGCTTCCCCGCCATCGCGCCCGGCGCGACCTTCACCTACCAGTTCCCCATCCGCCAGAGCGGCACCTACTGGTACCACTCCCACAGCCATTTCCAGGAGCAGCGCGGAGTCTACGGCGCGCTGGTCATCGCGCCCGCCCTTGCCGGCGGCCACGGCCACGCCCCGGCCCCGCGGGAGGCGGTGGTGGTGGTCTCGGACTGGACCAACCAGGACCCGCACGCGGTGCTGCGCACCCTCAAGCGGGGCAGCGACTGGTATGCGCTGGAAAAGGGCAGCGGCCAGAGCCTGCTGGGCGCGGCCCGGCTGGGCCTGCTGGGCGACTACCTGGCCCGGGAATGGCTGCGCATGCCGGCCATGGACATCTCCGACGTGGCCTACGACGCCTTCCTGGCCAACGGCCGGCCCGCAACCAGCCTGGAAGCCAAGGCCGGCGAGGTGGTCCGGGTGCGCCTGGTCAATGGCTCGGCCAGCACCTATTTCCATCTCCAGTTCGCCGGCGGGCCGATGACCATCGTCTCCGCGGACGGCCAGGACGTGGAGCCGGTGGAGGTGGAGCGCCTGCTGGTGGCGGTGGCCGAGACCTACGACCTGCTGGTCAGGCTGCCGGGCGCGGGGGCGTTCGAGTTGCGCGCCACCGCCCACGACGGCTCCGGCCATGCCTCGTACTGGATCGGCCGGGGCATGCGCACCCCCGCCCCGGCCATCCCCCGGCCCAACCTCTACCACGGCATGGGCGTGCACGACCTGGCCCAGACCCTGGCCCTGACCCCGGCCGGTACCATGGGCATGTCCGACCGCGACGTGCGGGCCGGGCGCTTCGACCAGCCGGGCATGCTGATGCACATGGACTCCGGCCACGGCGCGGGCATGACCATGCCCATGGCCAAGGGCAGCGACCACGCCGCCATGCCGGCGGCGGAAAGCGCGGGTCACGCCGCCATGCCCATGGCCGGGCACCAGCCCGTCCACGAGGCCAAGCAGGCAGATCACGCCGCCCCGGCCGCGCCAGCGCCTAGCATGCCCGCCACGCACGGCATGGCGGGCATGGCGGCCGAGCCACCGGCCCAGGGTCACGGCCAGGGGATGCACATGGCCCCGGCCATGGCCATGCCGACCCACGCCATGGCCCCCGGCGCGCCGCCGGCCAGCCCGGTGCTCAACCTGGGGCATGACTTTGGCTGGCTGGCCAGCGACGTGGCCTCGGCCGGGGCCCTGGCCAGGGACGGCGGGCCGGAGCGCCCCTGGCCGCCTTACGCCCAGCTCCGGGCCACCCGCTCCACCGCCCTGCCAGCCCATGCGCCCCTGCGCCAAATCCGCCTCACCCTGGACGGGGACATGAAGCGCTATGTCTGGCTGCTGGGCAACAAGCCGCTTTCGGAGCAGGACGACATCCTGATCCACCGGGGCGAGGCGGTGCGCCTGATCCTGATCAACCGCACCATGATGCACCACCCCATGCACCTGCACGGGCATTTCTTCCGGGTGGTCAACGGCCGGGGCGACCGCTCGCCCCTGAAGCACACCGTGGACGTGGCCCCCATGTCCACCACGGTCATCGAGTTCGACGCCGACGAGACCGGAGACTGGTTTTTCCAGTGCCACCTGCTCTATCACCTGATGAGCGGCATGGCCCGCGTGGTGCGCTACCAGGAATACACACCCCCGCCCGAGGTGGCCGCCATCCGGCCCCGGCTCTACGCGGATTCCTGGTGGTTCTGGGGCCAGGCCGATCTGCTGAGCCAGATGAGCGAGGGCTATCTGCGCCTGGCCAACACCCGCCAGACGCTCAACGCCGCTTGGGAGGTGGGCTGGCAACGGATGGAGCAAACCGGGTGGGAGGCCCTGCTGACCTGGGCCTATCATTTCGACCGCTTCCTCTCGGTGTTCGCGGGCGCGGACAACCTGGGCCAGCGCTGGCGGCTTGAGAAGACCCGGGGCGTGGCCGGGGTGGGCTACCTGCTGCCCTTCAACCTGGAGACCAGGCTGTGGGTGGACAGCGACGGCGGCTTCCGGGCGCGTCTGGAAAGGAGCTTCCAGCTCACCCCCCGGCTGGCCCTGAACGGAGAGGCCGAGTATGACACCCACGCCCGCTGGGAGGGCGCGGCGTCCCTGAGCTACACCCTGACCCGGGATTTATCCGTGGTGGCCAAGTGGCATTCGGAGTACGCCTGGGGCGCGGGCCTGGAGTGGCGCTTCTGAGGCCGCGGGCCGCCCCGGGCCATGAGCCCTCGGTCCACCGGCTGGCTACCTGTGCGCAACCTCTCTGACAACAACGGCCAGGCCGCATCCCCCGGAGGTAACAGGTTAGAACCCTGTCCTTGCCACCAATAAAGATCAAGGGGCTTGGGAGCGATCCCCGGCCCCTTTGCTTTGTCGCCGCCTGGCTCCGGCCGTCCGGCCGCTTCGCGCTTTACTGCCGACCATTCACATCAATCCCATGCGTTTGCCGCCGGGATCCAAGGCCGGTTTCCGGACCGATTCCAGCCAGCCCGCTAAACCAATTGCCCTAGGCGCCTGTCGGAGTAATCCTCCGACAGGCTTCCGGGCGGGCCATGGACGGCCCGCCCGGAATGGCGCCAAATTAATTTTTGGCGCCATTCCGAGAACTTGCCAAAATTCACTT
>JAZDHW010000020.1:0-20032 GCA_043805555.1 Pseudomonadota bacterium
AGATGACCATCGTCCACATCTACAAGGGCGCCATACCCTTCATCCTCCTCCAGTGGCTGGGCCTGGCCATCTGCATCCTCTTCCCCACGGTCGTCCTCTACCTGCCCACCCTATTCTTCGGCGCAGAAACCGTGCGCTGACGTAAAATGAACCCCACCGGCCCCGCCGGGCAGAAGGCCCGGCGGGGCGGCGGGACCAGTTCCAGGCTGAACATTGCAAGGAGGCGGACGCATGGCGGTTGTGGCTATATCGCGCAAGGTTGGCTCCTACGGCGAGGAGATCGCGGCGATGGCGGCGGCCGGTTTGGGCTATCGGCTGGTGGGCCGCGACGAGGTGCACCGCCTGGCCCAGGCCTGCGACGCCGACTTCAAACGGGCCTGTTCCATGTTCGAGGCCGAGGAGAGCGCCGGCGGGCTGTGGGAGCGCCTGGCCTTTGGCGATCCGGCCCACGCGGCGCTGTTCGCCTCGCTCAACTATGAGCTGGCCAGCGCCGACAACGTGGTGCTGGTGGGGCGCGGGGCCCAGATCGTGCTCAAGGACATCCCCGGGGTCTTCAAGGTGCGGGTGGTGGCGCCGTTGGCCCTGCGGGTGGAGCGGCTGATGGCCCTGCAGGGCCTGACCCGCGACCAGGCCCACGAGTACGTCACCCGCCACGACGACCAGCGCCGGGCCCTGATCCAGAGCGTCTTCCACGCCGACTTGTCCGACTGGACCCTCTACGACCTGATGCTCAACACCTCCGGCATGACCAAGGAGGCCGCCGCCGAGCTGATCGTCCAGGCGGTCAAGCTCATGCCCGCGCCGGAGGATCCTGCCGGGCTCAAGCGGACCCTGACCGACCTGGCTTTCGCCAAACGGCTGGAGAGCGTGATCAAGCGTAAGATAGTGACCAGCGGCTTCCACGACATCGCCGTCAGCGCCGACAGCGGGGCGGTGGTGCTGGCCGGCCTGGTGGCCGACAAGCGCTCCAAGGAGCGGGCGGCCGAGATCGCCCGGAGCTATCCTGGTGTGACCGCCGTGGACAATCAACTTAAGTACACCGACCTGAGTTTCTAGGCTCCGCAAGTCGGACCCCGCGCGAGAGGCAACCTGTTCACAGATGAGAGGAAACACATGAAAGTGCTCGCTGAAGGAAGCGGACCCCTCTTCATGAGCCCGGACCCGGACCGAGCCCGCGAATTCTTTGCGGCCAAGCCCCGGGCCATGGTGGATAAGCGCACCACCGTCAAAGAGGCCGTAGCCCAGTACGTCACCGACGGCTGCTACCTGGCCAGCGGCGGTTTCGGCGCCAACCGCATCGCCACCGCCGTGCTGCACGAGATCGTGCGCCAGAAACGCAAGAACCTGGCCTTCGCCGGCCACACCACCACCCACGACTTCCAGATCATCTGCGCCGGCAGGTGCATCAACCGGCTGGACGCGGCCTACATCGTGGGCCTGGAGGCGCGGGGGCTCTCGCCCAACGCCCGCCGGGTGATGGAGTCGGGCGAGGTGGAGGTCTGCGAGTGGACCAACTACGCCCTGGCGGTGCGCATGCGCGCCGCGGCCGAAGGCGTCTCCTTCGGCCTGTGCCGCAGCATGCTGGGCACCGACACCTTCGCGCGCTCGGCGGCCAAGGCCGTGGAGTGCCCCTTCACCGGTAAGATCATGAGCGCGGTGCCGGCCCTGTGGCCGGACGTGGGCGTGATCCACGTGCACGAGGCCGACATCTACGGCAACTGCCGCATCAAGGGCATCTCCGTGGCCGACATGGAGCTTTCCCGCTCGGCCAAGCGCCTGATCATCACCACCGAGCGCCTGGTCAGCAACCAGGACATCCGCAGCGACCCCACCCGCACCGCCATCCCCTTCTACCTGGTGGACGCGGTGATCGAGGTGCCCTACGGCTCCTACCCCGGCAACATGCCTTATGAATACTTCTCCGACGAGGCCCACCTGGTGGAGTGGATGAAGGTGGAGAAGGATCCCGAGGTCTTCGCCAAGTTCCTGGACAAGTACATCTACGGCGTGGAGAGCTTCGAGGAGTACCTGAACCTGTGCGGCGGCCTGGCCCGGCTCAAGGAGCTGCGGTCCCAGGAGACCCTGCCCGAAAAATAGGCTGGCCATGGCATACGCCAGGGATAAGGAGGACTGAGCCTTGTCTACGCAATACAACATGATGGAGATGATGATCTGCACCGCCGCCCGTTTCCTGGAAAACGGCAAGACGGTGGCGGTGGGCACCGGCGCGCCCTGCGCGGCGGCCATGCTGGCCCAGATGACCCACGCCCCCGACCTGGTGGTGGTCTTCGAGGCCGGCGGCATCGCGCCCCAGTTGCCCCAGATGCCCATCAGCGTCGGCGACTCGCGCACCTTTTTCCGCGCGGTCATGGCCGCCGGCATGTGCGAGATGATGACCACCTGCTCCCGCGGCCTGGTGGACTACGCCTTCCTGGGCGGCGCCCAGATCGACGCCTACGGCAACCTGAACTCCACCATCGTGGGCGACTACGCCAAACCCAAGGTGCGCTTCCCCGGCAGCGGCGGGGCCAACGACTTCGCCTCCATGTGCTGGCGCACCATGATCATGACCGTGCACAACAAGAGCCGCTTCGTGGAGAAGGTGGACTTCGTCACCAGCCCCGGCTTCCTCACCGGCGCCGGCGCGCGCGAGGCGGCCGGCCTGGCCGAGGGCACCGGCCCCTACAAGATCGTCACCGACATGGCGGTGATGGGCTTTGACGAGGAGACCCGGCGCATGAAGGTGGAGTCGCTGCACCCCGGGGTGACCCTGGACAAGGTGCGCGAGAACACCGGCTTCGAGCTGATGGTGGCCAGCCACGTGGCCACCACCGCCGAGCCCAGCCACGAGGAGCTGACCATCCTGCGCGATGACGTAGACCCCTTGCGCTATGTGATCGGACGCTAGCTCCCACGCCAAGCACCAGCGCCGCGGGCGGGCCTCACCGGGCCCGCCCGCGGCGTTTGCTTCACCGCGGCTATTTTTTCCGCATCTCCGCCGCCGTCGCCGGGGGCCGCCATCCGCGCCGCCCAAACCTGCCCCGCCGAAAACGCCCGCGGCCGCCCGGCCCGGCGCATCACCGGGCGCACTGACGGCCGGGAGAGCCCTTCACCTGTCAAAGAGGACAAGGGAAGATTGCCTCGTCGCAACCCCGCCGGGTTCTTCCTCGCAATGACGGCTGCCGTTATTAATGGCGCTTACGCGCCATGCCGCCTCACCATTTGGCCCCGATAACCCGCCCGCGCGCCCGCAAACGGCACAAACCTCTGCCCTCGGCCGGGCATCCTGCGCTAAGATGGCGCCACCAAAACCAGCGGGGGGCTTAACGCAGCAGGGAGGAGCGGCATGGCGACGACACGGGCGATGGTGACGTATGAACCGGGCAAGATGGAGATGCGCGAGTTTCCTCTGCCGGAGATCGGGGCCGACGACGGCATCCTGAAGGTCGAGCTGGTGGGGGTCTGCGGCTCGGACCCCGGCATTTTCAAGGGCAAGGCCTCCCGCGCCCCCCGGCCTTATCCTTTGATCCTGGGCCACGAGATCGTGGGGCGCATCCACCGCGCCGGCGAGGGCGCCCTGGCCCGCTGGGGCGTGGCCGAGGGCGACCGGGTCATCGTGGAATACGCCTTTGGCTGCGGCCAGTGCGCCGCCTGCCGGGCCGGGCGCTACACCATCTGCGAAAAGATGCTCTGCTATGGCTCCATGGTGAGCTGCGCCGAGCCGCCGCACCTTTTCGGGGCCTACGCCGACTATCTCTACCTGCCGGCCCGGGCCATGGTGCACAGGATCGGCGACGACTTCGACCCCGAGGTGGCGGTGGTCACCGGCGCGGTGCTGGGCAACGCGGTGCGCTGGCTCAGCCGCATCGGCGGGCTGAAGCTGGGCATGGCCTGCGCCATCGTGGGGCCGGGCCAGCAGGGCATGGCGGCCACCCTGGTGGCGGCCGAGAGCGGGGCCCAGCCCATCCTGGTGGCCGGCCTCAAGCGTGACGCCAAGCGCCTGGAGCTGTGCCAGCGCTTCGGGGCCACCCACATCGCCTGCGTGGACCAGGAGGACCCGGCGGCAATCATGGCCGCGGCCACCGGCGGGAACCTGGCCCAGGTGGTGATGGATGTCAGCGGCCATCCCGCCGGCGCGGCCACGGCCTTGAGCCTGGCCGGCACCGGCGCGGCGGTGGTGCTGCCGGGGCTCTACGGGGCCAACACCCAGGTGCCGCTCTTGCTGGACCGGGCGGTGTTCAAGGAGCTGCGCCTGTTGGGGGCCTACTCCCAGGACTTTGAGTCGGTGGAGGCGGCCATCGGCCTGGCCCGGAGCACCAAGGCCCCGCTCAAGGAGATGATAAGCCACCGCTTCCCCCTGGAAAAGGCCGAGGATGCGGTGCGCCTGGTGGCCGGCGAGGGCGGCGGCGAGCCGCCGCTCAAGGTGGTGCTGGACCCCAGCCTGTAAAGATTAAGACGGGGAGGCCAAGCCCCCCTCACCTGGCCTCTCCCCCCGCCGGGGGGAGAGGGAGGGGATAAGAGGGAGGGAGAGATTGCCGCCTCGCCCTGCGGGCGTCCCGCAATGACAGGGAAAAGGCAACGTGCAGCCGGTTTTTTAACGCGATTGCTTCGTCGCTGACGCTCCCCGCAATGACCCTGCTAAGTTTTTTCTTGTCGCTACGCGACCCGGACAGCGGAGCTGTCCGGGCCCCCCGGAAAAAAAGAAGGCCAAGGGATTGCCAGGCCGCCCTGCGGGCGTCCCGCAATGACCCCTGAACGCAGAAAAGGGCGGGGACAACCCCCGCCCTTTCTTTGGTGGCAAAAGACGCTGCCGCGGGGCTCAGCCGCCCAGCCCGGCCGGCTGGTACAGGCACAGGGGCTCCTCGGCCATTTCGTCGCCGCTGACCTCATAGGCCCGCGCCCGGCAGCCGCCGCAGACCCGGCGGTATTCGCAGACCCCGCACTTGCCGCCCAGCCGGTCGGCGTCGCGCAGGCGGATGAACAGCTCGCTCTCGCGCCAGATCCGGCTGAAGGGCTGGGCCAGGATGTTGCCGGCCTGCAATTCCAGGTAACCGCAGGGTTGCACGCCGCCCAGGTGGCTGACAAAGGCGAAGCCCTGGCCGCCCAGGCAGCCCTTGGTCACCGCGTCCAGGCCGTGGGTCTCGAAGGAGAGCTTGACCCCGCGGGCCTTGGCCTCCTGGCGCAGGATGCGGTAGAAGTGCGGGGCGCAGGTGGCCTTGAGCTCCAGGGGCGCGCCAGCGAACTTCTTCTCGGCGAACCAGTGCAGCACGTCCTCATACTCCTGGGCGGTGATGATCTCGCCGGTCAGGGCGCGTCCGCGGCCGGTGGGCACCAGCAGGAAGATGTGGTGCGCCACCGCGCCCAGCTCCACGGCCAGGTCGAAGATGTTCTCGATCCAGGGCAGGTTGCTGCGGGTTACCGTGGTGTTGATCTGAAAATCCAGGCCCGCGCCGCGGGCGGCGGCCATGCCGGCCAGGGCGCCGTCGAAGGCCCCGGGCTGGCCCCGGAAGTTGTCGTGGCTCGCCTCGTCCGGCCCGTCCAGGCTGATGGACAGGCGCTGGATGCCGGCGTCCTTGAGTTTTCGCGCGATCTCCGGGGTGAGCAGGGTGCCGTTGACGGCCATGACCATGCGCAGACCTAGGTCGTGGCCATAGCGGGCCAGGTGGAAGATGTCCGGGCGCAAGAGCGGCTCGCCGCCGGTGAGGATGACCACCGGCCGGCCCAGGCTGGTCAGGTCGGTCAGGAAGGCCTCGCCCTGGGACGTGGTCAGCTCGCCGGGGTATTCGGCGTCCGTGGCCCCGGCCCGGCAGTGCAGGCAGGCCAGGTTGCAGCGGCGGGTGGTCTCCCAGGCCACCAGGCGCAGGGTCGGCGGGCCGTCGGCGGCGGGGGCGGGATGGCCGGGGTGGCCGGGGTGGCCTGATCCGGGATGGCCGGGATGGGGCATGGTTCTCCTCGCGTGAGGGGGCGGTGACGCGGCTTGTCACCGCGGCTTTTGGCACAAAAGGCAGACGCTGGTGCCCAGGGGGAGGTCATGGTTGCGCAACCAGCGGGCCTCGCGGGCCATCAGGCTCAGCAGCAGCCGGTTCAGGACGTCGGGCGGCCGGGCCACGTCCGAGGCCGGCGGCTCGGGCCGGGGCCCGCGCAGGCGCTCCAGCCATTTGGCCACCAGGCGCAGGGCGATGAGTCCCGGCGCCAGGAGCGCGTTGCGGTAGCCGGCCCGCAACACCTGGAAGCCGGCCCGCTCCACCCGCAGGGTGAGTCCGGCGCGGGTGAAGCGCCGGGCGGCGTGCATGGAGCGGTCGTGGGGGCCCAGGAGGCCCTGGTAGGCCGCGTCGAAGATCAGCAGGTAGCCGCCCGGCCGCAGCACCCGGCGGCACTCGGCCAGGGTGGCGGCCACGTCCACCCCCTGATGATAGAGCATGTCCATGACCGTGACCAGGCCGGCCGCGCCGTCGGTGAGGGGCAGGGCGTTGGAGCGGCCGCGCACCAGCACCGGCCCCACCCGCCGGGCGCAGAGCTGCGCGGCCTGGGGGTCCAGCTCCACCCCCAGGGCCGGGCCGCGCCCCAGGTGCTCGCTGAGCATGGCCCCGGTGCCCGCGCCCACGTCCACCCGCAGGCCGGCGATGGGCTCCAGGGAGCGGAGCAGGGCGGCGGCGGCCAGGCGCTTGCCCACGAACCACCAGTGGGTCAGCTCCAGCTCGTACATCAGCTCGTATTCGCGCGCCTCCATGCTTCCTCCGCCTGGTCAGTGTCGCCCAGGCCGGGCGGGGCGTCAAGCGCCTGGGGTTTCCAAGCGCCGGATTTGGCTGATGCATCGGTCAGGGGGTCATTCGGGCGGTGGTCGGGGAGAGCCCCGGAGGGGGCGGGGGGCGGGGGGCCGGGAGAGGAACGGCGGGCGCGCCGCCTAACGCAGGCGGTCCGGGGCCAGGGGGCCCAGCAGGTCGCGCAGGGCCTCGGGCGAGGGCGAAAAATCGCTGTCGGCCAGGTAGCGGGCCTGGTCGCCGCGCACCGCGCCCTGGTCCTTCTTGCCCGTCCGGTACAGGCCCACGATGCCATCGGACAGCAGCCCCTCCATGGTCTGGAGCTGGTTGGGTTTGGGCGGCCCCACCTGCAAGCGATATATGCTGGCTGCCATAATGCGCTCCACGCGGTCAGGCTTGCAGTTTGCGATCCAGTCTTGCTTGGTGGCCAAGTTGCACTACTCCCCTCGCCGCCGGACGCCAGGGGCTGACGCCGACTCAATTGAATGATCGGCACCGCGCCCCAGATTCTTGAGGCCATTTTGGCGGCCCGGGCCCGGCCGGGGCCGGAATCGTCAATGGCCTGCGATGGCGCAGTGTTACAGGTGACGGCCGCGCTCAGGCCCGGCTGGGTTTCTCCACCAGGGCCAGGCCCTCGCCGGGATAGGTCTGGCGCTGGTCGGCCGGGGTGGCCCGGGCCGGCGGCCAGTGGCCGGGCTGGGGCCGGGGGCCCTCCAGGGCGGCCGGGCCGGGCTCCCGGTCCACCAGGCGGGGCCGGGCGTCCAGGTCCACCGCCGGGGCCAGGCAGGCGAACTCGATGGCGATGCCGTTGGGGTCGAAGCTATATATGGAATGGATGAAGGCGTGGTCCAGGGGCTCGCTGACCCAGAAGCCGGCCGCCTCCAGGCGGTCGCGCAGCTCCCAGAGATCGTCCTCGCCGGCCACGCCGATGGCCAGGTGGTCGAAGCCAAAGGGGCCCTCCACCGGGTAGCCGTGGTCCTTTTCCGGGATGGGCTCCACCCCCGGCCACTCGAAGAAGCCCAGGTAGGCCCCCTGGCCGGCCGCGAAGAAATATTGGCGCGCGCCGGGCTTGCCCAGGGCGGCCACCAGGGGCAGGCCGATGAGGTCGCGCCAGAAACGGATGGTGGCCTCCATGTCGCCGGTGGCCAGGGCGAGGTGGTTGAGGCCGGTGAATCGCGGCATGCACTGCCTCCTCGGCGCTTAGGTTGCGGTTGTTCCCGCTATTTTACCCCAGGCCCGCCCGACCCGGCCAGGCGATGCAACCCTTGACAGATCGGCGGAGGCTACCGCAGAATGGGACGGCTGTCCGCCAGTGGGGCGGCCACAGGGGCCGTGGCCGCGGTCGCCGTGGGGGCGCCGCCGGGCAAGCAATATGGCCCAAGGGGCTGATAAAAGGCGCGGGTCGGGGCCGGGCGCAAGAGGCTTGACGCGCCTGGTGGTGTGTGCTAACTATGTGCCACTGTGGACTAAGCGCTAACTACTTCATAGCACTGACATTTGTCAATAAAAGCCCCGGAAGGCCCGGCGGGGCGGCGCTCACAAGGCGCCGCTGGGGGGCCCGGCGGGTCAATTTAGGGCGTTGGGGAGGCCGGCGTGAGCCTGGTCGAAATGCTGCAGGCCAATCGAAGCGGCCTGATCAAAAAATGGATCGACGAGGCCCTGGGCGTTTACCCGTCCGAGTCCGCCAGTTTCCTCCGCGGCCGCAAGGACCCTTTCCAGAACCCGGTGGGCAACAGCCTTTCCGAGGCCCTGGAGGAGCTTTTCGACCAGTTGCTGGCCGGCCTGGAGCGCGACAAGGCCGCCTCGCTCCTGGACCGTTGCGTGCGCATCCGGGCCGTGCAGGACATCCCGGCCGGCGCGGCGGTTGGCTTCATCTTCTCGCTCAAGCACTTCATGCGCGAGGCCCTGGCCAAGGAGATCAAGCAGGATCCCAAGCTCCTGGTGGATCTGTTCGTGATCGAAAACCAGGTGGACGCCCTGGCGCTCATCGCCTTCGACGTCTACATGAAGTGCCGCGAGCAGATCTACAGCATCAAGGCCGAGGAGGTGAAGCGGCTGTACTACCAGGCCATTCGCCACTCGGACATCTTTTGCGTCATACCCGGCCAGGAGGAGCCGGACCTGAAGCCTCCCCAACCGGCCGAGGTAATAAGTATAGACAGCAAAAAAGAGAGCCAAACATGAAACGAGGTAGCCGTAAATGATCGCCCTTCTCATTTCCGCCTTGGCAGTGACGGCCCTGGTCTTGGTGGCCTTCTTCGGCGTGGCGGTCTTGGACCTGCGCGTGCTATTTGGGATCGTGTTGCCCTATGCCGCGGTGATCACCTTTTTCGTGGGGGTGGTCTACCGGGTGCTGGTCTGGGCGCGCTCCCCAGTGCCGTTCAGGATTCCCACCACCGCCGGGCAGCAGAAGTCGCTGGGCTGGATCAAGCCGAACAAGATCGACAACCCTTCCTCCACCGGCGGCGTCCTGGCCCGCATGTTCTTCGAGGTGTTCCTGTTCCGCAGCCTGTTCAGGAACACCAAGCTGGACTACCGCCAGGGCCCGGTGATTCGCTACGTCTCGGCCAAATGGCTGTGGCTGTTCGCACTCCTGTTCCACTGGACCTTCTTCATCGTGCTGTTCCGCCACCTGCGCTTTTTCACCGAGCCCATCCCGTGGCTGGTCACGGCGGTGGAGAAGCTCGACGGCTTCCTGGAGGTCGGCCTGCCCATCCCCGGTCCGGAGGGCCTGGCCATCTTCCAGCCGGCGTTGCTGCAATCGGGCGTGATCCTGCTCACCTTCGCCGCGTTGCTGCTCATCCGCCGCATCGTGGTGCCCCAGGTGCGCTACATCAGCCTGGCCAGCGACTGGTTCCCCCTGCTGCTCATCATCGGCATCGCCAAGACCGGCATCCTCATGCGCTACCTGACCAAGGTGGACGTGGTGGCGGTCAAGAAGCTGACCATGGGCCTGGTGACCCTGCACCCGGTCATCCCGGCCGAGCCCATCGGGGTCTTGTTCTTCATTCACTTGTTCCTGGTCTCCTGCCTTTTCGCCTACTTCCCCTTCAGCAAGCTGATGCACATGGGTGGCGTGTGGCTCAGCCCCACCCGCAACCTGGCCAACAACAGCCGGGTGAAGCGGCACATCAACCCCTGGAACCCGGTGGTCCACTTCCACACCTACGAGGAGTACGAGGACGACTTCCGGGAGCAGATGATCGAGGCCGGCATCCCGGTGGAGAAGGAAGCGTAAGATGGCTAGCCAACTACCCAAGCCTCAGGAGATCGCCAAGATCGACCACCATCCGCCGGCCACCGGCTGGATGGAGACCCCAACCAACATCCGACCCGGCATGTACTGCCACCCGGTCAAGGTGGACAGCTTGAAGGGCATGGACGGCGCCTTCCCCCGCGAGTGGAACCCCACCGAGCCTGACTGGAAGCTGCCGGCCGACTGGAAGGGCATCGTCAAGGAAGGCATCAAGGACCGCCTGCAACGCTTCCGCTCCTTCCAGGTTTTCATGGACATCTGCGTGCGCTGCGGCGCCTGCGCCGACAAGTGCCACTTCTTCATCGGCAGCGGCGATCCCAAGAACATGCCGGTGCTGCGCGGCGAGCTGTTGCGCAGCGTCTACCGCGGCGAGTTCAAGACCGCCGGCAAGATCCTGGGCAAGCTGGCCGGCGGGCGCAAACTGACAGAGGACGTGATCAAGGAGTGGTTCTACTACTTCTTCCAGTGCACCGAGTGCCGGCGCTGTTCGGTCTTCTGCCCCTACGGCATCGACACCGCCGAGATCACCATCATCGCCCGCGAAATCCTGAACCTGCTGGGCCTGCAGATCGACTGGATCGGCACCCCGGTCAACCAGTGCTACCACATCGGCAACCACCTGGGGCTGAAACCTCACACCTTCAAAGAGAACATCGAGTACCTGCTCAGCGACGTTGAAGAGAACGTGGGCATCACCATCGAGCCCAGCTTCAACCGCAAGGGGGCCGAGATCCTCTTCGTCACCCCCTCCGGCGACGTCTTCGCCGACCCCGGCATCTTCACCACCATGGGCTACCTGATGCTCTTCGAGCACCTGGGGCTGGACTACACCTGGTCCACCTACGCCTCCGAGGGCGGCAACTTCGGCTTCTTCACCAGCAACGAGACGATGAAGCGGCTGAACTACAAGATGTACGCCGAGGCCAAGCGCCTGGGGGTCAAGTGGATCCTGGGCGGCGAGTGCGGCCACATGTGGCGGGTGGTGAACCAGTACATGGACACCATGAACGGCCCGGCCGACTTCCTGGAGGTGCCCAAGAACCCGCTGACCGGCACCGTTTTTGAAAACGCCGCCAGCACCAAGATGGTCCACCTCACCGAATTCACCGCCGACCTGATCAAGCACAACAAGCTGAAGCTGGACAAGAGCCGCAACGATCACTACACGGTGACCTGGCACGACTCCTGTAACACCAGCCGCGGCATGGGCCTTTTGGAAGAGCCGCGCTACGTGCTTAACGCGATCTGCAACAACTTCTATGAGATGCCCGACACCACCATCCGCGAGCAGACCTTCTGCTGCGGCTCCGGCTCCGGCCTCAACGCCGGCGAGAACATGGAGCTGCGCATGCGCGGGGGGCTGCCGCGGGCCAACGCGGTCAAGTTCGTGCACGAGAAGTTCGGTGTGAACATGCTGGGCTGCGTCTGCGCCATCGACCGCGCCGCCCTGCCGCCGCTGATGCAATACTGGGTGCCGGAGGTCAACGTTTGCGGCCTGACCGAGCTGGTGGCCAACGCGCTCATCATGGATGGCGAGAACGCCCGCAGCACCAACCTCCGCGGGGAGGAGATCAACGACCTGCGCGAGGAGGCGGGTCTGCCTCCCATTGACTTCCCCAGCGGCGATGATGAGGAAGCCGGAGAGGAGGGTGAGGAGTAATGAACGACAAACCCGTAATCTGGTTCGGGATCCTGGTGTTCCTGGTGATCTTCGCCTTCCCGGTCTGGAACGCAAGGCTCAAGGCCGCGCCGGTGCCCGAGATCCAGTTGCCCAAGGACCAGAAGCAGTGCGTGGCCTCCAAGGAGTTCATGCGCTCCTCCCACATGCAGCTTTTGGACGAGTGGCGCGACTCGGTGGTGCGCTCGGGCAACCGGGTGTACGTGGCCGCCGACGGCAAGCGCTATAACATGAGCCTGCAAAACCAGTGCATGACCTGCCACACGGACAAGGCCAAATTCTGCGACAAGTGCCATGACTACACGGGGGTGGCGCCGTACTGCTGGGATTGCCACGTCGCGCCGAAGGAGGTCAAGTGATGGGCGTCAACCGTAGAGACTTCCTGAGGATGGCTGGTTTGGCCGCCGCCCTGGGCCTGGGCGGCAAGGGGGCGTATGAGCTACTCTTCCCCGGTCAGTTGGAGGCCGCCGACGGCATCGAGGGCTGGTGGAAGTCCAAGACCCCGGAGCACCCGCTGTTTCCCGGCGACGCGGCCCCGGGCGCCGAGGTGCCCAACCCCAACGCCATGACCGCCCGCCGCTGGGGCATGGCCATGGACCTGCGCAAGCTGGACGACGCCACCCGCAAGGCGGCGGTGGAGGCCTGCCACACGGTCCACAACGTGCCCGCCATCCCCACCAAGCAGGACATCAAGTGGATCTGGGAGACCGGCTTCGAGCACGCCTTCCCGGATCTGGAGCAGGAGTACATGGACCACGAGGTGCACGAGACGCCTTTCCTGGTCCTGTGCAACCACTGCGACAATCCGCCCTGCGTGCGGGTCTGCCCCACCAAGGCGACCTTCCGCCGCGCGGACGGCATCGTCATGATGGACATGCACCGTTGCATCGGCTGCCGCTTCTGCATGGCCGCCTGCCCCTTCGGGTCGCGCAGCTTCAACTTCTCCGACCCGCGGCGCTATTTCCCCGACGGCCAGCCCCCGACCCCCACCTATCCCACCCGGACCAAGGGTGTGGTGGAAAAATGCACCTTCTGCACCGAGCGCCTGGCCAAGGGCCAGTTGCCCGCCTGCGTGGAGGTGTCCAAGGGAGCCATCCTGTTCGGCGACATGGCCGACGCCGGCGCGCCGGTGCGGCAGGCGCTGCGCAGTCGTTACGCCATCCGGCGCAAAAACGAACTGGGCACTCATCCCCAGGTCTACTACTTAATTTGAGGTAGCCATGCTTGAGAAGGCGCTAAAAGGAGAACCGAGATACTGGGGTTGGCTCGTCTTCCTGTTGGTGGTCATCGGAGCCGGTTTCGGGGCCTACATGGTCCAGTACACCGAGGGCCTGACCATCACCGGCATGAGCCGTGACGTCACCTGGGGCTTCTACATCGCCCAGTTCACCTTCCTGGTCGGCGTGGCCGCCTCGGCGGTGATGCTGGTGCTGCCCTACTACCTGCATCATTACAAGGCCTTCGGGCGCATCACCATCCTGGGCGAGTTCCTGGCCGTCGCCGCGGTCACCATGTGCTTGCTCTTCATCGTGGTCGACCTTGGCCGCCCGATGCGGCTGCTCAACGTGCTGCTGTACCCCACGCCCAACTCGATCCTGTTCTGGGACATGGTGGTGCTCCAAGGCTACCTGTTCATCAACCTGATCGTGGGCTGGACCGTGCTGGGCTGCGAGCGCAAGGAGCTGCCGCCGCCCAAGTGGACCAAGCCGCTCATCTACCTGTCCATCCCCTGGGCGGTCAGCATCCACACCGTGACGGCCTTCCTGTACGCCGGCCTGCCCGGCCGCGGCTTCTGGCTCACCGCCATATTAGCCCCCCGCTTCCTGGCTAGCGCCTTCGCGGCCGGCCCGGCGGTGCTGATCATGCTGGCCATGCTGGTCAAGAAGCTGACCAAGTTCGACGCCGGCAAGGAGGCCATCCAGACCCTGGCCAAGATCGTCACCTACGCGATCATCCTGCACCTGTTCTTCTTCTTCCTCGAGGTCTTCACGGTGGGCTACAGCCAGATTCCCGGCCACATGAGCCACCTGCAATACCTCTACTTCGGCCTGCACGGCCACCCCAGCAACGTGATGCCCCTGATGTGGCTGGCCCTCATCTGCGGCTTCACCGCCGTCGCCATCCTGATCAACCCCAACTGGCGGGCCAAGCCGGGCGTGCTGCTGTTGGCCGTGATCCTGGTCTTCACCTGCACCTGGATCGACAAGGGCATCGGCATGATCTCCGGCGGTTTCGTGCCCAACCCGCTGCACGAGGTCACCGAGTACGCCCCCACCGCCCTGGAGCTGATGGTCACCTTCGGCGTCTACGCGGTGGGCGCCCTGGTGCTGACCATCCTGTACAAGGTCGCCATCTCGGTGAAGCAGTACAAGGAACTGACCTAGCCCCACGGCTGACGACAACCCATCACGGCGCCGCCCGGAGTTTCCGGGCGGCGCCGTCCCTATGGGAGGCCACGCATATGAGCGTCAAGGCGGTGCGTATCGAAGTGGACGCCCAGGTGAGCCTGGAGGCGGTGCTGAGCCGGCCGGAGGGCCGGCCCCTGGGGACGGCCCTGGTCCTGCACCCCCACCCCCGTTACGGCGGGTCCATGCACAACAACGTGGTGGACGCCCTGGCGGCCGGGGCGCTCCTGGCCGGCTGGGCGGCCTTGAAGTTCAACTTCCGGGGCGTGGGCATGAGCAGCGGCAGCCACGACGACGGGGTGGGCGAGCAGGACGACGCGGCTGCGGCCATGGCCTGGCTGCGCCGGGAGCTGCCCGGCCCCCTGGCGCTGATGGGCTACAGCTTTGGTGCACGGGTGGCCACTTGGGCCGCCGCCAAAATGGGCCCGCTGGCGGCCGGGGTGCTGGCGGCGCCGGCCCTGGTGTTGGGGGAGCTGGGGCCCTGGCCACCAGATGCGGGGCCCCTGCTGGTGCTGGCCGGGGACCAGGACCCCTACACCAGCCTGGCCGGCCTGAGGGCCTATGTGGCCGCCGCCGGTGCACGGGCCCAGGTGACCCCCCTGACCGGGGCCGATCATTTCCTGGGCGGGCGCGAGAGTGCACTGAGCGCCGAAACGGCCAAATGGCTAAACAACCTGACGGCCTAGATTAATGTCACCTGAATTCAACATATGGTATGCTCATAAAAAATATTGCCCATATATTGTTTTGGGTTGACAGGGCGGGAGACAGACTGCTAGCGTTGGCATCAGAGCCTGATGCACCATTGCTAGCCCGCAACCGTCCTGAGCCGACAAAAAGCTGCCCAAATCCGAGGTGGGCCAGCCAGGCTGCAGGGCGACCACTCCCCAGAAGGGCCAGGCCCTTCCCCCTCCCCGTGCAGGGTCGGTCCCCAAGGCCGGCCCTGCTCTTTTGGCGCAACCCACATCGGCTTGCCCGTGCCGGTCGGCCGTGTTACAAAGAAACCAGACCCGAATAGTCGTCCTCAGACATTCTGGCGGAGAGCGTGAGCCACCCTGAGCAGATGAACGACGTGCACGAGCTGGCCCAGGAACTGGAGAAGTACCGCCAGATCGTGGAGACCGCCAACGACGCCGTGGTGAGCATCAACGAGCACCACGAGGTGGTCTACATTAACGCCGCCGCCGAGCGCATGTTCGGCTACCGGCGCAGCGAGGTGCTGGGCGGCGACCTGGCCCCGCTGATCCCCTCCGAGCACCGCCGCGCCCACCGCCACTACGTGGAGCGTTACATCCGCACCCGCCGCGCCCGCCTGGTGGGCCATTCCGCCGAGCTGGAGGCCGAGCGCCGCGACGGCACCCGCTTCCCCATCTCCATCAGCTTCTCGGTGGCCGACGCCCCCGGCGGCGGGCTGCTCTTCACCGCCATCATGCGCGACCTCTCGGCCGAGCGCGAGCTGGCCGAGCGGGTCAAGCGCAGCGAGCAACTGGCCCTGGTGGGGCAGATGGTCACCACGGTCAGCCACGAGATCCGCACCCCGCTCTCGCTCATCGGCGGCTTCGCCCGCCAGTTGCAGAAGGAAACCGGCCTCAGCGAGAAGGGCCGCCACAAGATGGACATCATCGTGGGCGAGGTGGCCCGCCTGGAGGGCATCCTCACCGAGCTCAACGACCTCTCCCGGCCCCAGCAATACACCTGGGCCGCGATGGACCTGGCCGCGGTGGTGGAGCAGGTGGCGGAGCTGATGACCCCGGAGCTGGCCGGCGAGGGCCTCAGGCTGGTCACCCGCCTGGCCCCGGACCTGCCCCAGGTGGCCGCCGACCAGAACCGCCTGCGCCAGGTGCTCATCAACCTGATCCAGAACGCGGCCCAGGCCAGCCAGCCCGGCGACGAGATCGACCTGAGCCTGGAGCCCGGCCTGCACGGCAGCCTGCTGCTGGCGGTGGCCGACCACGGCAGCGGCATCTCGGCCGAGCACCTGGACCAGGTCTTCAAGCCCTTTTTCACCACCAAGCAGCGCGGCACCGGCCTGGGCCTGCCGGTGGCCCGGCGCATCGTGGAAGAGCACGGCGGGGCCATCAGCCTGAGCAGCCACCTGGGCCAGGGCACCACCGTCAGCGTGACCCTGCCCGCCCTGAACCCGGAAGCCGGCGCGGCCCCCGAGGCCGGCGCGGCCCCCAAGGCCGGCGCCTGATCCCCGGCCTTGACCGGGACCGGCGCGGCGCGCTATCACAATCCCCAGACCAAACCAGCGCGGAGGAGGCCATGGCCGGGGTGGAGATCATCGCCGAGGTGGGCTCGGTGCACGACGGCAGCTTTGGCAACGCCCGGCGGCTCATCGCCGCCGCGGCGGCCGCCGGGGCGGACACCGTCAAGTTCCAGACCCACATCGCGGCGGCCGAGACCCTGGCCGACGCGCCCATGCCGCCCTTTTTCCAGGGCGAGCCCCGCATGGCCTATTTTGAGCGCACCGGCTTCAGCCTGGCCCAGTGGCGCGAGCTAATCGCCGCCTGCGCCGCGGCCAAGGCCGGCTTTTTGTCCTCGCCCTTCTCGGCCCAGGCCCTGGATCTCTTGGAGGCCGCCGGCGCGGCGCGCTACAAGGTGCCCTCGGGCGAGGTGACCAACCTGCCGCTCATCGACCTGATCGCCCAGACCGGCAAGCCGGTGCTGCTTTCGTCGGGCATGAGCAGTTGGGCCGAGCTGGACCGGGCGGTGGACACGGTGGTCAAGCGCCACGACCGCCTGGTGGTGATGCAGTGCACCACCGAATACCCCTGCCCCTACGAGCAGGTGGGGCTCAACGTGATGCTTCAGATGCGCGAGCGCTACAAGGTCCCGGTGGGGCTCTCCGATCACACGCTGACCATCTACGCGGCCCTGGCCGCGGTCAGCCTGGGGGCCGCGGTGGTGGAGAAGCACTTCACCTTCAGCCGCCTGATGTACGGCTCCGACGCGGCCCACTCCCTGGAGCCGGCCGAATTCGCCGACCTGTGCGCCGGGGTGCGGGCGGTGGAAGCCATGCTGGCCCATCCGGTGGACAAGACCGACGCCAGCCGGTTTGCCGAGATGAAGCGCGTCTTCGAGAAAAGCCTGGTCTCCCTGGCCGACATCCCGGCCGGGGCGGAGCTGACCCCGGCCCTGGTGGGCGTCAAGAAGCCGGGCACCGGCATCCCGGCCGCGCGCCTGGGTGAGGTCCTGGGCCGCCGGGCCGCGCGGGCGGTGCCGGCCGGCCGCCTGCTGGCGCCCGAAGACATCGCCTGGTAGGCGGGGGGCATGGGCAAGCAGAACAAAAAACGCAGCCCGGCCAAACCCCGTCCGGCCGCGGGGCCGACCACCGCGCCGGCCCCGGCCCCGGCCCCGGCCATAACCGTCAGCGAGGGCCCCCAGCCCATCCTGCTCTGCTGCCGGCCCGGCTTCGCCAATTTCATCGATGAGTTCATCGCCGGCCTGGCCCCGGACATCCCCTTCACCAAGCTGGTCAGCGACAACCCGCCCGAGATCGAGGCCGCCGTGCGCCGGCATCAGGCCATCTGGCTGGAATGGGGCAACGACCTGACCGCCGCCATCACCAAGGAGCTGGCCCGGCATCTGACGGGCAAGCGGGTTTTCCTGCGCATCCATCACTACGAGGTGCTGGAGCGGGTGGCCTTCAACATCGACTACCGGCCGGTGACCGACCTGATCTTCGTCTGCAACCTCATGCGCGAGCTGCTGCTGCGCGACCGGCCCGAAGTGGCCCAGCAGGTGCCGCGCATCCACGTCATCCCCAACGGGGTGGACATCGAGCGCTACCGCCTGGTCGACCGGCCGCCGGGGCGCAACCTGGCCTACATCGGCTACCTCAACTACAAGAAGGCCCCCATCCTGCTCATGCACGCCTTCGAGGCCCTGCACCGGCGCGACCCCGCCTGCCGCCTGCATGTGGCCGGCTCCTTCCAGGACGCCTACAACCAGAACGCCTGCCACGCCTTCCTGGCCAAGAACGGCCTCAAGGACGCGGTCACCTTCCACGGCTGGGTGGATGACATCCAGGCCTGGCTGGCCGACAAGCAGCACCTGCTCTCCACCAGCCTCTCGGAGAGCCAGGGCATGGGCATCATGGAGGCCATGGCCACCGGCTGCGAACCCCTGATCTACAGCTTCGTGGGGGCGGAGCTGATCTACGGCCGGCGCTGGCTGTGGAACAACCTCACCGAGCTGGCCCAGCGCCTGGACCGCCCGCCCGACCCGGCCGCCGCGCGCGATTTCGTGGCCGCCAACTACAGCCTGGCCATCCAGCTCACCAGCCTGCGCCGCATGATCCTGGGCCGGGAGCTGATCAGCTTCGCCGGGCCGCGGGTGTGAGATGAGGCCCTGATGCCGCCCCTGGTCTCGGTGCTGATGTCGGTCCATAACGGCCAGGCCTGGCTGGAGTCGGGCCTGGAGTGCATCCTGAACCAGAGCTTGGCCGACCTGGAGTTCATCGTCATCGACGACGGCTCCAGCGATGACACCTGGGAGCGGCTCACCCGCCGCGCGGCCGCGGACCCCCGCCTGCGTCCGGTGAAAAACGAACAAAACCTGGGCCTGACCCGCTCCCTGAACCGGGGCCTGGCCCTGGCCCAGGGCCGCTACCTGGCCCGCCAGGACGTGGACGACGTCTCCCTGCCCGACCGCCTGCGCAGCCAGGCCGAGCTCTTGGACGCATCGCCCGAGGTGGTGCTGGCGGGCTCCTGGGCCACCCGCATCGACGCGGACGGCCGGGTGCTGCCGGTGCTGGGCTGGCAGCCGGCCAGCGATGGGGTCATACGGGCCAAGATGCTGTTGAGCAACGCCTTTTTCCATGCCAGCGTCATGGTGCGCCGCCAGGCGCTGATTGACCACGGCCTGGCCTACGACCCGGACCTGCCCTTTGCCCAGGACTATGACCTCTGGTCGCGGCTCTTGCATCACGGCCAGGGGGCCAACCTGCCCCGGCCCCTGATCCAGTTCCGCACCCACGCCGGCCAGATCAGCCAGGCCCGGGGCGGGGCCCAGCGGGCCACGGCCGACGCCATCGCCGGGCGCAATTTGGCCGCCGCCGGCCTGGGGGCGGAGTTCAGCCCCGCGCAAATCGCCCTGATGCGCCGCCTGGCCCAGGAGACCCCGCCGCTCACCCCGGCCCAGCGCGTCAGCCAGTTCCGGGCGCTCACCCGGCTCATCGCGCGGGTCGAGGCCGGCCGGGACGCCCGCGACCCCGAGTGGCGGCGGGTCAAGGGCGAATGGCTCCTGGACGCCCGGCGCTACCTGGTGGAGCGCCCGCGCGGCGCGGCGGACCTCCGGGCGCGGGCGGCCATCGTCGCGGCCGCGCCCTGGGGCGCGCTGCGCGACACCGCCACCTGGCTGGGCCGGGCGCTGGCCAACCGCCTGGGCGGCGGCCGGGGCTAGTCAGAATTATTGAAGGAACAGGGAGCGCGGCAGGCCCTACGGGTCAGCCCAACCATCGGCCTGGCGAAAAATAATAGCTGTCATTGCGAGCGAAGCGAAGCAATCTCCCCGCGTCCCCAATCCACAAAAGGGAAAGGAGAGATTGCCGCGTCGCAACCCAGGCGGGTTGCTCCTCGCAATGACAAGATTAATTAATGTGATGCCGCATGCGGGGTGCGCGGCGGGGCCGCCTCACTCGCCTTTTTTCTTCAGTTCCTTGAGGCGGCGCTTGCGGTAGAGGGCCCGCTTGAGGGAGCTTATGCGGTCCAGGAACAGCTTGCCCACCAGGTGGTCCAGCTCGTGCTGCAGGCAGATGGCGGTGAGCCCCTCGGCCTCGATGGTGAGGGGCCGGCCCTCGCGGTCCAGGGCGTTGACCACCACCCGCTCGGCCCGGTCCACGTCGGCCGTGTAGCCCGGCACCGACAGGCAGCCCTCGTTGTAGACCGTGGAGCCGCTGGCGGCCACGATGCGGGGGTTGAACAGGAAA